>JBEBIU010000031.1:0-26722 GCA_040080225.1 Terricaulis sp.
GCTCCAATCTGCGCCAAGCGCGGCCGGAGGCCGCGCGCTCCAATTTGGAGGCGCCGGGACGCCGCGCCGCGCCAGGCGGGCGGCGGGCACGAAAGTTCCCCTTGTGTTCCGGAACAAACGTGGTACAAAGGATTCGCGATGCCGATGCCTCCGAGATCCCCCGGGGCGGTTCACTTAGCTGGTAAGGGGCCTGATCCCGTTTTATGGTTTGTGGGGCTGGAGTTCCTGAACCAAGAAGGGCGTTCGCTATGGGGCGGGCATGGCGGGCATGGCTTCTCGCGCTGACAGCAGTTGCGATCCTTGCCCTGCTTGGGCTGTGGATCGAACGGGACAAAATTGTAGACTTACTTCGGCGGAATGATTTTGCCCGGCCGTCAAGCTCGCTCGTTGCATTGTCACGCGAGTTCATGGCGAAAATCGAAGAAGAATTCCCTGAGGAGCATGCCGCGCTATCAGCGGAGATTTCCAAGCTAGAGTCTGAAGGAGCCACCCGCGAACAAGCATTCACCGCGGGCCAGACTCTTCTATCAGGGCTCATTGCCGACCACATATCCGACCTTAGGCGGGCGCAAGATGAAGCGCTTGAAGCAATCGCCGATGCGCGCGCCGATTCCCTGGAGTACCTCCAGCGAGAGAGCGCCGGCGCATGTGCCAGCTACAGCCGGGGCATGGCTGTTTCTCCCGACATTGGTCTAGCCATAAGTGACGAGGCGAAGGCAGCGGTCCTGCGGGGTTCCATCGCGGTCCTTGACGCAATCATCAGCGCAGAGCAGTCGCCCAAAACCCAAGCCGATTTGACCCAGGAAGAGCGGAATGCACTACTGGAAGGATTTACGCGCTCTTCGCTCGAAGTCATGGCGGATGATGGATCACAACAATATTCGGAAGAGCGAATCTGCGCTTCAGCGCTCGAGTATTGGCGAGCGATTGCGCAGGCACCGCGCGAGTTGAAGGCTCGTGCCACTCTGGATGCATTGATAATTCTTGTCGGGTCTCAAGCAGCGGCGGCCTATGCCGACATGCCTGCAGCCGAGCCCGGAAGGCCCACCGCTGGAGATTTGCAAATTGCATGTCAACACTACTTGGATGGCACCGGTGCAGGCGTCGAAATTGGGATAACAAACACCAGCCCGGAGACATGCGTCATAATGTCAATGGCCGCCATTCGTACTCGCGAAGGGATGGTTCCGGGTGAAGAGATGCGGTTTTGCCTTCCGGACAGCCCAGGAACTCGGCTCAACCCTGCAAATTCAATGGCCCATGCATACCTGAATTTCTATGAGCCGCGCGCAGTATACATAGAACAAAAGGACGGTCTCCTCGCGTACTTGGCTGCCATGATAAATAGCTGGCCGTGTTCGTAGCATGCTCTCGCAGTTGAGCGTCCTGCCTAAATCCGAACGCGGTGATTTGGGGACACTATTTTTCTCGAGCATCTGGCGCAATGAGCGGCGCACGCGGCGCGCATCATTTCGGCCCGCGGAGCTACGCCGCATGAGCGCAAACGCTACCACCAAGAAAAAGCCTAGACCGAAAGCGCCCTGGGCCGGGTTCGATTCCATGAGCGAAGCCGAACGCCGCGCCGCCGCGCGCGGGGACCGCGACGCCGCGCCGATTACAGCGGCGAATGAAGCGCGCTTGCGCCGCACGCCGCCTGTGCGCGTTATCCGGCGGGCGCTCAAGCTGTCGCAGGAGGAGTTCGCCGGCCCCAGCGCTTCAGAATGCGCACTGCGTTGGTGGGGCCAGGCAGTCGGTGCAGGCGCGGTTCTCCGGCAGAGCAGGTCCCAGCAAGGCCGCGAACCAATCCGCGAACACCGCGCCCCCGGACCGCTCAGTGTAAAGCAAGCGCCTGCGCAGAATAATGTGGGTCTCTCCAGCGGCCAAATAGGAACGAAAATTCGGAATCTGCTGACGCTGCTCAAGAGCGGCCGCCATCGCATCGGTCCAAGCGCTGCAGGTGCGCTCGCCCCCGGTGAGCGCGTAATAGGCGCGCTGGGTTACGTCGGCGCTGGTCGTATATTGTGCGAAACGGTCGCGCGGGAAATGCGCGGCGAGGCGTGCGATGGCGTCATCGCCCTCGCCGCCGAAGATGGCGGGCGACGGTTGATAATTCCAAGCGCGATTGCGAAGGGCGGCCGACCCCGGCGCGCTTACGCCCTGGCCGGCATCGGCGAGCATGATTGCGTCGCCATCGGGATAGGTTTCGCGAATGGCCGGGTAATGCGCCGCTGCGCCGTACGCGCCAGCGCTGGAACCGGTCACCAACAGAATTCGGGGTTGGGACACGTGCGCGCCCATCCAGTGCAGGATGGCGCGAAAATTGTCGCCGCCGCGATGTTGGATCGTGTAAAGCGCGCCGGTGTCGGGGTCGGAATAATGGGCGGCGGCCGCGCCGACATGAACGTCGCCGGTGCAATAGGGGACGAACACGAAACTCCAATCGCGCACTGGGTTGCGTGGATTGGCGAGGTCGAAAATGCCTTGCATCGCGCTGGGATTGTCGCCCGGCAACAATTCGGCCTTGTAGAGGCCACCGTCATCGTTGCGGTCGCGGGCGCGGCGCGGCACAGCGCAAGTGACGTCGTCCCAGCAGGCGCCGCCGCCGTCGAAGAATACCACAAGCCCGTCGCCTGACCCTTGCCGATACCAGAAGCGATAAGCGGGATCAGTTTCCGGCGCGCCCGAGCAGGTCGGCGTGAACAGTACGCCGTCAATTCTCACCGGGTCCGGATTTACTTCGACCCAAGCTGGCGGTGGAGCGACAATTTCGTCCTCGCCAGCGTGGGCGCTACACGCGGCCAACGCCAGCGCCGCCAGAGAATGCCAAGTTTTCATCGTCCCGCCCCGCCAAGCCAAAGCCGCAGCTTGGCTCATCATTGCCCATCGCGGCAAAGTAAAGGAGGCCGCTGCAAAGCGGCCTCCTCGCGGCAGTGTTCAGCGGCGATCAAGCCGCGCGTTTGCGCGATGCGTAATCTATGATGGCGAGCAGCGCATAAGCCAAGCCGATCGAGCCCAGGATTACGGCTGGAACCAGGACGCCGCGATGGGCGTCGCGATCGAAGCCATCGACGACAAAACCGACGCCGACGAACCCTGCGGCGAGCGCAAGCAGGATCACCGCGTTACCGAGGCTCTTGCGGGCGCGATTGCCTTCGTCGAGCATGTTTTGGGTCAGCTGCTGCACCAGATCGGGATCGAGATTTTGCCCGCGCGCCAGCGCTTGCGAGACCAGATCGTGCGCCGAACGCTTGGTGCGCTCCTTGACTATCGTCGGCACCAGAATGATTGCGGCGAGAAAGGTGAAAAATGTAAACGGAACAAAAATCTCGGCGTCCATGTGCGGCTCCATCATGAGGCGGGGCGGTGCGCCCTGTCGCAAAAAGGATGCGCGAGCGCCGCCTTTTGGATGCGCCAATCAGGGGACGCGAGCGATTTGCGTGCTCCCGAACACCGGTTCGAACGCCGCCCGCAGCGCCGCGTCAGCGTCCTCCATGTTCGCGGCCAGCCCGAGATCGGCCAGGCTGGTGACGCCGTATTGGGGGCCGGAAACCCCACATGGCGTGATGCCGGCGAAGTGTTCGAGGTCAGGCGCGACATTGAAGGCAATGCCGTGAAAGCTCACCCATTTGCGCAGCCGAACGCCGATGGCGGCGATCTTGTCCTCTCGCGCCCCCCCGTCCCGGCTCACCCAGACGCCGACGCGGCCCTCGCGCACTTCGCCCACGACATCAAATCGACTGAGCGCATCGATCAGCCAGCGTTCGAGATCGCGCACGAAGCCGGTGACGTCGCGTCCGCGCTTGCGCAGGTCGAGCATCACATAGGCCACGCGCTGGCCGGGGCCGTGATAGGTGAATTGCCCCCCGCGCCCGGTTCGGAACACTGGGAACCGATCCGGCGCGAGCAGGTCGCTTTCCTTCGCCGACACGCCTGCGGTGTAAAGCGGGGGATGTTGCAGAAGCCAAACCAGTTCGCCCGCGCGCCCCTCCGCGATCGCCGCGGCGCGCGCCTCCATGGCCGCGACCGCCGGTTCGTACTCGGTCAGCTTTGGCGAGGTGGCCCAGCCAATTGCTTCGTTCACCGCGTCTCAATCCTTTCGCGCCGATTGTAGCGAATCTGGAGAGAGCTTTGTCGCAACGCAACCAAGTCCACAATGTCACCGTCGAGCTGAGCGTTCTGCTGGGGCGCTCCAAAATGCCCATGCAGCAATTGCTGAAGATGGGCCGGGGAGCGGTGATCCCGCTCGACACCAAGGAAAGCGACCAGCTCTGGATCCTGGCCAACGGCCACCCGATCGCCCGGGGCGAAATCACCATCCAAGGCGACAGGCTCTGCATCACGGTAACCGAGCCCGCGGACGTTCCGGAATTCCACGCCGCCGCCTGAGGGGGGCTGTGGTTAGTACGCTGCCTGGGTAGAATCCTTGCCAATTCGGGGTTAGCCGACCTAAATAGCCTTAGGGACGTGGATTCGCGCCGGCCGAGCAGCCAGCGTGCGAGAGAGGGTCGGAAACATGAAAATCAGCACCGTGCTGGCGGCCGCGTTCGCCTGCGTCGCTATGAGCGCCAACGCCTACGCGCAAAACGCCAGTTTGGACCCCACGCAAGGCCAGGTTCGGCTCACTTCGGGCTTCACGCCGGACCCCTACAATGTGGAAATCGTGTCTGGCGGTTCGATCAATGCGGGCGAAAGCATTGGCGGCCAATGCGTGGGGTTCATCGCCGATGCGCCCGATTTCGATCTGTACTGGACCGCCGGGGCCTCGCTGCCGCTGGCGATCTCGGTCGCGTCGGACGCCGACACCACGCTGGTGATCAATGCGCCAGACGGCCGCTGGTATTGCAACGATGACGGCGGTTTCAACGGCATGAACCCAGGCATTCGCTTCGACAACGCCCAGAGTGGCCTTTACGACATCTATGTCGGCACCTATGGCGGCCCGCAGAACCACGCCACCGTGCTGACGATTTCCGAACTGATCAGCAATTGAGTTTTTAGCGCCCACAGGAAGCCGAGCGGTAGGGCGGCTGCGCTGCCTCCGGGTTGGCGCCCTTGTCGGAGCTTGGGCGGTCTGCTACCCCGCCGCCCACAAAATGCGCTCGTGGCGGAATTGGTAGACGCACTGCCTTGAGGTGGCAGCGAGTAACATCGTGGAGGTTCGAGTCCTCTCGAGCGCACCAGCCTTCGCTGCGCGCAGCGCAGAGAAGGCTGTCCCGCCGAAGCCCAAAGGGCGAAAGCCGGACGTTGCCCCACGCGATGCGTTTCAAGGGCGGCATCGTGTCCGACTGTTCAAATCCCAAATGGAACCTATGTCACAAACACGCGACATGCGCAGACGTGCTTATTGCATCGTTTACTGATTCCAGTTCACCGAGGTCAGCGCAGGCAAGCGATCATGCCGAAGGAGGCTCCCGTGGCTTCTAATGCCGGACACGTTCCATCGACCGATCCTCACCGTCGTAGGAGAAGAGGCGGGGAGATCGCGCATGCACTTCTCATGACCGTATTCTTGGCGGGCTTCGTCGCGGCGGTAGTGATCGGCGCCGGCGTGGTCGCCGTGGAGTACGCGGCAGGTGTAGCGAGCATTATCGTAATTGTGTCGCTCGTCGCTGGCTGGTTCGCGTTGAGCGGCGACGACGAAGACGCCTAAGGTGCTAAGATATTGGGCTCGCGTGAGCCTAGTCCGCGCCGCGCCTTCCTGAACCTCAGAGCTCCGAGAACCAGCGCGGCCGCTGTGATGTAGGCGCTGTAGGTCGTGACGTTAGTCGCCAACACATGCATCGGATTGACGTCGTGCATCGGACAATTGAATTCGCAAGGCGAACGCGCGAGCAGCACCATCACGAGTGAAAAGAGATTGCCGCCCCCTTGCAGCACGAGCAGTACAAAAATCTGCCGGAGCAATTCGAAACGTCGCCGCGTCGTCGCGCTGTCGGAAATGCCGAATCCCAACGTGATCATTTGTTCAACAGCAAACATGCCCATGGCGACGCCGACGGCGTTGATTGTAAGCAGGGGACCAAAAGCCAGGGGGTTTTGATCAGCCAAGGTTTCCCCGGCGTTCGACGCCAGGTCGCCTCCATTGACGACAAACCAATGCAGCCAGCCGTCTAAAGCCGCCAGTGTCTCGTTTGCAAAATCGCCGGCCAAGATTTGCCCCCCCCTGCCGCTGGCGTATTACTCAGTTGGCGGAAACTCCCCGGCTTCCGTCTTGAGCTTCCTTATTTGCGCCAGCACGTTCTTGCCGATGCGCGACGCGTAGAAAAAGTACTCCGCGCGCTTCGCACTATCGGTGTCGGGCACTTCAAGCTCTTCTAGCTTGACAAAGCGCGCATCGACGACGACGGCGTGCCGAACGTTGGGTTCGATGACATGCCGCGGTTCGACGCATCGCTCTTGGAGCAGATGGATGAAATCTTGGCTAAGCGGATCGAGACGCGAGCCGGTGTAATAGAGCGAGACTCTGACCCGATCCGGCACGGACGCCATCGCGGCGACAACGACGGGATCAGCAAAAACGGCATGATGCAGCGCGCCGGTCACGATGACGATCTCGCGCTCAGCCCGTTCAATCATGTCGACGAGGTTCTTCAACCGGTCGGGCAACGCCCTATTCGTAAAGCGAAGCGGTGCTGGCCAGTAGCGCACGGCGACGACGGTGAGCCCTGCAAGTAGTGCAAGCAGCAGACTTGCACGAACCGTCGGATCGACCTCCTGCCGGAGGGCAAGTACAGCTATGAAGGCAAGCGCCGCTATGAATGCCAAGCCGACCAACACACGGAGCGTCCAGTAGAACGCCATGTTCACTGCCGCGCCGGCGACGTGCCTGATGCGGCGCGTGAGTGCGGTCCAGCGACCGGAGGCGATAGGCGCTTCAATATGCGTCACCATCGACAAGATCCGCCCCCAAGGCCGCTCGCAGAAGCGGCGAAGGTTCACCTCTGGTTGAGGTTTGTCAAGCTCTCTAGTCGCCCATGTCCGCTCGTTCGCCTGACGCTCACATGCCCAGCTGCAACGCGACCTGGATCGCCAAAATCCTGATGACCGTTCTGGCAATGGCCGCGATTGGCGCTCTTTCAGGTGCGGCGACTACCTTCAGCGCGGTTTCCGAAGATCGCATTATCGCCGAAGGCTGGCGCATGCTCGCCTTTCCAGTGTTTGCTGGGCGCTTCTTCTTCTTCTTCTTCTTCTTCTTCTTTTCGCGTTCGAGAATGAGAACAGTCCCTTGCATTCGAGCGCTACCGAAAATCCGCCTCATGCAAGGCGTTCGCGAACAAGCGCTTTTGGTGATCGGGCGTCCCGCTCACCCCAGCTTCAGCCGCACGAACGCCATCGCCCCTTGCGGATCGCCGCCATAGCTGGGTTCAAGCGCATCAGAGGCGAAATGCTGTTGCGCCAGCGCGCCGACGCCGAACACGGCGTGTTCATTGAGGCGCCAATCGCGGATGGCGCCCAGACTCAAACGCTGAACGCTCTCGACCGGCCCGCCATGGCCGCTCAGTTCGTCGGTCTCGATCGCTTCGGCGCGGGCGAACAGCGTCCAGTTTTCGTTCGGATGCAGCGCGGCTTCGCCGAGCCAGGCATCGAGCGAAGCGCCGTCGCTGCGGTCCTTGTTGGCGTAGGCGAGCGTCGCCGACCACCAGCCGGCGAATATTTCCCGCGTGTAGATGCCGCTGACGGAAAAACGCGTCTCGTCCAGTCCAGGCTCGAGCGCTTCGGGGCTGGCGACATCGGCCCAGGAGGCTTGCAGCGAGAGATTTTCAGTCGGGTTCCAGGAGACGCGCGCTGAAGCGGAATCGAGCGCGCCGGTTTCGATGTCGGTGCGGTGTTCATCCGGCTCGCGGCCGCGGAAGCGCGAGGTCTCGAATTTCCAGTTCTCATGCACCCAACCCGCGGTGAGCACGCCGAAGGTGATGTGCGTGGAATCCAGCCAATGGTGAGAGATCGGCGCCTCCGGGGAATCCGCGGCGCTCATACGATGCATGAATGTAGGCGGGCCGAACGCGGGCTCGCCGGGGAGGCCAGCGTAAACGAACACGCTGTCGCTGCCGCCGAGGCGATGCGAGTAGGAGGCCGATAGCTCCATGAACAGATCGTGCGGGTGCTGGCGATCGATCAGCGTATCGACGCCATCGGCGGTTTCGCCGGCCGCGAACAAGAGCGGATAACCCTCCGCACCCATGGCGGGATCGGGAGACAGCATTACGCGCAGGTTGAGCGTGCCTCGCTCGAAATCACGCCGCGCCGAACCCATGATCATGCCGGCGAGGAACGCCTTCTCGTCCCCGCGCGGACCGTCCTGCCAATCGTATGCGCCGTTGAAGAGCGCGTGGCCCATCACTATCCACTCGCCCGCCATGGCGTGCGCGCCACCATGCTCCGAAACGTCGGGCTGCCAGGAAGTGCCTGAGGCGTCGCGGTTCATGGGATAGCCGCCAAGCACTCCGGTCATGCGCGACATGTCATGCGCGCCGTGGGCGCCAGGGTCCATGCCGGGCATGCTCATCATTTCGTGGTTCATCGGCTGGGGCGACTGCGTCGGTTCTTGCGCTCGACCGCCATGCTCATGCTGGACCGGCGTTTCTTGGACGGGCGCAGGCGGTGCGGGATCGTGCGTTTGCGTTTCGCTCTGTTCCTGCGTCCCATGCCCCGCGTGCGGATCGGTCTGAGCGAAGGCGGGCCCGGCGCAGAGCAGGAACGCAGCGGGAAGAACAGTGCGGATGGAAGTTCTCACGGATCAGATCTCCTCAATTGGATCGCGCGCAAGCGCAAGGCGTTGGCGATGACGCTGACGGAAGAAAGCGCCATCGCCGCCGCGGCGATGGCGGGCGAGAGCAGCAAGCCGAAAGCGGGATAAAGTACGCCCGCCGCGATCGGCACGCCCGCCGCGTTGTAAGCGAAGGCGAAGAACAAATTCTGCCGGATGTTGGCCATCACCGCCCGCGAGAGCCGGCGCGCGCGCACGAGCCCCATCAGATCGCCGTGCAACAGCGTCACGCCGGCGCTTTCGATGGCAACGTCCGCGCCCGCGCCCATGGCCACGCCGACATCGGCGGCGGCGAGCGCGGGGGCGTCGTTGACGCCGTCACCCGCCATCGCCACCACGCGGCCTTCCGCACGCAGCTGCTGCACGACGCGCGCTTTGTCCTGCGGCAGCACCTCCGCTTCGACCGCGCCGATCCCGACTTTGTCGGCGACCGCAAGTGCGGTGATCCGATTGTCGCCCGTCATCATGACAATTCGCACGCCCATGCTCTCTAAGGCGGTCACGGCCTGGGCCGAGCTTGGCTTGATCGGATCGGCGATGGCGATCACACCAGCCGCGGCGCCGTCCACAGCGACGAACACAGCAGTCGCGCCGGCCGCGCGCATGTTTTCAGCCGCGGGCGTGAGCGGGGAGAGATCGATGCCGCGCTCGCCGAGAAAACCGCCGCCGCCGATCAGGATGGCTTTGCCTTCCACACGCGCTGCAACGCCTTTGCCAACGGGCGAGTCGAAATCGCTCGCTTCGGCCAAGGGCAGATTGCGCGCGCGCGCGGCGTCGAGGATCGCGTGCGCCAACGGATGTTCGCTGCCGCGCTCGGCGCTTGCTGCGAGACGCAGCAACTCACTTTCGGCAAGATTGTGCGGCGCGATTTCGACCACTGCCGGCTTGCCCTCGGTCAATGTCCCGGTCTTATCGATGACGAGGGTGTCGATTTTCTCGAAGCGCTCCAATGCTTCGGCGTTCTTGATCAAAACGCCGGCGTGCGCGCCGCGCCCGACGCCGACCGTGATCGACATCGGCGTCGCTAGACCCAGCGCGCAGGGGCAGGCGATGATCAACACCGACACCGCCGCGAGCAAGCCATGCGAAAAGCGCGGCTCTGGCCCCGCTGTCGCCCACACCGCGAACGCCAATGCAGCGACCGCGATCACCGCCGGCACGAACCAGGCGGATACCTTGTCCGCCAGCCGCTGGATCGGCGCGCGCGAGCGCTGCGCCTCGGCCACCATGTGTACGATCTGCGACAGCAACGTTTCTGCGCCGACCTTTTCCGCGCGCATCACGAACGAACCGGTAGTGTTGAGCGAGCCGGCCACCACTTTGGCGCCAGCTTGCTTGGTTACGGGCATGGACTCGCCAGTCACCAGCGCCTCATCGATCGCCGTGCGGCCTTCGATCACCTCGCCATCGACCGCGATCTTTTCGCCCGGGCGCACCCGCAGCAGATCGCCGACCTGAATGTGCTCGACCGAAATATCCTCGTCGGTTCCGTCCGCACGCAGCCGCCGCGCCGTCTTTGGCGCGAGCTCCAAGAGCGCCCGGATTGCACCCGACGCGCCTTCGCGTGCGCGCAGCTCCAGCACTTGCCCCAGCAGCACCAGCACGGTGATCACCGCCGCGGCTTCGAAGTAGACAGGCGCCGCGCCCATGGCGTCGCGGAATCCCGCGGGGAACAAACCTGGCGCCAGCACAGCGACGACGCTATAGGAATACGCCACGCCGATCCCCATCGCGATCAGCGTGAACATGTTGAGGCTGTTGTTGACTAGCGAAGCCCAACCGCGCTCAAAGAACGGCCAACCCGCCCACAACACCACCGGCGTCGCCAGCACCAATTGAATCCAGTGTGACGTTTGCGCCCCGATCGCATGGGTCCAGCCAAATAGGTGGCCGCCCATCTCCAATGCGAACACCGGCGCTGTGAGCGCGGAGGCGATCCAGAAGCGGCGCGTCATGTCGATCAATTCGGGATTGGGCGCTTGTTCGACGCTCGGAGTCGCGGGCTCCAGCGCCATGCCGCAAATCGGGCACGCTCCCGGCTCGTCGCGCACAATTTGAGGGTGCATTGGACAGGTCCATTTTGCGCCTGCTAGCGCAATCATGGCCACTGGCTTTGCGTGGTGCGCGCACGTGTGTTCCGCATGGGCGTCGTGGTCGTGCTGGCGGCGACGGGACGCTTCGCTCATTTCTCGCTGCGCCCCAGCAATTCGATCAGCTCGGCCGCTTTCTTGCGCTGCTGGGAGGCGTCGCCGGAAACGATGGCGTCCTCGATGCAGTGGCTGAGGTGATCCTGGAGCAAATTGGTCTCGACCCGCACCAGCGCCGCGCGCACGGCGCGAATTTGCGTGAGCACGTCGATGCAGTAGCGGCCCTCGTCGATCATCTTGGCGACGCCCCGCACCTGCCCCTCGATCCGATGGAGGCGGTTCACGAGAGGGGTGCGGTCGTGCATGGCGCGTCTGTATACCCATGTGGGGTATTTTCAAGTCCGACCGCTGCGCTTGCGCGGCTTGACGCCGGCGCCGACACAGGCGCCTAGGATGGCGCATGGATTGATCCCATTCGCGGGGAGGCGGCCGATGAGCATTGAGGACGAAGCGCCCGCCGCCGAACAATCCCGCAAGGTCCCATCCGAGGACGCGCACTTCATCACCGGGATCATTGGCGCGGCCGGCGATCATGACGCCCCCTTGCTACGCCGCATGTTGGGTGCGCTCGATCCCGCCGATCTCGCCGACGTGTTCGAGCATGTGCCGCTGGAAACCGCGCGCACCATCGCCCGCATGGTCGGGCGGACCTTGCCAGCGGAGTTCCTGGCCGAACTTTCGTGGGAGCGGCGCGAGGAAATCCTGCCGCACTTGCCAGCGGATTATGTCGCCCGCGCGCTCGGCGAACTCGACACCGACGACGCCGCCGCCGTCGCCGGAGACATCGACGCCAAGCAATTGGGCGCGGTGCTGGCGGCGGCCGACGAAGACACCCGCCACGCGGTCGAGGATGCGCTCTCGTTCGACGAAGAGACCGCCGGGCGGCTCATGCAGCGCGAGTACGTCGCCGCCCCCGAGGGGGCGGTTGTGGGCGACGTGATCGATCGCATGCGGGCGGAAGCAGCCGAACTGCCGGACGTGTTCTTCGAGATCTACATTGTCGACCCGATGATGCGTCCTGTGGGCGCGGTCAATGTGTCCAAGCTCATGCGCGAGAAGCGCGAAACGCCGGTTGCGGAAATCATGGCGCCTGTGAAGGCGCTGATCCGCCCGGAGATGGACCAGGAGGAGGTCGCCCACACTTTTCAGAAATACCACCTCGCCTCCGCCCCGGTTGTGGATGAAGCAGGCCGCCTCAAGGGCACGGTGACGGTCGATGACATCGTCGATGTCATCAGCGAAGAGGGCGAAGAGGATTTGCTCAAGCTGGCCGGGGTTTCCGAGGCGGCGCAGACCGACAGCGTGTTCAAATCGGTGCGCGCACGCGCGCCGTGGATTTTTGTGAATATCGGTACCGCGCTTGCCGCTTCAACCATCATCTCCGTGTTCGCGAGGTCGATCGAGCAGATCGTGGCGCTCGCGGTGTTGATGCCGATCGTTGCCTCCATGGGCGGTAATGTCGGCAATCAAACGCTGGCGGTGGCGGTGCGCGCGCTCGCCTCACGCGACCTTACCGACGCCAACGCCTGGCGTTACGTTGTGCGCGAAGCCGCCACTGGCGCCGCGCAGGGGCTGATGTTCGGCCTTGCGCTCGCGGGGGTCGCCTATCTTTGGTTCGCCAGCGCAGGGCTTTCCATCGCCGTGGGCCTAGCGGTTTTGATCAACCTGGCAATGGGCGGTATCGTTGGGATTGTGGTCCCTCTCATTCTGCGTCGTATGGGCGCTGACCCCGCCGTTTCGTCCTCGGTATTCGTCACCTTCACTACCGATGCGTTAGGGTTCTTGGCCTTCTTAGGGTTGGCCACGCTGATCCTGCTGGCTTGACTAACGCCAATTCACCATCCGCGCGCATTCTTGGCGCCGGTTTTGCCTGATTGGGGAAGTCTCCCGCGCGGCGTGCGTCATGCTGGGACGGGGGCGCGAGAACCACGCCCCGAAAGGCAGCCCATGACTCACACGCTCTCCGCCACCGGCTTCACTCTGGTGAAAAAATTCGAAGGCTTCCGCGCCGAGGCGTTTCCGTTGCCTCAAGGAGGATGGGTCCTTGGTTACGGCCATGTTCGTGTTGGCGAGCCGGGAGCGCCTTTGTCCAAGAACGAAGCAGCCGAACTCCTGGCGCTCGATTTGGCGCCGATAGAGCGATTAGTGAACGCCAAGGTAACCGCCCCGATCAAGCAATCGCAGTTCGATGCGCTGGTTTCTTTCGCGTTCTCGATCGGCGAGGAGGCGTTTCTGCAGAGCCAGGCGCTGCGCCGCGTTAACGCTTGCGAATATGTCGCCGCCGCGTGCGCGCTGGACGCCTGGCGCAAGGGAGAGGTCGATGGGGAGGTGCAGACGGTGGAAACGCTGGTGCGCCGCCGCGCCGCCGAGAAGGCGTTGTTCCTGAGAGACATGCCGCTGAGCCCTTCGCCATCGGCTTTGTTACGCGCCAAGCTTGACCATGCCGCTTCAATTCTTGGTGCGCCGACGAAGAAGTCGCCGCCGATTCTAGTTCCCGCCGCCGCGCCGAGGCCCTCTCCAGCACAGCGGCTGACTGTGATTCTAAAATCAGAGTCCGCTACCGAAGCGTTGCTGTTGACGCAAATTGCACCAGACGCCATTGGCGACGAGGGTGAATTGACCACCGCCCATGCTGCCCCGGTCGCACGCCGGGCCGAGGGGATGACCCGTCATGCACCATCGTTCAAAATGCCGCGCGTCGATTTCGGCCTCGCGGCGGAGAATTTCGGGCTGGTTGCGCTGATGTTGTTCGGGTTGACCCTGGTGTCTGTCGGTGCATCGATCGTGTTCGGCGGCCGCGGCGACGGCGCCAATATGCTTGCAGGCTCGGCGGTGTTTGTCCCCGGCTTTGCGGCTTCGCTCATGGCCGGCTTCAGTCTCTGGAGCGCCCCGCGGCTCAAGCCAGTTCGCGCCTAACCGTATTTCAGTTCCGCTGGTGAAACTGGGCGGGAGCAATCCCGCCCTTTTTTTCGCCGCGTGCGCAAAACAAAAGGGCCGCCCCGCAAACGCGGAGCAGCCCCTCCATTGTCGTGCCTTTTGGGCGAAACCTCAGGCGAAGGCGCGCTCGGAAGCGATCCAAACCTGCGAAATCATCCCCAACTGGTGACAATGAGACATGGATCACCTCCTTTTCTAGAAAGCCGGCGCCCATCGCCGGTACGAGCGAAGATAAGCATGCTTCGGGCCAATGCAAACCTCTATGTGCATGAGGCGAGCCGGCGTGGCGCTGAGGCGACGATGACGCGAACTCGCGTGAGAAATTGGGTGCACTCTTGGACCGCCGGCGTCCTCGCCGGCATCGGCGTTTGCCACCGTGCAGACGGCGGCTTGTTGGCGCTACCGCCCGCCGGCGAGGACGCCGGCGATCCAAGAAAGGCGACTGCCCGAGCCGATCGTGGGTGCGCCGCTCTAGGCGCGCCTATTCTTCCTGCTTGAGCGCCACGTCGCGGTCATAGAAATGGCCGGCGAAACCCGCCGCCGGCTCCCAGAAGATGCAGGTCTCCCGCGCAGAGCCAGAGGAATGGCACAGCATTGGCAGATTGCGCGCGCGTAGGTCCTCATAGGTCGCACGGTCGAGCGTGCTCTGCCCCGGCGCCAGCAGGGTCCATTCCGGCGCTGTCGAAGTTTCCGCGACGCTTGGCTGCGCCCAGCGCTCGATGAAGTCGCGCATGGCTTCACGGTCCTGTGAGGGGAAAATGTCGCCATAGGCGCTTTCAAGCGGCGCGCTCCAGGACCAGATCGGCCGGTCCTCGGCGTCGAGCACGGCGAACACGCCGATCGCCTTGTTGCAGGCCGCGCCGATCGAGCGGGTATTTACGCTCTCGTCCGCCGCGCTGAAGTCGATCACGCGCGTCGCCTGCATGTCGCAGCGGCCCGCTATGGGTGCGCAGGCGCAGAGCAGCGCAAGCGTGGCGAAAACGAGCTGTCTCACGGGCCGTAAGCGACAATCTGCGCAGGCGCGTGGGAAAACGGATCGACGACCAAGCAGGCGACGGTCTCCACGCCGGCGGCGTAGCAGATCATCGGCAGGTCGCGCGTACGCAACATCTCATAGGCGTCGCGGTCGAAATCTGTGTGGTACGAAAAGGTTTCACCGGTCAGGCGGGCGTCGCCCTCGCGCCATTGCGGGAGGGTGGTCGATTTTTGGATCGTGAGATTTGCCCAATTGCTCAGGAAGGCGTCCATGGCGTCGTCGCTCACTGCGGGCGCGGCTTCGGGCAAGGCGCCCTCGCCGGCTTGCATAGCAAAATGGGTTGCGGCAAACGCCCAGAGCGGGTCGCCCCGGGCGTCGCGGATCGCAAGCGTAACGATCGCCTGAGCGCAGCTGGGGCCTTCCGCGCGCGCGGTCACGACATCGGGTGCGCGAGGGTTGGACCAGATGATGTCGTGGCTGGCGCTGCGGTGGCAGCCAGCGTCCGTCTTTGGCTGCGAAGCGCCGCCGCACGCGCCAAGCAGGCTCAGCGCTAAGAGTGCGAGTATCCGCATCGTCCCTCCGTCGCCAGCACCGATAGGCGAAGCTGGCGCGTTGGGAAACTCTATTCAGCGGCTTCGAAAGCGTCGAGCGCCGTGGCCGCATAGCTGTCTTCCGCAACGCTGGCGTGAAACAGGCCATGGGGCCCCTGCAGCGCGGCAACCGCGGCCTCATAGCCAGCGGTTACGGCCTCGTCGAACTGTTTCCAATCGCGCATGTCGATGTCGGGCATGTTGGGCGTAATCAACAGGTCCGCGCCCGAACGGCCCTCCCAGGGATCGACGGCCAATGTCGCTGCGCGCATCAGCAGCGAGGCGATTGGCGGGGCGCCTTGCAGGCCGTGCGCGGCCACCCAGCCGAAGAAGCCCGGGGGATCGCGAAAATCCTCGATGTCGATGCCGTCGCGAAGGGCGACATCGACGCCGATGATCGGGCCGCGATGGACGGTCTTGAGAACATCCACGGGGAAATTCCGCAACACAGCGCCGTCCACCAATAATCTCTTCTCGCCATCGAGCACTGGCGGCAGGATTCCCGGCAGCGAGATCGAAGCGCGCAGTGCTTTGCGTAACAAGCCGCCGCTGTGGACGCGGATGTCGCCGGCCACCAGATCGGTCGATACCGCGAAGAACGGCGCGCCGAGATCTTCGATCAGAGTTTCGCCGAAATGCTCCTGCAGGCGGTCTTCCACGCGTCTGCCGCGCACCAGGCCGACGACAGGCAGCACGTAATCGCCCAGCGGATTGCTCTCCACGAACGCCTTGCGGATGCGCATCTCGATTTCGTCGTCGTCCCAGCCCATCGCCGCGCATGCCGCGATGATCGCGCCCATGCTGGTGCCGCCGATGACGTCGAGCGGCAGGCCCGCCTCACGCAGCGCGCGGATAACGCCGATATGGGCGTAGGCGCGCGCACCGCCCCCCGAGAGCACCAGGCCGATCGAGCGCCCCGCAATGATGCGCGCAAGGCGAGCGGCGTCCTCGTCCTCAAGCCCGCGCCAATGGAAAACGCGCGAAGCCTCGCACGCCTCGCGCCACTCATTGGTGGTGGCTGCCTTGCGGTCCATGCCGTGATGAAGCAGCACGACATCGACCAGACGGAATTGCCGCGCCGGGGAGGGTTCCTCCGGCGGCAGCAGCGGCAGTGAAGGTCGCGCGTCGGCGCGCGCGAAGAACCACAGTCGGTCGGCTTGTCGCAGGCAGGTACGGAACCAAGACGTGTCGGCGATCGGCGAGACCAGGAAAACGGCGTCGTTCTTCGCCTCCAGAGTGTCGAACCATGCGCTGTTCATGCCCTGCGCGCTCATCGCCGCCTCGTCCTCATCGGTGATGATGACGGCGCGCGCACCGAGGCGTTTCAGCGCCGTCTGCAGCGTCCGCGCCCGTAATTTAAGGTCGATGGTGGGGGAGGTGGAGATGAGCGCGAACACTTTGGGCTCGGCGCGGGGCGAGCCCCCGCCGCCTCCGCCGCGGGCGCGCGTCAGCATGATCTTGGCTAGGCGGCGCATCAATTCGGGGTGGGCGAACATCAGCCGCTCGAAGGCCGCAGCGGAGAGTTTGAGCAATTCGCTGTCGCGTACGGCGAAGACGCTGGATGTGTGCGGCTCGCGCGCGATCAGCGCCATTTCCCCCACTGGCTCGCCGGGGCGAACATAGCCCAGGAGATTGTGACGATTGCGCTCCGACGGGCGGAACGCGGCCAGCGAACCCGAAACCAGAAAGTAAACGTCGTCGGCGGGCTCGCCCGCGAATATCAGCGCCGAGCCGGAAGGGAGCGTGAACCACTCGCTTTCCTGGTCGAGCGCGGCAAGCACATCCGGCGCCGCTGATGACAGGAAGGAAATTTCAGCGAGGCTCGGTTTCATCAGGGCACCCTCCCCATAGGATAGGGCCCCCTGGTTAAGGCGCAATGAGACCGCCGGCTTCCCAGCCGTTGCGGGCATGCTAAGAGCCTCGTGTGGCGAAGCTGAAATTCGCCTAATTCTGATGGCGAGCGCCGAGCGAATTTCAGATTCATCAGCCACACTATAAGCTATTGATTCTAATGTCTCTGATCGATTTGAAGTTCGCATCGCGTGATCCAATTGACTGTGCGAACTTCAAATCCGGGACACCAGCTCATGACCGTCTTTATCGCCCACGCCCCGGCCGACCGCGCCGTCGCGGAATCCCTGGAAAAGGCGATCGAGCGGCGGGGCCAGTTCGCGCAGCTCGACGACGGTCAGACCGCGATGCATCCGGTGCAGGCGAGCGACGTGATGGTCGCGCTGATTTCAAAGGAATTATTGTTCGCGCCAACCCGCTTGCGGCTTGAGCAACGAGCGCTCGACGCATGGGCTGAGGGTCGCCTCCTCGTGGTGAAGATCGACCGCGGGTTAGCCCCGGTCGGGCTGCGGGACTTGCCGGCGATCGACGCCAGCTTCGAGGCGCAGCGCGAGTTCAAATGGCTGGAAGTGGCCAACGCCGTCCGCGAACTCCTGCGCGCGCCGGCGCGCCCGAATGCGGGGGAGGGAGCGCCGCCAATCCCCCGCGCTGCGCCGGCGAAGAAACCTGGGCTATTGAGCGCTTTGTTTCTCCTGTTGGTGGCGGCGCCTGGGATAGCGGCCTTGGGCGTCGCCGCTTCGATTTGGCTCGCAAACCGCATCGGTCCCAGCCCGGGAAGCTTCGACGATCTGCGCGCCGGCGTCGAAGCGTTCGGACAACGTTATGGCGCGCCAGCAGGCGCGACCGAATGGGCGTTCGCGGGTGCGATCGCGCTGGCGTTGATTGTGTTGGCATGGGTCGCATCGCGCGCCGTGCTTGGCGTTCGCCGCCGCCCGCCCGTGCGTGAACCGGCGCCTACATCCGCCACAGCCGCGCCGCCGCCCCAAGCCGACGCGGTGTTCGTTTCCTATGCGCGGGTCAATAAGGCGCTTGTGTTCCCGGTGATCGAAGCGGCGCAACGGGAGGGACGCAAATTTTGGCTTGACCAGCAAGGCATTGCCGCCGGCGATGGCTGGGCCGGTGAGATCGTGCGCGCGATCAAGAGCGCGGCCGGGGTAATGGTCATGTGCTCGAAGGCCGCCTTCGAGAGCGATCACGTCAAGCGCGAGATTTACCTGGCTGACCGCTACCGAAAGCGGCTCTTTCCTGTCTTCGTCGAGTCGGCGGAGCCGCCCGAGGATTTCGAGTACTTCTTCGCCGGCGTCCAGCCGCTGAAATTGTTCGAAACGCCGGAGACAGAGCGCTCGCAGGCGATCGCGCGCGTGCTGGGCGCAGCGGCGTGACCCGGATGAAGCGCAGCGGCGGGTTTTGGGCCTGGGTTTATCGCGTGCGCCTCCTGCGCCCGCCGATGCCGTTCTGGCGCGTGGTCGTGGAGGCGAAGCTCGCGCCTGGCGCGCGCCGCTGGCCCCGGCGGGCCGAAACCGCGGTGACCGCCGTGTTCGTCTGGGCGCGCACCATCGAGGAAGCCGAGGCGCTGGCGGTCTTGGCGCTGGAGCGTGAGGGATTGGCCGCGATAACCGCTGACGCCAAGAAATCGCCGCCAGCCGCGGCGCCTCGGTGGCGCCCGGCGGCCGTGGCGCGCACCGAATTGGGGTTTCTGATCCGCTCGCTCGGCGGCGAACCCACAGACGGCGCCTCGCGTCGGGATGCGCGGGCTTGATTGGGCCGGCGGAACGCTGGAAACTTAGCCGATGAGCGGAGAAATGGATGCGGCCGGCGCGCTGGCGACAGCGGGTCTGGCGGCGGGCGCGATTGAGGGACGCGAGGCGCACAAGCCCGGCGAAGGCGCGTGCCTAAATTGTGGCGCGGTCCTTATGGGCGCCTATTGCAGCGCTTGCGGGCAAGCTTCTCGTCCCCACCGTTCTCTCTTCCACATGATCGAAGAGGTGTTGCACGGCCTTTTCCACTTTGAGACCAAGGCGTGGCGCACGTTTCCGAAACTCGTGTTGCGCCCCGGCACGCTGACGCGCGAATACACCTACGGCAAACGCGCGCGCTACATCTCGCCGCTGGCGCTTTTCCTGTTCATGATTTTTCTGATGTTCTTTGTGTTCTCGTTCGTGGACGCGAACGTGCTGCAGTTCGAGGTGCGCCAATCTCGCGAAGAGATCGCTGCGGATCTTACGGAAGCGCGCTCGGACTTGGCGGTGGCGGAGCGCGAACTCGCCGAGGCGCAAGCGGCGCCGGAAGAGCAATACACGCCAGGGCTTGCAGTGCGGTTGGCGACGCAAGGCGTGCGTTTGGCGCAGGCCGAAGTAGCGCGCCAGCAACGAGCGCTCGCGCGGGCCGATGCGGCCGCGTCGAACGCCTCGCCTGAGGCCAACAACGCCCCGCCAAAAACCTGGCAGGAGGAACTGAGCGAAAAGGCCAAGGGCGGCGAGGTTAATGTCAACACCGGCTTTCCCGAGCTTGACGCTCGTATCGTTCACAGCCTCGAAAATCCCGATCTAGCGCTCTACAAAATCCAACAGGCCGCCTACAAGTATTCGTTCCTGCTCGCGCCGCTTTCGTTGCCGTTCTTGTGGCTGTTGTTTGTCTGGAAGCGCGGTTTGACCCTCTACGATCACACTGTGTTCGCGCTCTATTCGCTGTCGTTCGCGTCGCTTGTGTTCATCGTTATCGCGCTGACGGCTCAGGCGCCGCAGCTCGCTTGGGCGGGGGGCGTTCTGTTCGGCATTGGCATGCCGGCGCACATGTTTTTCCATCTGAAGGGCGCCTACGCGCTGGGTTGGTGGTCTGCGATTTGGCGCACCTTGTTGCTGCTTTTTTTCGCGATGATCGTGTTGGGGCTCTTCGTCACCCTTATTGTGCTTCTAGGATTGGGCGGGTGAACGACCTGGTGACCCTCGCCGGGTCTGCCATTGGCGTGCTTGCGATGGTGGGCGCGGCAATGGCGCTGGGCTTTCGCGCACGCGCGCGCCTCACCGAGGTCGAGCTCTCGCGCATCGCGGTCGAGGAGGGGCGAACGCTGCAAGATGTGTTGATCGCGCCGGACGCGCGGTGCGCCCTGGCGCGCCTCGCCGATGGCGCCGTGCTGGTGGCCCGCGCGTTGGGAGATGGAGTGAGCGCACGCATTGTTTCATCCAGCGCGGCGCGCGTGACGCTGAAGGCGGGGCGGCTGCGCGTGGCGCTTTCCGATATCGGCTATCCCCCAATTGAGCTGCGTTTGCAGCAGGCGCCGCCAGCATGGGCGGTGGCGATGGCGCAAGGCGGACCGACATGAAAGCGCCCATCGCACCCCCGTTCGAAATCCCCGACATCGTCACCTATGCGGTGCCCGGCTTCATTCTGTTGATTATCGCGGAAATGCTGTACGTGCGCGCGGCCGGGCGCGGGCGTTACCAATCCGCCGATTCCGCTTCCAGTTTGTGGATGGGTTTCGGCAATCAGGTAGCGAAGGTGCTGCTTGGTGGCTTTGTGGTGGCGAGCTATTTCTGGGTTGCGCACTTCCGCCTGTTCGATCTCGGCTGGACCTGGCCAGTGCTCGTTGCGTGCTTCTTCGCCGAGGATTTGGCGTATTATTGGTTCCACCGTATCAGCCACGAGCGGCGCTGGTTCTGGGCTAGTCACGTCGTCCACCACTCCTCGCAACACTACAATCTGACGACGGCGTTGCGTCAGACCTGGACTGGTGCGATTGGGCTCGCGTTTATTTTCTGGCTGCCGCTGGTGTGGTTGGGGTTTCCCCCGGTCATGGTGCTGATGTTCCAGTCGATCAGTCTGGTGTACCAATTCTGGATCCACACTGAGACGATCGACCGCCTCGGTCCGCTCGAATGGGTGATGAACACGCCCAGTCATCACCGCGTCCACCATGCCATCAATCCGCGCTATCTCGACGCGAACTATGCCGGCGTGCTGATCATCTGGGACCGCCTGTTCGGCACCTTCGTGCCTGAAACCAAGGATGAGAAAATCCGCTACGGCATCATCATGCAATTAGGCGCCTTCAATCCATTTCGGATCGCGTTTCACGAATGGGCCGGGATTTGGCGCGATGTGAGCAGTGCGAAATCGCCGGGCGAGGCGTGGGGTTTTCTCTTCGGTCCCCCGGGCTGGAGCCCCGACGGCTCGCGAAAAACCAGCGCTTCGCTGAAGGCTGCGTGGCGGGCACAATATGGATCGCCGGCGCCATCGCCGGCAGCATTGGTTCCCACTGCGCAGCCCTCGCAAGCTGAGACACTGCATGCCGGCGAGGGCGCCGGCGGTCCATATTGATGTACACCCCCGAGCACTTCGCCGCCGATGATTCTGAGGCGCTGATCGTGCGTTTGTCGCGCCGCTGGACGGGCGTGCTGGTGACAGTGGCGCCTGACGGAACCCCGGTCGCCACGCATCTGCCCATCCTGTGGGACGCGGAAAGGAAGATCGCTGTCGGCCACATCGCTCGCGCCAATCCGCACTGGAAGCTTGGGCCTGGGCGCGGCCTGATCGTGTTGAGCGGTGCGGGGGCTTACGTGTCGCCGAATTGGTACCCCTCGAAAGCCGAGCACGGCAAAGCGGTGCCGACCTGGAATTACGAAGCCGTGCATTTGAGCGGGCGCGTGGATTGGTTCGACGATCCCGCGCGGCTCGAAAGCGTGGTGCGGGGCTTGTCGGACTTGCATGAAGCAGGCCAAGCCAAGCCCTGGCAAGTCGAGGATGCTCCACGCGCTTACATCGGTGCGATGCTGCGCGGCATCGTCGGCGTGGAACTCCACGCCGAACACATCGAGGCGAAACGCAAGCTCTCGCAGAACAAGAACGCGGCGGATTTTGCTGGCGTGGTGGCGGGGCTGAGCGCGTCGGATGACCCAGGTGCGCGCGAAATGGCGGTGCTGATGGGTGAGGCCGTGCGAGATCTTGGACCGCCGGCGTCCTCGCCGGCGACCGGTGGTTCCACGTGCGAAACCTAACGCTTGCGTTCCTTGAGCGCCGGCGAGGACGCCGGCGGTCCAAGATGTTGAACGCATGACCATCCACATCGTCAAACTCTGCGTCGGCGCCGAGAGCATCGACGACCTTGCTGACTTCCAGAAGCGCCAGATCAAACGCCGCAAGCGCCCGGTGTGCGGCACGCGCATGTGGCCCAAGCGCGTTGACGACGTGCTTGCCGGAGGCTCGCTCTACTGGGTGATCAAGGGTGTCATCCTGGTGCGCCAGCACATCGTCGAGATCGCGCAGGTGCGCGACGATCACGGCCTGCGCTGCGGACTCTATCTCGATCCTGAAATCGTGCGCACCGCCCCGCAGCCGCGCCGCGCGTTTCAAGGTTGGCGTTATCTCGATCCGAAGGACGCGCCGGCTGATCTCGGCGAGATCAAGGGCGGGGCGGATCTGCCGGAAGATTTACGCCGCAAGCTGGTGGAGTTGGGGGCGTGGTGAGCCCTGTCTCGAGCCGTGCGTCCCGCTCCCCTCAGGAAGCGTTCCTCGCGCGCATGCATGTTGAGCACGTCGCGCGGCGATGAGGGTACCTGCTGCGCGAAGAGAACACTGGAGAACCCTCGCCCCCCGAGAGGGGAACGTTACACTTGACATACCAGCCCCCAATCCCTAGATTGTGTGTATGGCACGATCTGTCCTTTCCGAAGCGCATTTCCAAACCGAAGACGCGGCTCTCGCTTACATCGAAGCGCGACTGTGGCAGAACGGCCCGACGTGCCCGTTCTGCGGCGCGACCGCTGAGCACATCGGCGAACTGAACGGCAAGACTACGCGGCCCGGCCTGCGCAAGTGCTACGCCTGCGACAAGCCCTTCACCGTGCGCATCGGCACCATTTTCGAGGCCTCGCACTTGGCCCTGAACCTGTGGCTGCAAGTCATTCACTTGATGTGCGCGAGCAAGAAGGGGATCAGCACGCGCCAAATCCAGCGCATGCTTTCTTGCTCGATGAAAACCGCTTGGCACCTTACGCACCGCATCCGCGAAGCGATGAAGGATGGCGGGCTTGAGCCGCTGGGCGGCGCCGGCAAGGTTATTGAGGCCGATACCACCTATATCGGCGGCAAGGAGAGGAACAAGCACGTCAGCAAGCGCAATCCCGCGAACATTGGCGGCATGGGCAAGCAGATCGTTCACGCCATCGTCGAACGCGATGGCCGCGCCCGCGCGCACCACATTCCGCGCGTTAACCGCGCTACCCTGCGCCCCATACTCGATAAGCACGCAGATCGTGCTTCCGCGCTCATGACCGACACGGCGAGCGAATACCGGCTCATCGGACGCGAATTTGCGGATCACCAGACCGTCAATCACGAGATCGACGAATACGTGCGCGGCGATGCGCACTCGAACACCGTGGAAGGCTATTTCTCGGTCCTTAAGCGCGGCCTGACTGGCACCTATCATTCTGTCAGCGAAGCCCACCTGCATCGCTATTTGGCCGAATTTTCGTTCCGCTACTCGAACCGCGAAAAGCTTGGCGTCAATGACGTGAGCCGCGCCGACCTCGCCTTGCAGGGCGTGAAGGGCAAGCGCCTCACCTATCGAACAACTCGTAGAGAACGGGCGGAAGCGCCCTAAGCGGGCCATCCTGTTGTTCTGGCGCGAGCGCGCCGATCTGCCGGAAAGCCCCCAGCTAGATTTCTTCTTCCTACTGGAACCGTGAGGGCGACGCGGGTTATGCTTCGGCATGACCCGCAAGCCCGCTCCCCGCAAATCGGCGAAGCGCCCGCCCGACGATCCCGCGCAATACAAGCGCTTCCTCGAAGCCGCGAAGCAGGCCGAGGCGAGCGACGATCCGAAGACGTTGGAGCGGGCGTTTGGCAAGGTTGCACGCTCACCTAAACCAAAGCGGCCAGATCGTTCATAAACCCCTTCACTGCCTCGAACACCTTCTTGGCTTGTGCCGTGTCGTAGTTTCTGGCCGGGTGCATTGTTGGATTGCGCCAAGCGTGGCCAACCGAAGTTAGCATCGAATGCACCTCCCACCACGCTGCTTTTTCCTCTCCCTCCGGCAGCGCCACGGGGTGGCGCCGACTCAGCGGGGCGATCATTACTAGCTATGGTGTCGTGGTATATCAAGTGTAACGCCCCCCCCGAGAGGGGGGAGAGGGCAGGGTGAAGGGGCGGCGCAGGCGGTGCGTGTTGTACGCGATGCACCAGCGCCGCTTGCGATTACTTACAGGCGCCAGTACTCCACCCTCACCCTACCCTCACCCAAAGGAGGGAGAGGGTTCCCCGGCGCCCGGACCAAGCGCGCGCTTCGTCACCGCGCACAGCGCTTCGATATCCTCTGCATCGTGGTACAGGCCCAACCCGATGCGCAGCACGTTGTCGCGGGCGTCGGTGATGATGTCGTGTTCGAACAGTTTCGCTTTCCAGTGTGTAGCCTTGGGGTGGCGCAGCGAGATGAAGCGTGCTTGCGGGCCGGCCGCGTTGGGGTGCAGTAGCTCTGCTTCAGCAAGCACGCCGGCTTCGCCGGATGCGATTGCAGTGCAGAGCGCCTCGCGCAGCGCCGCTAGCCGCGCGCTGATCGCGTGTGTATCCAAACCCTCGCGCGCCAACATCGCGCGTACGGCGTTGAAGCGATACACGCCCGTTGCATCGAAGGTTGCGCCCAGGAAGCGCGAGCCGTCGCGCCCATAAGCGATTTCGCCTTGCTTGGCCTCGATGGCCCCGAAATCGGCGAACCAGCCGGTGTTTTGCGGTCGCTGCGCAAAACCCGTCGGCGCATGCATGTAGGCCGCGCCTTCTCCGGCCATAGCGTATTTGTAGCCGCCGCCGAGCAGGAACACGCGCTCCGCCACGACGCTGAAGTCGCATGGCATCGCCATGAACGAATGATAGAGATCGAGCACCGCCCACATGCCGTCGGGCCGCGCGAGTGCGGCGAGTTCGTTCGCGCCGTCGAAACGCAGCCCTGTCTTGAACATGACATGACTGAGGAACGCGATGTCGGGCGCTTTCTCTGCGACCGCGGCCAGATAGCGCTCGGTAAAGGTACCGAACGGCTCGCACGGCACAACACGCAACCGCACCCGTCCATCCTCGGCCCAGCGCCCGCTCTGGCGACGGAAGGAGTGGAACTCGCCGTCGCTGGTGAGCACATCGAGCGGGCGGCTCTCTGCGCGCGCAGAGAAGATGCGCACCAGCAATTCATGTGTACTCGGTGCGAAACTGATTGTGCTTGGAGCGGGCAGGTGGAGTTCGCTTGCGATGTTTCGCTGCGCTTGCGGGATCACTTGGCCGAAGATGCGCTCCCATTTGCGGTCGGCGAGGTGGGCCGCGTCGTCCCATGCCTCGATGTGCCCTTCGTAGGAAGCGTCCGGCCACAAATGGTGCGAGTGCGCGGCGAAGTGCAGCCGCCCCGGCGCCGCCGCGAACGCGCGGGAAAATAGGTGTTTGTAAGATTTCACAGCTTGGTCCTCAGCGACCAGATTTCGGGAAAACAACGGCGCGACAGCGTGGACTGCAGATAACCGACGCCCTCGGTGCCGCCAGTGCCGCGCTTCCGGCCGATGACGCGCTCGACGGTGACGACATGCTTATGTCGCCAGGTCAGGAACGCGTCGTCGAGATCGAGCAATTTCTCGGCTAGTTGATAGAATTGGAAATGTTTGGCGGTGTCGCGGTACACCTCAAGCCACGCCGCCTCCACAGCCGGGTTCTGCTCATAAGGATCCGAGGGCGGGCGTTCCAGCACAGCGCTGGGAATGTCAAAGCCAGCCCGCGCAAGCTGACTCAACGCGTCGTCATAAAGGCTCGGCGCTGCGAGCGCTGCTTCAAGCATGGCGCGCTCGGGCGAGCCTTCGGCATGGTGTCGAAGGTGGCCGGCATCCTTCAGGCCGAGCGCGCATTCCAGCACGCGAAACTGCGCGGATTGGAAGCCGGAACTGGCGCCGAGTGCTGCGCGGAAATGGAGATAATCCGCGGGCGTCATGGTGGCGAGGATGTCCCAGGTCTGGGTCATCACCGCCTGGATGCGCGAAACCCGCGCCATATGCTTGTAGGAGGGCGCGAGATTGCCGGCGCGCACTTCGCGCTGTGCTGCGCCGACCTCATGGATGGCCTGTTTCATCCACAGCTCCATGGTCTGGTGCAGGATGATGAAAAGCAATTCGTCGTGCTGGGGCGTGGACGGTTGCTGGCAGGCCAGCAATTCCCGTAAGCGCAGATAGGAGGAATAGGTGATGCCTTCGCTCATGGAGCGCGAGCCTAGAGCACTTTCAAGCCGAGCGGAATCGGTAGGGCGCCCGCTCCCCCTCGATGGGGGAGCTGTCACGCGCAGCGTGACTGAGGGGGTGTGGCCCAGCGACGATGAAAGGGAAGCCTCCCGAGGCTCTCCCGCACCTCCAGCGCGCGCACCCCCTCCGGCCGCTTCGCGGCCACCTCCCCCATTGAGGGGGAGGTGGGTGTGTGCGCTGGGACCGAATC
>JBEBIU010000147.1:0-5965 GCA_040080225.1 Terricaulis sp.
CAAGTCCAGGCTCGTGACGGGGTGACGCCGCCGTTTATGCGGGGGCGAGACATCGTTCGGGTGGGATTGCTTTTGCCGTTCAGCCTGCGGCCACAAGAGGCCGCTGCGTTGTACAACGCAGCGGAGCTCGCCCTTTTCGATCATGGCGGACCCAACGCCCTACTCATTCCGCGTGACGCCGGCGCAAACGAGGCGACAGCAGCAGCCGCGGCGCGCGCGCTGGTCGCCGATGGCGCCGACATCATCGTCGGGCCGGTGTTGCGTGAAGGCGTCGTTGGGGCCGCCAGCGCCGCGCGGCGGGACAACATCCCGGTTATCGGTTTCTCTTCCGACCGAAGTGTGGGCGGCGATGGCGTCTATTTGCTGAGCTTTCAGCTTGAGGATGAGATTGCCCGGCTCACGTCCTTCGCCGCCAGCCGCAATATACGCTCGCTGGCGTTGCTGGCGCCATCCAATGAATATGGCCGCCGGGTGGACATTGCATTGCGGGCGGAGGCCGCGCGCCAAGGCATCGCTATTGTTCAAGTCCAATTATACAATCGCACGGACGCAGAAGCCTCCGCGGCGGCCACCGCTCTTGCGCAAGCGCTGCGCACGACGCCGCCGCAAGCCATATTGATCGCGGAAAGCGGTGCGCCGTTGCGATCGATTGGAACCGCCCTGGTATCCGCAGGTATCGACCGCGCCGCGGTGCGTTTCCTCGGCACCAGCGCCTGGGCGGGGGACGCCCAACGCGAGCCCTCACTGGCGGGCGGCTGGTACGTCGCCGCCGATCCCGCCGCGCGGGCGGATTTCGAGCGCCGCTTCCAGACTACGTTCGGCCGCGAGCCGACGCGGCTTTCCAGCCTTGGTTATGACGCCGTGGCGCTGGCGTCACGGCTAACGCAAGGGCGCGGCGCGCGGGCGCTGACCCGTCCCGCCCTCGAAAACCCGGAAGGTTTTGCGGGGTCGGATGGGATTTTCCGCTTCAGCAGCGCTGGGGCGGTGCAGCGGGGACTGGCTGTGATCGAGGTTGGGCAGAACAGCATCAGCGTTCTCGACGCCGCGCCACGGCGATTCCCCGGTGCGGGGAGCTGAGGCTCGCAGCCGCGGCCAGGTTCGGTGTTGAACGCAGCGCCCAGCCCCGCTAGTGTCCCCTCCCAGAGGGGATTTCGATATGGCTGCTCTTGCGTTCGTGCTGCTGATTGCAGCGCTCATTCTGTTCCTAGTCAGCACCCGGCAATGGGCGCTCTGGATTCGCGGCGTCGTTTGGGGCAGCGGCATGGTGTTGCTGATTGCGGCATCGGTGATGGTCGCCAGCGATAATCATGGCGGCGTCTTCCGGGCCTTCGGCGACCTAGCGGCGCATTGGAGCAACCCAGGCGCAAGTGTTCTGGCCCAGTCGTTCTCGCACAATGGACCGCACATAGCGCGGTTTGTTTTGCCGCTGCTCGACCTTTTCCTGATCATCGGCGGCCTGCTGGGCATTCTCGCACTCGCTGCTTTTACGCCTGGCGAAGGCTTGGAGAAGATCGCGCGGCCGATCGCGGTCGGCATGGTCGGCGCCATCCTTGGCGGCATTCTCGCCATGGCGATCGTTGGCACCGGATTTGGCGACGTTTCACAACAAGAGGTCTACTCCACCTACACAGACAGCAAGAATGTGGCGGACGGCGACACGCTTTGGATGGGCGAAGTGTCGGTGCGGTTAGCTGGTATAGACGCCCCCGAAAGCGATCAGACTTGCCGCCAAGGATCCAACGTCATCCGCTGCGGCGCTGAGTCATCGCGCCACCTGGAAGGACTGATCACCGGAGCGCTGGTGACCTGCACTGTCGAGGATGAGAAGAATAATCGTTCCGACGACACTTTTGGTCGCCCCCTGGTGAATTGCGAGGCTTCGCGCGGCGACCAGAAATTCGACCTGGCGCAGCGTATGGTCGAAGACGGGTACGCGATGGAGTATAAGGGGCAGATCGGCGATAATGCGCGCGTTGCACGGGTTGCGCTCGACGCCCAGAGAGGCATCATGCACTCCTGTTCGCTGCGTCCGGACATCTGGCGTACCGACGCGCGCGCGCAGGTTGCCTTCCGGGATCGCGGAATCATTCCCCAGGCCGCGCTGACCATGGGACGGTGCCCTCCCCCAACGCGGCGCCCGCCAGGCAGCGGCGGCCCAGCGCCAGTGCAGCCCTAGCACGCGAGCTCGGCGGCGATCTTGTTTGCAAGTAGGCGGCCTCGCGCAGTTAGTCGGGCGCGGGCGTCATTGAGCACAAGCAAACCTTGCTCTCCGAGCCAAGTAATCGCGTCGGGATTGATTGGCCTTGCGCGGAGTTCTGCAAACCGCTTCAAGTCGATGCCCTCGCCCGTGCGTAACCCCATGAGAAGCAACTCGTCGGCGATTTCCTCGCCGCTGAGTTCGGCGTTGGTTAGCCAACCGATGCCGTGCTGGTTCACAGCACCGATATAGTCCTGAGGCCGTGACTGCGCTTCTGTCGCAATGCGCCGGACCCCGTCGGTGACGCGCCCGTGCGCGCCCGGCCCAATCCCAAGCCAATCATGGCTGCGCCAATAGAGGAGGTTGTGCCGCGAGCGCGCCAGCGGGGCTCGAGCGTGATTTGAAATTTCGTAGGCCGGGAATCCAGCAGCGTCACAGACATCTTGCGTGACCTCATAAAATTCGGCGCAGGCGTCAGCGTCCGGCGGCGCGAGCAGTCCGCGCGCGACACGGCGTGCGAACGCGGTGTCGGGTTCGATGGTGAGCTGATAGAGCGAGACATGCTCGACCGGCAGTGCAAGGGCGGCGGTGAGTTCGCGCCGCCATTCCTCAACACCCTGCCCTTCACGCGCATAGATAAGATCGAGCGATACGCGCTCGCCGGTGGCGGCGGCCGCCTCGACCGCCGCCACGCCACTCTCGCAATCATGGCGCCGACCAAGAGCCTTGAGCGACGCATAGTCCAGCGCCTGCACGCCAATGGAAAATCGGGTGACGCCCGCTGAAGCCTGCTCGGCGAAATGTTCAACATCCTCCGGATTGGCTTCGAGTGTCACCTCGCAATCAGCTGCCAGCCCGAACGCATCGTCTGCCTCTTCAATCAGCCGTTCGATGTCGCGGCCCGCGAGCAGGCTGGGTGTTCCGCCGCCGAGAAACAGGCTCCCAGCCTCTCGCCGACCGAAACGCGAGGCGTGCTCGCGCAGGTCGGCGCAGATCGCATCAAGCAGCGGCGCATGATCGCCGCCCCGGAAACGATACACATTGAAGTCGCAATAGGGGCACAGATGGGCGCAGTAAGGCCAGTGCACATAGATGCCGAAGCCGCTCATGCGAGCGCGGCGAGCAGTTTTTCAAAGGCGCGGGCGCGGTGCGTCAGCGGCAGCTTTTCGTCGTGGCGCATTTCGCCAAAGGTGCGGTCGTGGCCGATCGGCTGAAAAATAGGATCGTAACCGAAGCCCTCCTCGCCGCGCGGCGGCCACACGATCGCGCCTCGCGCCTCGCCCTCGAAGCAGCGTATCTCCTCCCCCGGTCTCGCCAGCGCTAATACACAGACAAAGCGCGCAGAGCGATCGCCTCCGCCCAGAGCACGCAGTTCCTCCCACACCCGCTCCATCGCCATGCCGAAATCCCGCTCCTCGCCGGCCCAGCGCGCGGAATAAATCCCCGGATCGCCGCCCAGTGCGAATACCTCCAAGCCACTGTCGTCGGCCAGAGCCGGCAATCCCGTCGCTTCGCCCGCCGCCCGCGCCTTCAACGCCGCGTTGCCTACGAAACTGGCTTCGGTTTCCTCGGGCTCGGGCAGCCCCAGTTCGGCAGCCGAGACCGCCTCTACTCCCAACGGCGCCAGCAACGCCGCTATCTCCCGGACCTTACCGGCATTGTGGCTGGCGACGACAAGGCGTCCGGCGAGGCGGGTCATTTGCAACGTTTGTTTGACGGAAGCGCCCACGGTCTATATCGTTTATCAATAAATAGCCCCTAAGCTGGGTTTGTGGAGGCACTGCCCCGTGAAAGCGCTCGGAAAAGACTCTATCGCCTCGTTTGTCCAGGTGGCGCTGACCATCGCCTGGATTCTGCTTTGGGTAGCGCTGGGGTTGCTGGCAATTACCGCACTGGCCTATTGCGCCATCCTAGGCCTGGGTTCTGCGGGGGTCCTCGATCCCGCAATCTTCCTTGGCGCCAAGGACGGCGGCATCCGGATTGAAACCGACCAGGGAACGCTGGTCGTCTATGACAACCTCAGCGCGGCTTGGCCCGTCTTCGTCCCGGCGCTGCTCATTGGCGCGGTGGCGGTCGGGGGCGGCTTGATCATTGTGGATCGGCTGCGCCGATTGTTTGCCAGCTTTACCTCCGGCGAGCCGTTCCAGCGCGAGAACGCCACTCATCTGCGCGTTATCTGGATCACCATGCTCGCGATAGAAGGCGCGCGCTTTGTCCTAATGGGAGCGCTTGCGACGGTGTTCGCGGCGGTGGGCGCACCCAACAACGTCGATCCCGATTTCAACATCAGCGTCGATTTCTCCACCTGGATGTCGATCGCCATCCTCATCGTGCTCGCCGAGGTGTTCCGCGAAGGCGCGCGCATGAAAGAAGAGCAGGAGCTCACCATCTAATGGCGATCCGCGTTACCCTCGATCGCATCCTGCTTGAACGGCGCATGTCGTTGACCGATCTGAGCGATAAAGTCGGCGTAACGCTGGCCAATCTTTCGATCCTGAAAACTGGCAAGGCTAAGGCGATCCGCTTTTCGACCCTGAACGCGCTCTGCCGCGTGCTGCAATGCCAGCCGGGCGAGCTATTGGGCTATGAGCCGAGCGCCGAAGACGCCGAACTGGAAGCGGCGGACAAGGCGGCGGAATAAGGCGCGCATTCGTTTGGAGTGGGCGAAATCAAGCTGCACCCCCGCTCGATGGGGGAGCTGTCACGCGGCACGCGTGACAGAGGGGGTGAGGCCCGCAATTCTCGCCGATAGAGCCTCCGGAGGTTCTCCTTCATCGTCAGCGCATACATCCACTCCGGCTCGCTTCGCTCGCCACCTCCCCCATCGAGGGGGAGGCGGCGTGTCCTGAGCCATCGAGGCAATCACGATGCACGCCAATGCAACACGTACGGCGCGAACGTGATTGCGCCGAGCAGCACCGCTGCAATCGCGCACACCAGCACCGCCGCCGCCGCAATGTCCTTGGCGCGCTTCACCGAGGGGTGAAACTCGGGCGACACCACATCGCACAAATGCTCGAACGCGGTGTTCACGGTCTCGGCCGCCCATACCAGCGCCATCGCCGCGATTAGCCAGCGCCAATCGTCTGCGCTGACTTTGAACACAAGGCCCGCAACGACCACCGCGACGCTCGCGATCAGGTGCAGCCACGCATTGTGCTGCGTGCGCAGCATGACGGCGAGGCCCTCGAAGGCGTGGGTGAAGCTCTTGAGCCGCGCGGCGATGGAGAAACGCATGAGGCCGAACTCCTGGGCGCTCGCTTCTACCCCACCGCCGCCCGCTGCAGCTCAAACAATTTCCCGCATCCCGCTTTCGCCAGCCGGATAAGCTCCGCGAATTCTTCGTCCGAGAACGGGCGCTTCTCACCCGTCGCCTGCACTTCGATCAGCCTGCCATCGCCGGCTAGTACAAAGTTCGCATCCACTTCCGCGCCGGAATCTTCCGGGTAGTCGAGATCGAGCACCGGGACGCTTTCGAACACGCCGCACGAGATCGCCGCCACCTGGCCGGTGACGGGGTTTGCCTTGATCACCTTTTCGTCGAGCAGATATTTGCAGGCCCGCGCCAGCGCCACCCAGGCGCCGGTGATGGCGGCGGTGCGGGTGCCGCCATCCGCCTGGATCACGTCGCAATCGAGCGTGATGGTGCGATCGCCGAGCGCTTTCATATCCACCACCGAGCGCAGCGCGCGGCCTATGAGTCGCTGGATTTCCTGGGTGCGGCCGGATTGTTTTCCCTGCGCGGCTTCGCGGCGACCGCGCGTATGG
>JBEBIU010000148.1:0-5963 GCA_040080225.1 Terricaulis sp.
CACCGGGCGCGAGCCTTCGACGCCGGCAAACACCGCTGCGCCCGAGGCGCGTTCGCCGCTGGCGCCAAGAAACAGCGCGGAGGGATTGGGCGTCTCCAACAATCCTTGCTCGACCATCTCGAATACCCCGATTTCATCGGTGGGGCCGAAGCGGTTTTTCACCGCGCGCAGGATGCGGAACGGCATGCCGCGCTCGCCCTCGAAATAGATCACGGCATCGACGAGATGTTCGACCACGCGCGGGCCCGCGATTTGGCCGTCCTTGGTGACGTGGCCGACCAAAATGACGATCGCGCCGCTCTTTTTGGCGAAGCGCACGAGTTCGTGGGCGCACGCGCGCACTTGCGCCACCGTGCCGGGCGCGGCCTCGACGCCGTCGGCCCACACGGTCTGGATTGAATCGACGATGACCACGTCGGGCTTCAAGGATTTAAGAGCATCAAGAATTTTGCGTAGATCGGTTTCGGCCGCGAGCTGCACCGGCGCGTCCGCCGCGCCGAGGCGACGCGCGCGTTCCTGCACCTGCGCCTCCGCTTCCTCACCGGTGACGTAAGCAACGCTCGCGCCCCGGCGTGCGAGTGCTGCGGCCGCCTGCAACAGCAAGGTCGATTTGCCAACGCCAGGATCGCCGCCGATCAAGATTGCCGAGGCCGCCACCAGACCGCCGCCGCAGACGCGGTCGAGTTCGGAAATGCCAGTGGCGAGACGCGGGGGAGGATCGTGTTCGCCGGTGAGTTCCACGAAGGCGAGCGCCTTGCCCTTTTTGCCCATGGGCGCAGCGAGCGCGCCGGGCACGACCGCGCGCGCGCTTTCCTCGATCAGCGTGTTCCACTCGCCGCAGGCTTCGCACTTGCCCGCCCATTTCGGCCAGATCGCGCCGCATGCCTGGCAGGTGAAGACGTGATCCTTGGCCATGATTCCCATGAGCTTAGCCGACCCAGGTGCAGCGAGGCGTAACAAAGACTACACCTTAATGAGTGGTTTAAACGCGCGATTAACACTCCAGGTTGTATATAGCCATATACGCAATGAGGAATTGTATGGCGCAGCAGCGGACTATCTTGGCGGTCGACGATTCGCTCACCATTCGCGAACTGATCAATTTCGTGCTGGGCAACGCCGGCTTCAAAGTCGTGCTTGCCGAGGACGGCATCGAGGGACTCGATCGGCTGGAGCGGCTCAAACCCGACGTCATCATCACCGACGTGAACATGCCGAGGCTCGACGGTCTCTCTTTTATCGAGCGCATCCGCGAAGGGCAGGCGAAGGGAACCCCGATCCTGGTGCTCACCACCGAGAGCGAGCCGGCGATGAAGGCGCGCGCCAAGGCCGCGGGCGCGACCGGCTGGATCGTAAAGCCGTTCAACCCGTTGCAATTGGTGGAAGCGGTGCAGCGCGTGTCGCCATGAGTTCGCTCAAGGCGGAGTTGACGTTCAATTTTTCCAACGCTTCGGTGGTGATGATCGACGCTTCTCCGATCTTCATCGAAGTGCTGACTGGAATTCTCTCCGGCTGCGGTTTCCGTAAAATGTTTCGGTGCACCGATCTGCGCAGCGGCGCCGACGCGGTGAAGACTCATTCCGTCGATTTGGTGCTCATCGATCCTTATGGCTTTGGCGAGGCTGCGTACAATTTCGTCAGTTGGATGCGGTCGGAACGACGTGGCCCAAACGCTGCGGTTCCGGTGATCATGTTGACTGCATACACCTATGTACGCCTGATCACGACAGCCCGGCAATGTGGTGCCGATTACGTCATATCCAAGCCCTTTTCCACGCAGGGTCTGCTGGAACGTATCCTGTACGTGGCTGAGTCCGAGGGGCGTCGCGGCGAGCTGATCGCGCCGCCGGAGGTCGTCTCCTCGACCGGGAGCGGCGTGGAGATGTTCTGATGGCTGGCGGTCTCTCACGTGCGCTCAATGCGCCAGGCGGGATGACGCTCGCGCAGGCGTGCGAGCTTGCCGCCGTCAATGTCGCCTTTGTCCGCGAGAAAGCGATCGTGGCGATGGACGACGCTTTGCTGGACCTTGCCCGGCTTTGTGCGGTAGGCCCCCCGACGCTCGAACACCGGCGCGAGTTGCATGCGTTGTCGTGTACCATCGCTGGGGTTGGAGGGATGTTCGAACTCGAGGCGCTGTCGAAAGCGGCCCATTGCTTCTGTAGTCTGCTTGATGAAACCGAACCGAATTGGGACGGCGACGCGGTTGCGGTGCATCTCGCGGCAATGCGCATCTTGCTCGCGCCGGAGCAGACGCCGGCGGCGGCGCAGGAGAGCTTGCTGGAGGGTCTCGCAAAGGTGCGTCGCCGCTCGGCGCCGCGTCCAGATTGAGGCTGTTGCGGTTCGGCCCTTGTGCTAGATTCGCATTCGATGAAGTCGATACCCGGTTGCACGCCACCCGCCTTTCATAAACACGATCTCCGTCATTTCCGTGAACAAGAGTCAGCGCTTCCCGTTGGCATCGGGGAATTTCGATAAATGACCTGGCGTCCCAATTCGCCCCCGCTCGCCGCCGATTGCGTTGTTTTCGATGCACAGCGCCGCCTGTTGCTGATCAAGCGCGGCCGCGAGCCGTTCAAGGGCCGCTACGCGCTGCCGGGCGGGTTCGTGGAGATCGGCGAAACCGTGGAAGCGGCCGCGCTGCGCGAGCTGAAGGAAGAGACCGGGATCGACGGGCGCATCGTGCGCCTGATCGGGCTCTATTCCGATCCCGCACGCGATCCGGTGCGCCACACGGTGGCGGCGGCGTATCTAGTCGAGCCGTTGACGACGAACGCAATTGGCGGCGACGATGCGGATGCGGCGGAATGGATCGCCGATTGGCGCGGACTTGCGCTCGCGTTCGACCACAGCGCGATCGCCGCGGACGGGGCCGGATTATGATCGTGCGAAAGCAAGCAATGGCCGCTTTTGTCGGCGCTGTGGCGACCGTGGCGCCGAGTCAGGCATGGGCGTCTGGCTATATGGGGCTTCAGGGCGACGGCGTGGTGACCATCTTCACCGCGATCCTGGTTGGTCTCATGGTGCTGATGCCGTTCTTGGTGTTGTTCAACCGGGATGCGGCGAGCCTTCGCAACGTCGCCCTTTGTTCAGCGCCGATCGCGAGTTTTCTCGCGCTGATGGCGGCGCTGCGCTGGAACTGGATCGCCGCGGCGTGGGTGGGTTTTCTGGTTGGCGTCGGGATAATGTGGTTGGCTGGACCGGCGCGGCGCTAAGGGCTCAACGAACGCTCACGCGCACGCGCCCGTCTTGCGCACGGTTCCAACAAACGTGGTGAGCAGCTCATAGGGCGCGGTGCCTGCAAGTGCTGCGACTTCATCAAGCGGAGCGTTCGCCCCAAGAAATTCCACCATCGCGCCCTCGCTCGCCTCGGAGCACGCGGTAACATCGACGATGATGAGATCCATGGAGACGCGGCCCAGGATGGGGAGCCTCCTTCCAGCAAGAGCGCCGAAGCCGCGTCCACTCAAGCTGCGCAGATAGCCGTCGGCGTATCCGAGCGCCACCGTCGCGGTGCGGAACTTTCTCTCTGCGATGCGGCTGGCGCCGTAGCCAAACGTTTCACCTGGCTCGACGTCGCGCAGTTGCAGAATGGGTGCTTCCACGATTGCGGCGACCGCGAGCTTCGGATTGTCAGCGTCGAGTCCGCCCGACCCATAGAGGCCGACGCCCGGACGCACGAGATCGAAATGATAATCGCCGCCAATAAGGATTCCGGCGGTGGAGGCGAGGCTGAGCGGCGCTTTCGGAAATAACGTCGCCGCATCAACAAAGCGCATCCGTTGGGTCGCGTTCATCGCATGCTTCGGATCGGAGGCGCAGGCGAGGTGGCTCATAACCAGCGCGAGCGTTGCGTTCTTGAGCGCGATGGCGGCGCCGGCGAGTTCCTCGGGGCCAATGCCAAGCCGGTTCATGCCGGTGTCGATGTGCAGCGCCATCGGCCCGCGCCCGTCCCAGAGCTTGATCTGAGCCAGCGAGTTGACCACGGGCGTAAGCCGCGCGGACTTCATGGCCTCGCGGTCGGGACCGGTCGGGCCGTTGAGCACGAAGATTTGCGGGCCTTCGCCAAGGGCTGCGCGCACCGCGAGCGCCTCCGCGGCGGTTGCGGTGAAGAAGGCGCGCGCGCCGGCTTGCGCTAATGCGCGTGACGCATCTTCGGCGCCGAGGCCGTAGGAATCTGCTTTAACTACGGCCGCCACAGCAGCGCTCGGCGCGGCGCGCTTAAAGAAGCGCCAGTTTTCGGCGATGGCGCCGGTATCGACGCGCAGCCGCGCGAGCCGGCTCGCCTTACGAGCGGGCGGAGAGGTTTCCGAATCTGGTGTAGCGGCTGTCAAAGAAGAGCTTCACTTTTCCAATGGGGCCGTGGCGTTGTTTGCCGATAATGACTTCGGCCTGGTTACGCACTTCATCCACTTGCCGCATCCAGGCGATATGCTCGTCAGAGCCTTCGCGCGGTTCGGCGCGCTCTAGATAATAGCTTTCGCGGTAGACGAACAGCACCACGTCTGCGTCCTGCTCGATAGAGCCGGATTCGCGCAGGTCCGAAAGCTGGGGCCGCTTGTCGTCGCGGTTTTCGACCTGGCGGGAGAGTTGGGAGAGGGCGATCACCGGTACTTTGAGGTCCTTGGCGAGCGCCTTGAGCCCCTGGGTGATCTCGCTGACCTCTTGCACCCGGCCGTCCGACTTCTTTGACGACGAAGTGACTAGCTGCAGATAGTCCACGACGATGCAATCGAGCCCGGTGGTGCGTTGCAGCCGACGCGCGCGGGCTTGCAATTGGGCGATGCCAATGGCGCCGGTGTCGTCGATATGCAGCGGCAATTGTTGCAGGTTCGCCGCCTCGTCGGCCAGGCGCTCATATTCCTGTTTGCTGATCTTGCCGCGCCGAATGCGGTCGCTCTCGATTTCGGCTGCATCGGAGAGCAACCGTGTCGCCAGCTGTTCGGACGACATTTCCAGCGAGAAGAACGCCACCACGCCGCCCTTGTTCATCTGGTTCTCGAAATCGCCGGAGCGCTGCGCGGCGAGGCGCGCCTTGGCTATGTTGAAGGCAATATTGGTGGCGAGCGCGGTCTTACCCATCGAAGGGCGCCCCGCCAGAATGAGCAGATCGGAGGGGTGCAGGCCACCCAGCATGCGGTCAAGGTCGTCGAAACTGGTGGCCAGACCCGAGACATCCGACTTGCTCTCATAGGCGGCTGCCGCGTTTTCGATCGAGGTGGCGAGCGCGCGCGAGAACGGCGAGAAGCCCGAATTCGCCGTGCCGCTTTCCGCTAGCGTAAACAACGTGCGCTCGGCTTCCTCGATGATGTCCTTGGCGTCGTGATCGTCGGGCGGATTTTCCGCCAGATCGGAAATGACGTTGCCGACGCGGATGAGTTCGCGTCGTAGCGCAAGGTCGTAGACCAGCAGCGCGTAGGATTGCGCTTGCGCCGACAAGGGCGCGGCCTGTTCCATCAGCCGCATCAGGTACACCGCGCCGCCGATTTCCTTGATGCCGCCGTCGCGCGCGAAGCGCTCCTTCAAGGTGACGCCATCGGCAAGTTCGCCGCCGGAAATGAGGTCGGCGCAGGCGGCGAAGATGCGCCCGTGCACGGGATCGAAGAAGTGCCGCTCCTGCAAGAGCGGCGTGATGCGATTATAGGTCTCGTTGTCGAACAGAATGGCGCCCAGGAGCGCTTGTTCCGCCTCGAGGTTATGCGGCGCCGCGCGCGCGGGGCGCGATGCGGGAAGAGCTTCGAGGGGAAGTGCGGGCTGAATCGACATGGGCCGGCTAGGGTAAGCGATTCGGTTGCGCAACAAGTGCTGCTATTGCGGCTTGCGCGAGCTTATCCCGAGTCGGGGCGCGATTTGTCGCCCTTGCACCGCCGGCGTCCTCGCCGGCCGGCGTTGCAGACACGCCGCCCCAGGCGCAGTAGCAAGCACCGGCTGCCGGCGAGGACGCCGGCGGTCCAAGATGCCAGCGC
>JBEBIU010000032.1:0-25227 GCA_040080225.1 Terricaulis sp.
GCCGAGCACCCCGCCCCCGCGGCGTGCTCGGCGCTTTCCCCGCGCTCTCGCGCATTTTCGCCTCCACCCCCGCGCTTACATCCGCTTGCCTTGCCAGCGGATCGTCGGCGATCAGCAGTTCCGTTTCCTGCAGGCGCTTGATCTCATCGCGCAATCGCGCCGCGGTTTCGAATTCGAGATCGGCGGCGGCTTCGCGCATTTCGCGCTCCAGGTCGGCGATGACGGCTTTGATGTTGTGGCCGTAGAACGGCGCTGAATCCTCTGAAACGCCGCGCTGGCCGGCGAGGCGCCGGCGGTCCATATTGTCCTTGCCGCCCGCGCCACGTTTCCACGCCATCGGATCGCGCGGATCGATGGTCAGCGAATCCTTTTCGTACACCGAGTCCAGAATATCCTTGATCTGGCTCTTGATGCTTTGCGGCGTTATCCCGTTGGCGAGGTTGAAGGCGTTTTGCTTCTCGCGGCGGCGCTGGGTTTCGGCCATGGCGCGCTGCATGCTGCCGGTGATCTTGTCGGCGTAGAGGATCACTTTGCCGTCCACGTTCCTCGCGGCGCGGCCGATGGTTTGTACCAGAGATGTCTCCGAGCGCAGGAAGCCTTCCTTGTCGGCGTCGAGGATCGCCACCAGCCCGCATTCGGGAATGTCGAGCCCTTCGCGCAAGAGATTGATGCCGACCAGCACGTCGAACGCGCCAAGCCTTAGGTCGCGAATGATCTCGATGCGCTCGACGGTGTCGATATCGCTATGCATGTAGCGCACGCGCACGCCTTGCTCGTGCATGTATTCGGTCAAATCCTCGGCCATGCGCTTGGTCAGCACGGTGACGAGGCTGCGATAATTCTGCTTCGCCTTCTCTTTCACTTCCGCGATCACGTCATCGACCTGGGAATGCCCGTGCGCTTGTACAGGTCTCACTTCCACCGGCGGATCGATCAGCCCGGTGGGGCGGATCACTTGTTCGGCGAACACGCCGCCGGTGCGATCCATCTCCCAAGGGCCGGGCGTGGCGGACACGCAGATCGTGTTCGGCCGCATCGCGTCCCATTCCTCGAATTTGAGCGGGCGGTTGTCCATGCAGGAGGGCAGGCGGAAGCCGTATTCGCTGAGTGTGCGTTTGCGGTTGAAGTCGCCCTTATACATACCGCCAATCTGCGGAACGGTGACGTGGCTCTCATCGACGAACACCAGTGCGTTGTCGGGGATGTATTCGAACAGCGTCGGCGGCGGTTCGCCGGGGAGGCGGCCGGTGAGGTAGCGCGAATAATTCTCGATGCCGGCGCAGGAGCCGGTGGCCAGCATCATCTCCATGTCGAACGTGCAGCGTTGTTCGAGCCGCTGCGCTTCCAGCAGCTTTCCTTCCTCGCGGAATTGCGCCAGCCGCAGCTTCAGCTCTTCCTTGATCTGATCCACGGCCTGGTTGAGCGTCATACGCGGGGTGACATAGTGCGAATTGGAATAGACCTTGATCGCTTCCATCACGGAGACCTTGCGCCCGGTGAGCGGGTCGAATTCGGTGATGCTTTCCAATTCGTCGCCAAAGAACGAAAAGCGCCAGGCGCGGTCTTCCAAATGCGCCGGCCACAGCTCAACCGTGTCGCCGCGCACGCGGAACATGCCGCGCGCGAACGCGGCGTCGTTGCGCTTGTAGTGCAGCGCGACGAGATTGCGGATCAGGTCCTGCGTATCCATCGCTTCGCCGACCTTCACGGTGAAGGTCATGCTCGTGTAAGTTTCCACCGAGCCGATGCCGTAGATGCATGAGACCGACGCCACGATGATCACATCGTCGCGTTCCAGGATCGCGCGCGTAGCGGCGTGGCGCATGCGGTCGATCTGTTCGTTGATGTTGGATTCTTTTTCGATGTAGGTGTCGGTGCGCGGCACGTACGCTTCCGGCTGGTAGTAATCGTAGTAGCTGACGAAGTACTCGACCGCGTTTTCCGGAAAGAATTGCTTGAACTCGCCATAGAGCTGCGCCGCCAGCGTTTTGTTCGGCGCGAGGATCAAAGCCGGGCGCTGCGCGCGCGCGATCACCTGCGCCATGGTGAAAGTCTTGCCAGAGCCAGTGACGCCGAGCAGCACCTGGTCTTGCTCGCGGCCTTCGAGGCCCGCCATCAGGTCGGCGATCGCCGTGGGCTGGTCGCCGGCCGGCTCGTAGTCCGACACCAGCTTGAACGCGCGGCCGCCCTCAAGCTTCTCCCAAGCGCGCTCGGGCCGGTGCGGGGTCCAGATCGCGGCGGTGTTGTCGAAGATGGCGTGCGCGTCGGCGACGCCAGGAGGTTGGGAACGAGGCATGAACGGCAAAATAGGACGCGCCGCGGGGATGCGCCAGCGCTGCGGCGGCGCCATGTACTGGCGCAAGTTCAAGTCAACGGAGACGAGATTATGGAAAAGCGCGAACTCGGCCCGGGCGGCCCGAAACTAAATCCGATCGGTCTGGGCTGCATGGGGATGTCGGCGTTCTACGGCCCGGCGATGGCGCAAACGGAGGTCAATGCCCTCATCGCTCAAGCCATCGATCTGGGCGTCGATCATTTCGACACCGCCGAACTCTACATGACCAACGAGGAGCAGCTCGGCGAGGCCTTCGCCGGCAAGCGCGGCAAGGTGTTCATCGCCACCAAGTTCGGTCCGGTCATCGATTGGTCCACCGGGCGGCGCCTCGGCGTCGATGGCTCGGAGGCAAACATGCGCCGCGCCATCGAGCAATCGCTGACGCGGCTCAAGACCGACCATGTTGATCTCTATTATTTGCATCGCCCCGACAAAAACCGTCCGATCGAAGAGACGATTGGCGCGATGGCGAAGCTTGTGGCGGAAGGAAAGGTGCGCGCCATTGGCCTTTCCGAAGCCAGTTCAGAGAACATTCGCCGCGGCGCCAAGGTGCATCCGATTGCGGCGATCCAGACCGAGTACTCGATCTTCACGCGCGATGTGGAGCGGCATGTGCTGCCTGCGATCACAGAGGTGGGCGCTTCGCTGGTGGCCTACTCGCCGCTGGGCCGCGGCATGCTGACGGGCGCGTTCTCCGTAGATGCGGCTAGTGAGCGCGACTTTCGGCGCCTGTCGCCGCGCTTCGCCGGCGATGCGTTCGAAGCCAATCGCGCCCTGGTGCGCGAGATCGAAGCCCTCGCGGCCGAGAAGAACGCAAAGGCCGCTCAGGTCGCGCTTGCATGGGTGCTCGCACGCGCCCCCAACGTCCATGTCATTCCTGGCACCACCAAGCTCGCCAATCTGCGGAGCAATCTCGGTGCGGGGGAAGTGTTGCTGACCGACGCCGACATGAGCCGCCTCGGCGCGCTCGCCGAACGAGTGACCGGCGAACGCTATGATGAGGCGGGGATGCGCGCGTTGGATACGGATTGAAGGCTGGTCGCGCACGCGGCGTGGCCCAAGCGCTCGGCTTCGAGCAGCGCTGGCGCCAAGCCGCGGCGAGGCTTAGCTTTCGCGCCGAACCCTATGGCTAGCGCCACGCCCGGCTGAAAGTATGAAACTGCCGAGCGCGCCGCGTCGCACTCTGATTGAATCGCCAGGGCGGACGTTGCGCGCGGACTGTGACTCGACCTGAATCCAAACTTGGCCATTCGACATAATAAAGCTGTGCCGGCCGCTGGCGTGTTCCACGACGCGCTCCACCTGCATCTCCACGTTGTCGGTCCGCTCGCCGTCTGCGTCGCGGAAGCTAGGTATCAACGCCGATAGGCTGGGCAGATGAAAACCAAATGCATCACGTTCGATTGTGGCCGCCTGGGCGCGATCGACCGCTACGATCTGCCCCTGGGTCTCAGCCTCTTGCAATCGATTGATGGCCCGGTCGTAGCACGCCAACCGGGCTGCATCTTCCGATATCTCGGCGCAACGATAGGCTGCCGAGAGCGCTTCTGGCGTTGATTCCTCCGCGGTCTGGGCCGCTGCTGGGAGGGCAAAAGACGCCATCAGCGTCAGCGCCAAGAAACGCATCTAAACCTCCAATAATTCAAGTCGCTAATGTGGATCGACCCCAGCGTTTCCACCTTAACTGAAGAGGGCGATTGTGGCTAGGGCTCGGGGAACTCGCCTCCAATATCAGCCTGGCTGAGCCTTGCCGGCGCGGTTGGCGCAACGGCGCCACACTGTCATCACAACATCGTCAAATCCCACCATGTTCCAGTAATGTTCCCCAGTTAGTCGGCAGACGACATTTGACCTTGGTTAAAATGTGTCGTTAGCGTTGCTGCAGCATGGCGGGAGTCGAAGCCGGGCCGCGGCTCGGTCGTCCTTTAGGTGGGGCGACGCCACCTTCCGCATAGGCCGTTCGCGCGAATAGTCGCTCGGACTTTAATCAAAGGGTTCGCCGCGACAACGGCGATGGCCCGGCGCTCTTAGGGGGTTCGAAATTATGTCGAATAAGAAGACGCAATCTGGGAACCGGAAATCGCTGCTCGCTGGCGCGTCGATCCTCGCTGCCGCAGCGGCCGCGATGACTGGCAGCCCGGCGATGGCGCAGGACTCGTCGGACGAAGAAGATGTTATCGTCGTGACGGGTTCGCGTATTCCGCAGCCCAATCTGCAAACGACCAGCCCGGTCACCCAGGTGACGGCCGAGGATATTACGACGGCCGGCGTAACGCGGCTTGAGGACATGACCAACGAACTGCCGCAAGTGTTTGCTGCGCAGGGCTCGAACGTTTCCAACGGCGCCTCCGGAACCGCGCAAGTCAACCTTCGCGGCTTGGGAGCGAACAGAACGCTGGTTCTCATCAATGGCCGACGCATGGCCTATGGTTCGCCGAACTCGCCAGCCGCCGACTTGAACCAAATTCCGGGCGCCATGGTTGAGCGCGTGGAATTGCTGACCGGCGGTGGATCCGCGGTGTACGGCTCGGACGCCATTTCTGGCGTCGTCAATTTCATCATGCGCGATGATTTCGAAGGCTTCCGCATTGACGCTCAGTACGGATTCAACCAGCACAATAACGACTCGGATGATGGGTATATTCGCGAAGTGATTGCCGCCCGCGGGGCCACCAATCCCACGCAATTCCGACTGCCGCCAGACGATGTGACCGATGGCTATGGCAAGGAAATCACGGCGATGTTCGGCGTTTCGGCGCCAGACGGCCGTGGCAATGTGACGGCCTATCTCGGATATCGCAGCAACGACGCCATCTTGCAGCGTGATCGCGACTACTCAGCTTGCGCTATCGCCAATCCGAGCGTTGCGGCCGTTGCGGGCGTTCCCGCGGGCGCGGTGCATTGGACCTGCGGTGGTTCGGCGACGTCATTTCCCGGCTATTTCTATTTTGCCGGCGCCGGCAACACCATTAATTATGCCACTGGAACATTCCAGCCATTCGCGGCGACGGACCAGTACAACTTTGGCCCGCTGAACTTTTATCAGCGGCCTGACGAACGTTACACTGCCGGCGCGTTCGCGCATTACGAGATCAACGAGCGCATGGAAGCGTATGCTGAAGTGATGTTCTCGGATTATCGCTCGGTATCGCAGATCGCGCCATCGGGCGATTTCTTCAATACCAACACGATCAATTGCGATAACTCGATGATGACAGCCGCGCAGCGGCTGGCTGTCTGCGGCGCCGCCGACGGCACCCCCGCAACGGCCTCGCTCTACATTGCGCGACGCAACGTCGAAGGCGGCGGTCGTCAAGACGATCTCAATTACATGACGTACCGCCTGGTTGGCGGTGTGCGCGGTGCGCTTACCGAAGACTGGGACTATGACGTGTCGGGAACCTATTCCCGCGTCTCTTTGAACCGTACTTATCAAAATGATTTGTCGGTGACGCGGCTTGGCCGGGCGTTGAATGTCGTCGATGTCGCCGGCGTCGATACTTGCCAATCGGTGATTGACGGCACCGATCCGGCGTGCGTCCCTTGGAACATCTTCGTGCAGAACGGCGTAACTCCGGCAGCTCTTGCGTATCTGCAAATTCCACTCATTCAACGAGCCGAAACAATTCAGCAGAACGTAGTGGCGTCGATCTCCGGCGACTGGGGCATCGGCAGCCCGGCGGCCGAGACCAACATCCAATCGGTGTTCGGCCTTGAGTATCGCCGTGACGAACTGAATTCGATCGTGGACACGAATTTCCAGTCTGGAGATGGCGCTGGCCAGGGCGGACCCACAAACCCGATTTCTGGGGTGGTGGATGTGCTCGATTTGTTCGCAGAGGCGAGAATCCCGCTGATCGAAGACGGACCTTTGGCGAAGCTGCTTTCGTTGGACCTTGCCTACCGGTATTCGGACTACAATTCCGGGGCGACTTCCGACACCTACCGGATTGGCCTCGAGTGGGCGCCAGTGGAAGATATCCGCTTCCGCGGAAGCTTCTCGCGGGCAGTGCGCGCGCCGAACATCATTGAGCTGTTCGCGGCTCAGGGCGGCGGACTCTTCAATATGGGGTTCGACCCGTGCGATAACGTTGGCAATGGACCAGACCCGGTTCCGGTTCAATGTATCCAAACGGGCACAAATCCCTGGCAGGTCACGGCGGCGCAATCAAATGCTGGCGGTCTGAACAACCCTGCAGGACAATATAACGGCTTGTTCGGTGGGAATCCGAATCTGTCGCCTGAAGAAGCGGATACGACGACCATTGGCTTGGTTTTCACGCCTAGCTTCGCTCCCGGGTTGGACATCTCGATCGACCATTTCAATATTGAAGTGGCCAATCTGGTTGCGGCGACGGGTTCTGGAGTGCTTGCCGATTGTTACAGCAACAACAATTTGGCGGCGTGCGCGCTCATTAATCGGAACCCGGCGAATGGTCGCCTCTTTGGCGGCAATGCAGCGTTCCGTGTCGTGGCGCTCAACACCAACCTCGGCGGTCTGACGACCGCGGGCTGGGACATCAACGCCAATTACAAGACCGAGATTGGCTCACTGGGTTCGGTCGGCCTCCAAGTGATCGGCACCTACCTCGAAGAGTTGGTCACCGATGAAGGTGGGTCGAGGAACCCGTACGATTGCGTTGGTAAGTGGTCTGGCGACGCCAATTGCGGCACGCCGAACCCCGAATGGCGCCACCGTATTCGCCTGTCTTGGGAATCTCCCTGGGATGTCAATCTCAGCCTAACTTGGCGCTACTTCGGCGAAGTGCAACGCGAGCAGAATGTTGCGGGGCAGGGCGGTTTCCTTTCCAACCCCACCACGCCTGTTGCAAACCAGCTCGGAACTATCCTTGACGCCACCAGCTTCTTCGACGTGGCTGGCAACTGGCAGGTGCTCGAGAACACCAACCTGCGGTTCGGGATCAACAATATCCTCGATCAGGATCCGCCGCTCAGCACCAACACCCACGTTGGCGCCGGGTTCGGCAACGGGAACACCTTCCCGCAGGTCTATGACGCCACTGGCCGCTGGATCTTCATCGGCGCCACGGTTGATTTCTAAATCTCGACGGAACTAAAAAATGGGCGGCGGGTTCTTTGGACCCGCCGCTTTTTTTTTGGCGCGCGCTGGCCAGCCTGCCGCTGGCGCATATGCAGCGCCAATAGGGCTTGAAGACCTGGGCCGAAGACTTCACCTGCGGAGGCAGGGCAGCCGGATGATTATTTCCCACCAGCATCGCTTCGTTTTCACCGCCATCCCAAAGACCGGGACGCATTCGATCCGCCGCGCCCTCCGCGAGCACTTGGGGCCGGACGACGAAGAGCAGGTTGGTCTGTTCGTGCAGAAGCGGTTGATGATCCCAGAGCTGGCGGCGCTGGGCCATGGGCATCTGAGCTTGGCGCAGATCCGCCCGTTCCTCGGCGAAACGGTGTTCGCGGCCTATTTCAAGTTCGCGTTCGTGCGCAACCCGTTCGACCGCTTCGTGTCCTATTGCGCTTTCATGACCCGCGAGGACGGCGAGTTCGCCCGCCAACCCAAGGAAGTGATGCGGAGAATCCTGTTCGAGGAGCGGCCGATCGACCACCTGCTCTTCGTCCCGCAGCACTTATTTGTCACCGATGCAGCGGGGCGTTCTCTCGCGGACGCTTTTGGCCGGGTGGAGGACATGCAAACCAGCTACGACGCCTTCTGCCAGCGTCTCAATCTGCCGACCACGCCGCTCGAAAAGGTAAACAGCTCGCGTCGCGGCGACTATCGCGGTTATTATGAGCCCGCGCTGGTCGATGGCGTCGCCGCCCTATACCAGCGCGACTTGGACTTGTTCGACTATGCTTTCGAGTGAGAGGCGCCATGCCTATGTACGCGAACCCACGAAAGACGGCATCGATCCGGAGACTAGGCGCGGTCGATATCGCCGAACTCCGAGCGGCGGTGCTGGCGATCCCCGAAACTGTCTGGGACGCTGAGAATGCAGACAAGCCCAATCGCTTCGAGGCGCTCGACAAGACCCGCCATATCGTCTTCCGGTTCGTGAAGGATTTCGACGATTGGCGCGGCGCCTACGATGGTCGGCTGTGGCCGCAATGGCGCGCCCTGCTGGAACCAGTGTTGGCGCAGGCGGTCGCGCCTTACGGCTACGCACGCGGCGCTCATCCCCGCATCATGCTAGCGCGAATGGCGCGAGGGGGGATCATCCATCCCCACCGCGACGCCAACCCGGCAGCGAAATGGCCCCACAAAATTCACGTGCCGTTGCTGACGAGCGAGAAGGTAACCTTCACCGTCGAAGGTGTAGGATACCATTTCCCCGAGGGTGAAGCGGTCGAAGTGAACAACATGGGGGTGCACGCCGTCGCCAATCAGGGCGATACCGACCGCATCCACTTGATCTTCGAGTATTTCGACCTCGACCAGCCCGAGCCAGATTGGATTCGTGAATTGGCAGGCGCTGTAGGGTGAGCCGTTGACCGTCACCGCCAACGCGTCGCTCGCCGAGGCGTTCCAACATCTTCACACCGATCCCGAGCGAAGCGATCGCCTGTGTCGCCGCGTGCTCGCGCAGGGCGAGGATGCCGGAGCGCGATTGATGCTGGCAGGCGCGCTGCGTCTGCAAGGCGATTTTGTCGGTGCGCACGAAAATGCCCAGGCCGTGGCGCGCGCGCACCCAAATTGGTCCGGAGCGCAGTTCGAATTTGGCATGGCGCTTGGCCGGCTGGGCCGTCATGCCGAGGCGCTGGACGCATTGCGCGCGGCGGAGCGGCTCGGGATGTTGCCTGGGCTCTGGCGAGAGATTGGCGATCAATTGTTCGCCATCGGGGACGTAGTCGGCGCCGACCTGGCCTATCTGCGTCACGTCGCAACTCCCGCGCCCGAGCCGTTGCTGCACCAGGCGCTGGCGGCGCGCCAGCGTGGAGAACTCGTCAACGCTGAGCAGGCCTTGCGCCTTCAGCTCAAACACTATCCGAACGATGTCCTGGCGCTTCGCCACTTGGCGGAGGCGCTCTCGGCTCAGGATCGATACGATGAGGCGGTGGCGCTTTTGCGTGATTGCTTGATGCGTGCGCCGTCTTTCGCGCTTGCCCGCTATGGTTTGGCGATGGTCTTGTTCCATAGCCACAAGCTCGCGCCGACGCTGGAACAAGTCGAAATGCTGCTCACACGCGAGCCAAAGCGGCTAGAATATCTCAACCTGAAGGCAGATGCGCTCGGGCGAATCGGTGACTTCGCCGCCGCCGCCGAGTGCCTCGAGTCCATCATCGCCGCATATCCAAACGAATCCGGCGCCTGGTCGAACTATGGTCATATCCTGCGTTCGCTCGGCAAGCGGGAGGCCTGCGAGGCAGCCTATAGGCGCGCCATCAATCTCAACGCCAGAGTCGGAGAAGCCTATTGGGGCCTTGCTAATTTGAAGACGTTCGCATTCACGCCAGCAGATGTCGCCGCGATACGCCAACACGCCGAACGCTTGACGCCTAACGAGGATCGCATCTCGCTGCTTTTCGCGCTCGGCAAAGCGCTCGAAGATGCGGGTGAATTTGGCCCATCGTTTGCAGCGTACAGTGAAGCCAACGCCGCCAGACGCGCGCATTTGCCCTACGACAGGGCCGAGCGAGAAGACGCTGTGCGGCGCGCGCGCAAGGTATTCACGTCAGACTTCCTTTCCGCACCCGAGGGGTGTGCGGCGGCCGATCCAATTTTCATTGTTGGCATGCCGCGGGCTGGGTCGACGTTGGTCGAGCAGATACTCGCCAGTCACTCCGCGGTCGAAGGCACCATGGAGTTGATCGAACTGGTGGACATAGCGCGCCGCCTTGGCCGCGACGGCGCTTACCCAGAATTGTTACTACAAACGCCAGCGGATGAGCTGCGCCGACTGGGCGAGGAATACATCCAGCGCACGCGGGTGTTTCGGAAGACGAGCAAAGGGCGATTCATTGACAAGCTGCCGAATAACTTCACCCAGGTTGGGCTCATTCGCCTAATCTTGCCGAACGCGCGCATTGTCGATATTCGGCGCCACCCCCTTGCGTGCTGCGTCTCCAATTTCAGACAACACTGGGCCACGGGCCAGACTTTCGCCTACGATCTAGAAGACCTCGGCCACTTCTACAGCGCCTATGTCGAGCAGATGGCGCATTTTGATGCGGCGGCGCCTGGTTGCGTACATCGCATCATCTATGAAAATCTGATCGCTGATACGGAAGGCGAAACTCGCCGGTTGCTTGACGCGTGCGGATTGGAGTTCGAGGAGCAATGCCTGCGCTTCTTCGAGAACAAACGCGCCGTGCGCACGCCCAGCTCTGAACAAGTGCGGCTGCCGATCTTCAGTGCGGGCCTAGATAATTGGCGCCCGTTCGAGCCATGGCTGGCGCCGTTGAAGCAAGCGCTCGGTCCAGTGCTTGAGGCATACCCCGCCGCGCCCAATTTCTAGCCGGGCGCCAGATCGAAGGCGATTGTCATGCGTGGAGATGGATCGGCATAAGGGACAGTGCCGTGCCACATGTATGAGGGAAACAGCACCAATTTGCCTGGTTCAGGATCGACAAAGTGTTCGGCATCCAGGTGGGGCGTGGTCCTGACGCCTGGCTGGCCGAAGCGAATGCAACCCTCTTCGCCCTCGCGTCGCTCCGGCGTTTGTACATAACAGGCTGCGGAGAGCCAGCCCTTCGGGTGCACGTGATCGATGTGAAAACCGCCGGCGCTCATACGGATCGACCACATGCCCTGGTAGGCATAAAGGCCATTGTTGCGCGAGCGCAGCGGGTCGTCGCCCGGCCCGAGGGCGGCTATGTAACGCCTTATGGGGCCGTCTAGGGCCTCGGATAGTGCGCGCAGTGCGGGCTCTTCGCGCTGCAACACATCGGAAACCTGCGTCCCGTGGCGTATCGACTGACCGAACGGATGTGTGTGGAAACCGTGCGCCGCCGATAAACACTGCGTGAGCTCGGCTTGGTAGCTTGCTGAGTCGGGCCATCCTCGCGGTGTGTCAATTTGCGCGGCGGCGACGAAGGCGTCGTAATTGTAGAGCTTTCGGTAACGAGCATCGCCAAGCAGACGCCACGCCGTCGCCTGTAGGGCGATGGCGTGTTGGTTGTGCGGCGCCCATTGGCGCACCTGCGCGACCAACCGGCTGGCAACGTCAGTTTGCCCCGCGGCCAGTTGCGCCGTTACGAGGGTAATCGCCACTACTGGTTCTCCCGGGCTCTGGAGCGACGCGCGTTCCGCGAGATCGAGGGCTTCTGCGTCGGCCCCAACCGCTGTCGCCGTCTGAGCGGCGGCGTTGAGGACAGCCGCGTCCTGCGGACAAGCGGCGGCCAACGCCGCCAAGAGCGCCCACGCGCCTTCGAGATCTCCCGCGTGCTCCAGCGCGTGAGCCTTGATCACGAGCAGTTGCGGATCGCGCGGAGCGGCTTCAATGGCGCGATCGAGATTGGCGATTGCGGCGCCGATGTCTCCGCTCATCATCCAGCGTAATTGGGCCAGTTCCCGGTGTGCGTCATAGAAGTTCGACCGGCGCGCCAGCGCCTGCCTGAAAGCGCCCTCGGCCTCTTGTGGCCGCGCCATTGTCAGGAGGCAGCGCGCCAACACTAGCCAGCTTTCGGGTGCGTCAATGCCCTTCGTGAAGGCGGAACGAATGTGCAGCTCCGCCTCTCGCCAATGCCCGGCATCACCGAGCGCGGCCGCTAGATTATGTTCTGCGGCGGCGCTCTTCGGGGACAGTAAGACAACCTGACGGTAGAGCGCGACCGCCTGTTCAAAGCGCCCGGCGGCCTTCAGCGTGCTGGCTTCCTGGGCGATCTGTCTTGCATCGGCAACCATCGCGGAGGAAAAGCTAGAGTGCAGTGGCGGCGATGTCTAGCCCGCCCGCAGCTTGCCCCGCGCTTGCGCTGCGGGTTAAATTGGCGGATCGCCGAGGCGCCATGAAACTTAATACTCGCTTCTTGCAACTGCCAGTCCAGTTCGATGCGCAAATTCTCGCGCGCGAAATCGCGTCGCTGGAGGTTTCGGCGTGGCGGCCTCACCCCGCGGGGTATGCGGGCAACGATTATCTGCCGCTGATCGCTGCTTACGGCGACCCCGGCAACGAGAGCTTCTCGGGCCCAATGCTGCCCACGCCCCATCTTTCGGCGCAGCGGCCCTATTTGTGGGAATCGCTCGCCAGTCTGGGCGCGGTGCTCGGTCGTACGAGGCTGATGCGGCTATCCGGCCATGCTGAAGTCAGCGAGCATGCCGACGTGAATTATTACTGGCGCGATCGAATGCGTGTGCATGTTCCAATCGTTACCCAGCCGGTGGTCAGCTTTCATTGTGCGGACATCACGGTGCATATGGCCGCCGGCGAATGCTGGGTGTTCGATACCTGGAGCCTGCACCGTGTGATTAACGACCAGACGCAATCTCGCATCCACTTGGTAGCCGACACGGTAGGCGGGGAGGGCATGCTGCGTCTGTTAGCCGGCGGCCGCGCTCCAAACGCATCGGCGCCTCAGGACTGGATGGTACGCAAGGTTGAACCCACCGGCGAGCGACCCGCGCTCCAATTCGAGACCACCAATGTTCCCAAGGTGATGAGCCCGTGGGAAATTCGCGAGCATCTGAACTTCCTGCTTTCGGAAGTTGGGCCAAATCAGCCCACCGCCAAGGAGGTGGCCCGCATTGCGGGATTGTTTTTGCACAAGTGGCGCGCTCTGTGGGCGGCATACGGGGAGGCTGAGACCGGGTGGCCACGCTACCGGGCGCTGGTCGCTCAATTTACCAGCGAGCTCAAGGTTGCCCGCGCCGACAGCTTGCTGCTCGTGAACGAAGTCGATTTTTTTGAATCCTTGAGCGCCATGGTGCTTGCGTTCGCGGTTTCGGCCGAGCAAGCAGCGACGCTGCCTGTGCATACCCAGGGCGCACCTTGACACAGCAATCCCCGATCGACGCCGCCGCCCTAATGCAAGCGGCAGCGGCCCGGCTCGCGAAAGGGGAAGCGGTGGCCGCGCTGGAGCTGATCGAGCGCGTAATTGGCGCCGGTAAGGCGGACGCTTCTGTTTGGCTTGCTTTAGCGCACGCGCGTGAACGCCTTGGCGATAAGGACGGCACACTAGCCGCGATCGATCAGGCGTTGGCGCTAGAGCCCAGCGAGTTGCGCGCGTTGCTGGCTAAGGCCGATCATTTGGACGCCGAGGGTGATTCGCGCGGCGCCTCGGCTTTCTACACCGCAGCGCTGCATTATCTGCCGCGCATAGCGCAACTGCCTCCTCATCTACAGGAAGGTTTGCGCCGCGCGCAGATCGCGAACCAAAGATTGGCGCATGAGTTGGAGGAATTCGTGCGGTCAAGTTTGGCGGCGATTGGACTCGGCCCCGGCGGCGGGCCTCGACGGCTGAGCGACGCAGTAGACATCTTGTTCGGCCGCAAGCGCGTTTATGTGCAGGAACCGCAATATCTTTATTTCCCCGAATTGCCCCAGAAACAATTCTACGAAAGGAACGATTTTCCCTGGCTCGATGCGGTGGAGGCGGCCGTCGATGACATCCGCGCCGAATTGCAGGGCGTGATCGGCGCAGATTTTCAGCCATACCTAACGCAAACGCCAGGACGGCCAGTACGCGCGCAGGCGGGCCTTATCGACAACCCAAGCTGGAGCGCATTTTTCTTGTACCGAGACGGCGCAGAGCAACCCGGCGCCGCGCGCTGCCCGCGGACCATGCAGGCGCTCTCGGGGGCGCCGCTTAGTGGGATTCCGGGTCGAACGCCCTCGATCTTGTTCTCGAAGTTAGCGGCTGGCGCCCACATTCCGGCGCACCAAGGGATGTTGAATGCGCGGCTCATTTGCCATTTGCCGCTGATCGTACCGGCCGGGTGCAGTTTCCGAGTGGGCAATGATGTACGTGTCTGGGAGGAAGGCAACGCCTGGGTGTTCGACGATACGATCGACCATGAGGCATGGAACCGTAGCCGCGAGGACCGCTACATTCTACTTTTCGACATCTGGAGACCGGAGTTGAGCGTGGAAGAGCGTGCGGGCGTGGCGACGTTGTGCGAGGCCGTGGACGCCTATGGCGGCAAACAAAAATGGGATGCGTGAGTGACGGCTTCGGCAAACCAGGTCGAAGCTCTGCTGCGCATTGCCTCGCAACTGCGCGAGGGAGGCCAGTATGCGGAGGCGGTGGATGCGTACGAGAAGGCGCTGCGGGCGGCGCCCCTTCTGCCGACGGCTTGGTACAATCTCGGCCTTTGCCAACGCATGAGCGGCCGGCTCGAGGCGGCGCTGCAGAGCTACCAGAAGGCGATTGCGCTTGGCCTGCCAGGTGCTGAGGAGGCCCACCTCAATCGCGCCGCGATCTTCGCCGATGCGCTCCGGCGGGAAGCGGACGCCGAGCGTGAGCTCGAGCAGGCGCTGAGGCTCAATCCAAGTTATGTGCCCGCGCTCTTGAATCTGGCAAACTTGCATGAGGATTTCGGTCGCCGCGCTGCGGCGGTCGAACTCTACGAGCGCGCGCTAGCTCTCGACCCCGTGTGCTGGACCGCGCTCGCGCGGCTCGGCAATTTATTGCCCAGAGGTGAAGCGCTGACGGGGGTGACCGCGCGGCTGCGGCAAACCCTGGAACGCAACGATGTGGTTGCAGAGGACCGGGCCAGCCTCGGGTTTGCTCTAGGGCGCGGCCTGGATGCCGCTGGCGATTATGCTGCGGCGTTTGAAGCGTACAGGCACGCCAATCGAGAGAGCCGCGCAGCAGCTCGCAGCACCTACGATCGCGCCGCGGCAGGCGCCCTTAACGAACGCATCATGGCGGCGTTCCCGCGAGCATCGGCGCGGGCGGAGGAAACCGGTTGGGCGCCGATCTTCATCTGCGGCATGTTCCGATCCGGCTCCACCTTGGTCGAGCAAGTTCTCGCGGGCCACAAGCGGATCAGTCCATGCGGTGAGTTGGCGCTGATGCCGTCCTTGGTAAGGGATGCCGTGGGCTCGTTTCCAGAGCAAGCGGCGATGCTTGATGCTCCAGGATGTGCTGATCTCGCGCGCGAGTACCGGGTTCGCATCAGTAGACTGTTCGCGGGCGCCGATCTCATCACCGACAAGTGGCTCGACAACTGGCTCTATGTCGGTCTGATCAAGCGGATGTTTCCAGCGGCGAAGATCGTACACACCGTACGCAATCCGCTGGACAATGTCTTGTCGGTTTTTTTCCTCCATCTGGATCCCAGTATCGTCTATGCTTTCGATCTCGGCGATGTCGCGCACCAATTGCGGATATCGCGTCAATTGATGGCGCACTGGCGCTCCCTATACGGCGAGGACATCATCGAGTTCGACTACGACGCATTTGTCGCCCGCCCACGGGAAACGGCGGAACGATTGGTGCGCACACTCGGTCTCGAATGGGACGAGGAATGCCTAGCCTTCCATCGCCGTGACAACGCTGTGAAGACGGCAAGCGTTTGGCAAGTGCGTGAGCAATTATACGCGACTTCGTCAGGGCGGTGGCGCAACTACGCCCGCGAGCTTGAAGGCGTGCGCAGCGAGATTGCGAGCGATCTATAGCCTATTCTTCGGCATTGAAGCGCTGGAATGCGAGCATCATCGCCGCTACCAATTCACGCTCAGCGGCGCTCAAGAGCGGATTCCAGACATCAAAGATCATGATCGCGCGCGGTTCACCACTGTCGTTCCAGGCCTCATGCTCGATAGTATCGTCGAACACCCAGGCTTCCCCCATCCGCCATTCTCGGGTGTCGTTGCCGACGCGGAATCCGCAATTGGGCGGCAATATCAACGGCAGGTGCGTCAATAATCGCACGTTTGTGGAGCCGGTGTGCGGGGGAATGCGGGTGTTCGGGCTCAGTACTGAGAATACCACGGTCGGCGCAAAGCCTGTCTGCTTTGCGAGGGGCAATTGTTCGAGTAGGGCCGCGGTGTTGGGACACTTGGCGCACACTTGGTCCTGGCGAACGCCGTCGCGCCAAAGGAAGAGTGTGCTCCAGAGCGAGGAGTGATTCAGCTCAACCCATTGATTGACAGGCGCCTCGGGCGGCAATTGGATGTAGGGGGCGAACTTGTCCCAATCTTCGCGCAATACGATATCTAGCTCGGCGCGAATCGCATCCGTGGCCGCCTCCAATTGCGCTAACCAAGGGAACAACGTGCGTTCATAGAATGGGATGGCGGGAAGTCGAGGATAGTAGAACAAGAGCGGATCATGCACCTGGCGCGGCTTTACGCCGGCTAGGATTTCGAGGCTCTCGTCGAACCGATTCATCCCGCTTTCGCTGCAGCGCGCGCGCAAGGCGGCGACGTCTCCGCGTAAATGCTCGGCCAGGTCGACCGAATATGCCGCTACCGCCGATTTGGCGTGCTCGAAAGCAGCGCGCTGGGAGCGCGGAAGGTGCTCCGGCGCCGGAGCGATCTTGATCGCGTTCTTGTAGGTCTGCGCCGCAGCCTTTTTTCGTCCCATTTGTTCGTAGAGCGACCCCTTCGACAGCTGCGCCAAGAAGAAATAGGCGTCGATGGCAAGCGCGCGATCAATGGCGGCGATTGCGGCAGGCAGGTTGCCCAGCTTGCGATGCGCAAGCGCGGCAAAGAAGGGGATTTCTGCGTAGGTCGGGTCCCCAAGTTCAGCGCGTGAGAGCAATTCCAATGCGCCCTGGGGGTCGCCTTGATCAATCCGGCTGCGGCCGAGGGCAAACAGCGCGCGCGGGTGGTCGGGGGCTGCCGCGATCAATGCTGCCCAAAGTGCGTCCGCTTCGGCGCGTGGCGCGGCGCGGTCAGCCCATGTCGCCCGGCGCGCAAGCTCGTCTGTAGCGATTGTGTTCATCCGTGTTCAATAATGCAGATTTGTGGTAGCGACAATTTGGTCGTGGTTGGCTTTTTAGTCGCGGTCGCGAGGCGGTCGATGATTCTCGAACTCAAGGAACTGCTTGCTGAGGGAGAACTCGCCAAGCTGCGTGAGTTGGCGGCGAGGATGACGTTTATCGACGGGCGTGCTTCCAATACCGGCTTCTCTGAAAAGGTGAATCTGCAGGCCGATCCCAAGGCCGACGAGGCGCAGGCGGCTGCGAGCACAGTATCTGGGGCCCTCATGCGGTCTCGGCAGTTTCTCGATTTCGCATTTCCACGCCGGATGCTCCCCCCGCTCGTCACACGTTATTCGCCCGGCATGAAGTATGGCCCCCACGCCGACGCCGCGCTGCTCGCGACCCCATCAGGGCCGCTGCGTTCGGACCTTTCCGCTACCGTCTTTCTCAATCCGCCCGACGCCTATGAAGGCGGGGAATTGGTGTTGCATTTCGGGGCGCGGTCCATGCCGATTAAGTTCCAGGCTGGCGCAGCGGTGGTGTATCCATCGACCACCTTGCATGAAGTGGCGCCGGTCCGCTCCGGAGAGCGACTGGTGGCGATCACCTTCATTGAAAGTTTCGTCGCTGAAGAAAGTGACCGAGACGTGCTCTACGAACTGGGTGAGATCAGCGCGCTTGAAGGCGAAAACATGCATTGGGCTAATCGCATGCGGCTTGAAGTAGTGCGCCAAAATCTGACCCGGCGTTGGTCAGGGCGGTAGCAGACCGCAGAAGGCTGGCGCTGCAAGAGGCGCGTTCTTCGCTAGGCGGTCGATCCAGACGAGTCCCTTGCGTATTTCGTCACCATAACGCATGCGCGATTGCTGGAGGATTTCGGCCCGGGTTTGAGTTGAGTAGGCAGCCTCGGGCGCCTTGGCGTACCGACTCCAAACCGGAGCTTGGTCGATGTTCTCTAGGTAGCCATCCGGTGCGGAAAGTCGCAGGTGCGTAAATACCGCAGCGAGCATCGGGGCAGGGTTGGAGAGCAATACCTCGAAGTCCAAGCAAAGAAGCCGCTCGGGCGTGGTTTCGCAAATACGGCGGCGGGTTAGCAACTCGACGCACCAGGTCATGGCGGCGAGTTCGCCTAGACTAAGCGCGTACAGTGGGCCAAGCTCGGCGCCGCCGACCAGTCGCTCCAAACGTCTGTACCGCTCCTTGGCCATGCCGCGCAGATCGATCGGTGAGTCCTTGCCGGCCAGCAAGGTCGCCAAATAGGGCTCGGCGGAGAGATGAAGGTAGATTGCCCGCGCGTCTGGGGCCAGTGAAAGCAAGCGCGGAGCGACCCGGGCCGCCGCGCTCGTCGCTTTGACGACCACCGCCTGGGTGTCCGAATAACCGCGTGACCATAGCAGCAATTGCATCTGCGCCATGCGATCAACCGCCGCTTCGCTGAACAATGCAGGCGAACAATCCAGATCGTCCTGCAATTCCGCCAGCGTGCGCATCGGCAGCGGCTCGCGCAGCGTCAGCACGTTCCCCGCCTGCTCGATTAGCCTGGAAAGCAGCGTCGAGCCGACATGGCCGGCGTGGAAGATGAAATGCACGGGCCGCGCGCCTGCGCAGCCCGCGAGCGTCGCCTCTATGCTGGCAAGCCGGTACCAATTGCCCTGGACCTGTGGGTTGATGATTCGGTCGTCCAAAAAGCTCGCCTCGGCGAACACATTTCGGGACAAGCGAACCAGCAAGAGCAGCTCTGCGGCCAAGTCTATCTTGTGAGCAAACAGATCGGGCCCGGACATGATGTCCTGCCGGAATTGGTCCAGGGGTTTCATTGCCCGCCAGCTTGCCTTTGACGACCGGGCAAGTGAAGCGGCAACGCCGCGCGGGGCCTCTCCGAGGGGTAGGGTATTTTGACCTCGCTCGGCTTGACGGCCAGGCGCCCCCCCTTTATGTCTCGCGCCTCATTCGGAACGGCTGCCCAATGTCACGAGGCGACCCGGGCCCCGCCGATTGGAAATTCGCAAGCGCGCCACTCGGCGGTTCCAAGGGGCCGCCCGGCGCGCTACTTGAGTTTGGCTGAACGGGAAGAGAAAAGGGCGAAATGCCGACGATTAACCAGCTGATCCGCAAGCCCCGGAGCCCAAAGCCGGTGCGCAATAAGTCGCCGGCGCTGAAGGCGAGTCCGCAACGGCGCGGCGTCTGCACGCGGGTCTACACCACCACCCCGAAGAAGCCGAACTCGGCGCTGCGTAAGGTCGCCAAGGTGCGCCTGACCACCGGCATCGAAGCGGTGTGCTATATCCCCGGCGAAGGCCACAATCTGCAGGAGCACTCGGTGGTGCTGATCCGCGGAGGCCGGGTGAAGGATTTGCCGGGCGTGCGCTATCACATCCTGCGCGGCGTGCTCGACACCCAAGGCGTCAAGGACCGCAAGAAGCGCCGTTCGCTTTATGGCGCCAAGAGACCCAAGTAAGGAAAGACCGAAATGTCCCGCCGTCACCGCGCTGAGCCGCGCCAAGTCCTGCCCGATCCCGTCCACGCCGACCTCGTGCTCACCAAGTTCATGAATTACATCATGTACGAGGGCAAGAAGTCGGTCGCCGAGCAGATCGTTTACGGCGCGCTCGACACGGTCGAGAAGAAGATGAAGCGGCCCTCGATCGAGGTGTTCCACGATGCGCTGGGCAATGTCGCCCCGGCCATCGAAGTGCGTTCACGCCGGGTCGGCGGCGCCACTTATCAGGTTCCAGTGGAAGTACGCCCCGAGCGCCGCCAGGCGCTGGCCATTCGTTGGCTGGTGGGCGAAGCCCGCAAGCGCAACGAAAACACCATGCAGGAGCGTCTTGCCGGCGAGCTGATCGACGCATCGAACAACCGCGGTGCGGCTGTCAAAAAGCGCGAAGAGACGCACCGCATGGCCGAAGCCAACCGCGCATTCTCCCACTACCGCTGGTAAAACCTAATGGACCGCCGGCGCCCACGCCGGCCGGCTCCGGCGCATGCCGGCGAGGGCGCCGGCGGTCCATGAAACACGGACAGAATTGTCATGCCTCGTCAGTACAACATCGAAGACTATCGCAATTTTGGCATCATGGCCCACATCGATGCGGGCAAGACCACGACCACCGAGCGGATTCTGTTTTACAGCGGCAAGAGCCACAAGATCGGCGAAGTCCATGACGGCGCGGCCACCATGGACTGGATGGAGCAAGAGCAGGAGCGCGGCATCACCATTACGTCGGCGGCGACGACGACGTTCTGGAGCGGCAAGCGGCTCAACATCATCGACACGCCCGGCCACGTCGATTTCACCATCGAAGTCGAGCGCTCGCTGCGCGTGCTCGACGGCGCGGTGGTGGTGCTCGACGGCAACCAAGGCGTGGAACCACAGACCGAAACCGTCTGGCGCCAGGGCGACAAGTACAAGGTGCCGCGCATCATCTTCGCCAACAAGATGGATAAGACGGGCGCCGACTTCTACATGTGCGTCGACGACATCAAAAAGCGCCTAGGCGCGCGGCCGGTGCCGCTGCAGCTACCGATCGGCATCGAGTCCGGCTTCAAGGGCCTGGTCGATCTGGTGGAAATGAACGCGATCATCTGGAAGGATGAAAGCCTCGGCGCGAAGTTCGACATCATCGAGATCCCCGTCGATTTGAAAGAAAAGGCAATCGAGTATCGAGCCGCTTTGGTCGAGGCCGCCGTCGAAATGGACGACGACGTGATGGCCGCGTATCTGGACGGCAGCGAGCCGGATATTCCGACGCTGAAGCGGCTGATCCGCTTGGCGGTGCTCAAAGCTGCTTGGTATCCGATGCTGCTGGGCTCTGCGTTCAAGAACAAGGGCGTGCAGCCCTTGCTCGACGCGGTTGTCGATTATCTGCCCAGCCCGCTCGATCGTCCCGCCATCAAGGGCGTCGATATGGACGATCCGGAAAAGGAGCTGGTGCGGCCATCGGACGACGGCCAGCCGCTTGCACTGCTGGCATTCAAGATCATGGACGACCCGTTCGTGGGCACCATCACCTTCTGCCGCATCTATTCGGGCGTGCTCAACGCCGGCGATGCGTTGCTGAACTCCACGCGCGACAAGAAAGAACGGGCCGGGCGCATGCTGCTGATGCACGCCAACAACCGCGAGGACATCAAGGAAGCCTATGCCGGCGACATCGTCGCCCTTGCTGGGCTCAAGGAAGTGCGCACCGGCGACACGCTCTGCGATCCGCAGAAGCCGGTGATCCTGGAACGCATGATTTTCCCCGAGCCGGTTATCTCGGTGGCGGTAGAGCCGAAATCGAAGGCCGACCAGGAAAAGCTCGGCGTCGCTTTGGCCAAGCTGGCAAACGAAGATCCCTCGTTCCGCGTTTCGACCGATCAGGAAAGCGGCCAGACCATCCTCAAGGGCATGGGCGAACTGCACCTCGACATCAAGATCGACATCCTGCGCCGCACGTACAAGGTCGAAGCCACTGTCGGCGCCCCGCAAGTGGCGTACCGGGAAAAACTTGGGCGCGCCGCGACGATCACCTACACGCACAAGAAACAAACCGGCGGTTCTGGCCAATTCGCCGAAGTGAAGATCGAATTCGGCCCCGGCGAGCCGGGCACAGGCTTTGTGTTCAAGAACGCCATCGTCGGCGGCAACGTGCCGAAGGAATACGTGCCGGGGGTCGAAAAAGGACTGAACATGAGCAAGGAAAACGGCTTGCTTGCCGGTTTCCCGCTGATCGATTTCACCGCGACCTTGATCGACGGCAAATATCACGACGTCGATTCCAACGTGCTGACCTTCCAGATCGCCGCGCAAGCTGCATTCCGCGAACTGAAAGAGAAGGGCGATCCGCGCCTGCTGGAGCCGATCATGAAGGTCGAAGTCACCAGCCCCGAGGATTATGTCGGCTCGGTGATCGGCGATCTCAACTCCCGCCGCGGCATGATCCAGGGTCAGGACATGCGTGGCAACGCCACCATCATCAACGCTATGGTGCCGCTGGCCAATATGTTCGGCTACGTCAACACGCTGCGCTCGTTCAGCCAAGGCCGCGCGAGCTATGTGATGGAGTTCGACCATTATGAAGAAGTGCCGCGCGCGGTGGCGCAGGAAGTGCTGACCAAGCTGCGCGAGTAGCGGTTCGCCAGAACAAGTTCTGGTGAACTCCCATGGTCGATGAGGCAGTTATAGCCAAGTTCGTGGGCCGCTTCGCCGCGTTGGGCGCGCTTGCGGCGCGCGCCGTGCGGGAGAAGGCCGATGACGCGCGCGCGCTCTATGGCGCGGCCGGCTTATATCGGCGCGTCGGCGATCTGGATGCGGCGCTGGACGCGCTTGAGCGCGCATCAGCGCTGGCGCCGAAGCAAACCGAATTCCTGTTTGAACTAGGGCAGACGCAGAGATTTCTGGGGCGGCTTGAGGCCGCCGTGCAGAATTATCAAAACGCCCTTGAGGCCGAACCGGGCAATCACCGGGCGCGGCACGCTTTGGTTCAGCTGCAAAAGCAGAGCTTAGCCAACAACAGCGTCGCTGAACTTGAATTGTTGTTCGCCGCGCCGGATCTGGACGGATGGCGCACCCTGCACATCGGCCATGCGTTGGCGAAAACCTATGAAGATGTTGGCGATCTCGCGCATTCGTTCGAATGGCTCGTACGCGCCAAGGCGCGCCGGGCGCAGCTTTGGCCCTGCCAGTCTGAGCGCGAAGAGGCGCTCGTCAGCGCGATTCTCGCCGCTTCGCAGACGCCGCCGACCATTGGCGAGGGGCGCGGCGAGCCGATCTTCGTCACCGGCCTGCCGCGCTCGGGAACGACATTGGTGGATCGCATTCTCTCTAGCCATCCGGAGGTGATGTCGGCGGGCGAACTCGATAATTTTCCGGTTCTGCTGAATCTCATGTCGGGCGCTGCGGCGGCGGGCGTGCGCGAAGCGGCGACGTTCGTTCGCGGCGAGATGGATTGGCGCCGGCTCGGCGAGCTTTACGTCGCGAGCACGCGGCCGATCACGGGACGTAAGCCGCGCTTTATCGACAAGGCGCCGAGCAATTATCTCTCCATTGGCGCGGTCCTGCGCGCCATGCCGGACGCGCGCATCGTGTGCGTACGCCGCAATCCGCTCGATAGCGTGCTGAGCAATTTCAAGCAACTCTTCGCAAGCGAGGATCGCTATTACGACTACGTGTACGCGTTAGAGAGCGTCGCCCACAAATTCGTTCAGTTCGATCGGGTGTTGAGACATTGGCGCAATACCTTGCCGCCCGAGCGCTACATGGAGCTCTGCTACGACGATCTGGTTGCGGATCAAGAGCGGGTCACGCGCGCGCTGCTCGCGTTCTGCGCCCTGGATTGGGATGAGGCCTGCCTAGCGTTCCACCAAAACAGCGCTGGCGTCGCCACGCCAAGCGCAGCCCAAGTGCGCCAGCCTATGTATGCGAGTTCAGTAGGCCGCTGGCGCGAATATGGCGCATTGCTCGATCCGGCGCGGCGCGTCTTGGAACGGGCCGGGATCGCGGTTGAGTGAGCCCAATGGTACAAAAACGAGACTCATGACGCATGGAAATCTGAGCCCGTCATTCCTGGGCGGCGAAGCCGAACCTTGAATGCAGGAGCCATAGCCGCGCTGGTTGTCTCTGGAATCCCGGATCGCGCTCCGCGCGTCTCGGATGATGGAGTGCGGGGGAGCTCAGTGTTCAGGACCGTTGGCAAGAGCCCAAAAAAAGGGCCCCCGGCAGCGCCGAGGGCCCTTGCCTCGAATAATGGTCCGATCAGAACCCGAATCCGACCAGGCCCGCTTGGCTGGCGCCGGTGCGGTCGCGATCGCGCAGCGTGCCGCCGAAATTGTAACGCAGGCCGACGGTAAGCGTTTCTGCCGTGATGTCAGCGTCGCTGAGTTCGCTGCGGTCCCAGTTAAGGGCCACCGAGAACGGGGCGTCGCCAAACTGGTACTCGCCGCCCAGGCCAAAGCTGATGACGTCATCTTCGAGTCCAGCGGTGTCAACGCGAGCGAAGCCGGCGATGGCTTGCAGGCGGAAATTGTCGGACGGGAACAGGCGCGCCTCGCCGTTCAAGCCGAAGCCGTCGGTATCGATGTCATCGTTGCTGGCGTAGCCGATCGCGCCTGCGAATGTGACGTTGTCCATGTAGATGTTGCCTTCGCCACCGATCGTCCAAGTCGTGCTGTCGCTGCCGTTGGAGGCGCCCACGAACGCGCCCAGCAAATGGCTGTCGCTGCGGGACAACAGGTGGGCGGCGCCGGAGATCGCTGAATCGGATTCGTCGCTGTCGGCGAAGCTCAGGTCGAACTCATAGTTCGGGCCGCCGAATGCGCCTTCGACGCCGTAGAAATTGGCGTCGCCCAGGCCGTCGATATCGGCATTGCCGTAAACGGCGCCGACGTAGTTTTGCGCGTTGGCCGCAGTGGCCGCCATCAGCGCAAACGCTGCGGCGCCGAGGAAGGTGACGTTTTTCATTGAGGGACCCTTGTGCTTGGTTCGCCGATTCACCGGCTAAGTCCGAACATAGGGCAGCTGAGGCCCGCTCCAAAGGCGCGGCAGGGGTGTTTGGCGCCTTCGCCGCCTGCTGTTGCAAGAGGACCACAACATCATAGCGAAAACATAACGTTACGAGGACGATACGGGTTCGTGCTGGCAGTGATCTAAGGCCGAAACATCGGCCTAGCTCAGGCTGCAGAATCCCTTCATCGCTAGTTGCCTTGAACACGCGGTTTTGCGTGTCGATGGAGGTGAAGAATGCCCGCAGCGATTTCTTGCGTCACGCTTCCGGTGGACGATTTGGGGAAGTCGCTGAGCTTCTATGGCGGACTTGGGCTGACGCCCGAGGAAACCGACGAGGACCACGCGGCGTTCAATCTCGACGGCGTTTATCTGGTGCTGCTGAACCGGTCTGATTTCGGCGTCTATGTCGAATCCGTCGGCCACCGCACCGCGGCGCGCGGAACCGCGGAGACCATTCTGTCCTATTTCACCGAAAGCCGCGGCGAGGTCGATACGCTGTTGGCCAAAGCCAAAGCAGCAGGCGGAACCACCACCGCCGCCGAGGACGACGAAGGCACCTACTCGGGATACTTCACCGACCCCGACGGCCACACCTGGGAAGTCCTCCACGACGCGGGTTAGGGG
>JBEBIU010000033.1:0-24717 GCA_040080225.1 Terricaulis sp.
GCAAGGGAGAGGGGTCGAGCGCGCTGCCGCCACAACGGCCCACTGGGGCAACCGGCTAGCCTTGCATGCTTCCCAAGAAGCTCAGGCTCTTTTGCGCCAGCGAGTTTCCCTGGGCCGCAGAGAGCCTGAACAGTCGAGCCGCTTCAGAATCGTCTTGAGGAAGCCCCCCGCGCCCGCCGGCATACAGCCACCCCAATTGAAGCTGGGCATCGGGGTGCCCTTGCTCGGCAGCTAGCCTGTAGAGGTGCGCCGCTTCGCGCTCATTTTTTTCTAGGCCGCCCGCGCCAGCCCAGAACATGAGTCCGAGTCTGTATTGCGCGTCGTCATTCCCCTGGTCTGCCGCTAGTTCGTAGTAGCGAACGGCCAAAATCTCCACCAAAGGCAAACCACCGCGCCCGCTCTCGTACATTGTTCCGAGGTTGACCTGCGCTGTGGCGTCACCTTGATCTGCGGCGAGCCGATAGCGGCGCACAGCCTCCCGCTTGTCCCTCGGCAATCCGCCCATGCCAGCCTCGTACATCACTCCCAAAAGGGTTTGCGCGAATGCGTATCCCTGCTCCGCCGCAAGCTGACACAGGCGTACTGCCTCGCGTTCGTCCACCGGCAAACCGCCGCGCCCTTCCGCGTACATGGCGGCGAGATTAGCTTGCGCAGGGGCGTCGCCTTGATCCGCCGCGAGCCGGTAGAGTCGCGCAGCCTCGCGTTCGTTCTTCGCCAAGCCGCCGCGCCCATCGCTGTACATTCTGGCAAGACGTTCTTGCGCCGCGGCGTTTCCTTGGTCCGCGGCTAGCTGGTAATGACGTGCGGCCTCGCTCGCGTCCTCAGGCATCCCGCACTTGCCGGTTTCGTACAACGCGCCGAGAACCAACAGCGAGTCCACATTTCCCTGAGCTGCCGCCAGCCTCAAGAGGCGCACGGCCTCACGGTCGTCCTGCGGCAAGCCCCGCTCGCCAAATTGATATGCGGCTGCTACCTGGAAGATTGCGGCGTAGTCGCCACCGCGAGCGTTTTCCCAATGCTGCGCCAGATTGGGTGATAGGCCCTCCGGCGGCGCGCCAAGCAGTGCACTCGCGGAAGGGGCGAGCGATGTCGCGGCGCCGGGAGTCAGCGCGCTGCCGAGCGCGAACTGTGCCAGCGTCGGCGCGCCGTAGCTGCGCCAAGTCTCGTCGAGTTCGATAAGCGCGCGCATATTGGACACCGGATCGCGCTCGACGCGGCGACCAATGTCGAGAATGAGTCGATCGAGTTTGTGGCTGCGCGGCGAGCCGTCCCAGTCGGCTAGGCTGATGGTATCTGCGCTCACGAAGTCCTGCGGCAGGGCGCAGCTCTCCAGGCGACAGGGTAAATATTTTCCCTCGCGTCTTGCCTCGCGCGCTTCCTTGTTCACCCATGGGCTGGCTGCGGCCATGCCACACCAGAGTACAATAACAACTCTTGCCGCCGCTAACTCGGCCATCAATCGGGGTTCGAATTCGTGGCCAGGGAGAAGACCGTAATCATACCAAACATCATACCCATGAGCGTCCAGCACCTTGGCGAGGTGCCGCGCCGCGGAGCGCCGTTCGCTCTTGTAGGAGATGAAGACTTCGGCCAAGCGCTTGACTTCCGGATGACCCGGTACCACCGCCAGAAATCAACGTCAAAGCCACAGGCCGTTCGGGAGGCCGCTCATCCGCAGGGACGGCGAGTGGATCGAACCACCCAAACCGGGTTTGCCTGCTCCCCAAACAGCGCTACATATCCTCCGCCGCGCGCCGGTTTGATTCCGGAGGGGCGCTCCCCGACGCGTTTCGCATCGCTTTCACTTCTGACGTGAGGATGCACCTTTATGCCGTCTCTCAACTCGTTCCGCAGCCGCACCACGCTCAGCGCCGGCGGCAAATCCTACGCTTATTTCGATCTCAACGCCGCCTCCCGCAACGGGCTCGGCGACATCGCGCGTCTGCCCTACTCGCTCAAGGTGCTCTTGGAGAATTTGCTGCGCACCGAGGACGGCGTGGCGGTGAAGCAGGCCGACATTTCGGCCATCGCCGGCTGGCTGAAGAACCGCGGCAAGGACGAAGTGGAGATCGCGTTTTCGCCCGCGCGGGTGCTGATGCAGGATTTCACCGGGGTGCCGGCGGTGGTGGACCTCGCCGCCATGCGCGATGCGGCGGCGAAGCTGGGCGCCGACCCTGAGCGCATTAATCCGCTGGTGCCGGTGGACCTGGTGATCGACCACTCGGTGATGGTTGACCACTTCGCCGGCGCGGATTCGTTCAAGCGCAACGTCGATCTCGAATATCAGCGCAATGGCGAACGTTACGAGTTCCTGCGCTGGGGCCAGTCGGCGTTCCGTAATTTCCGCGTCGTGCCGCCGGGCACCGGCATCTGCCACCAGGTCAATCTCGAATATCTCGGCCAATCGGTGTGGACGCGCGAGGAGAACGGCGAGACCGTCGCTTATCCCGACACGGTCGTCGGCACCGACAGCCACACCACCATGATCAACGGCATCGGCGTGCTGGGCTGGGGCGTGGGCGGCATCGAAGCGGAAGCGGCGATGCTGGGCCAGCCAGTGTCGATGCTGATCCCGGAAGTGATCGGCTTTCGCCTCACCGGCAAGATGCCCGAAGGCGCCACCGCCACCGACCTCGTGCTCACCGTCACGCAAATGCTGCGAAAGCGCGGCGTGGTCGGCAAGTTCGTGGAATTCTTCGGCCCCGGGCTCGATGTGCTTTCGGTCGAGGACCGCGCCACCATCGCCAACATGGCGCCCGAATATGGCGCGACCTGCGGATTCTTCCCGGTCGATCAGAAGACCATCGACTATCTCGCCGCCACCGGCCGCGATCCCGCGCGCGTGGCGTTGGTGGAAGTGTACTGCAAGGCGCAAGGGCTGTGGCGCGGGGACATCGAGCCGGACTTCACCGACACGCTGGAGCTTTCCCTCGCCGACGTACGCCCATCGCTCGCCGGCCCCAAGCGCCCGCAGGATCGCGTGCTGCTCGGCGCCATAGGCGATGGCTTCACCAAAGTGATGAGCGACGAGTTCAAGAAGAGCGCCGAACTGAAGAAGCGCGCACGGGTTGAGGGCGCTTCGTATGATGTCGGCCATGGCGACGTGGTAATCGCCGCCATCACCTCGTGCACGAACACGTCGAACCCATCGGTGCTGATCGCGGCGGGCCTGCTTGCGCGTAATGCTATCGCCAAGGGACTGAAGGCCAAGCCTTGGGTGAAAACCTCGCTCGCGCCCGGCTCGCAAGTTGTCACCGATTATCTCAACGCCGCTGGCCTCAGCGATGATTTGAACGCGCACGGCTTCAACCTGGTCGGCTATGGCTGCACCACCTGCATCGGCAATTCCGGGCCGCTGCCGCCGGCGATTTCCGCTGCGGTGAGCGAGAACGATCTCGTTGTCGCCTCGGTGCTCTCGGGCAATCGCAATTTCGAGGGCCGCGTCAACCAGGACGTGCGCGCCAACTATCTCGCTTCGCCCCCGCTGGTGGTCGCCTATGCGCTGGCCGGTTCTGTCTACGCCAACCTCGAAACCCAACCACTCGGCATGGGCAAGGACGCACGCCCGGTCTTTCTGCGCGATATCTGGCCGAGCAATGCCGACATCGAGGCTGTGGTGCGCACTGCAGTGACGCGCGAGATGTTCGCTTCGCGCTACGGCGACGTGTTCAAGGGCGACGTCAACTGGCAGGCGATCAAGGTATCCGGCGGGCGCACCTACGATTGGCCTATCCACTCCACCTACGTGAAGAACCCGCCCTATTTCGAGGGTATGTCGATGACGCCCGCGCCGATCACCGACATCAGGCAAGCGCGCATTCTTGCGCTGTTCGGCGACAGCATCACCACCGACCACATCAGTCCCGCCGGCGCGATCAAGAAATCCTCGCCGGCCGGCCGCTACCTCTCCGAGCACCAGGTCGCGCAGGGCGATTTCAATTCCTACGGCGCCCGGCGTGGCAACCACGACGTGATGATGCGCGGCACCTTCGCCAACATCCGGATCAAGAATGCGATGGTGAAGGATGCGGGCGGCGCCCCCATCGAAGCGCCTGACACAATCCACCAGCCCTCCGGCGAACGCATGGCCATGTACGACGCCGCCATGCGCTACCAGAGCGAAGGCCGCGACCTCGTGGTCTTCGCCGGCAAGGAATATGGCACTGGCTCGTCGCGCGACTGGGCGGCAAAGGGGACCAAGCTGCTCGGCGTGCGGGCTGTGATCGCAGAGAGCTTCGAGCGCATCCACCGCTCCAACCTGATCGGCATGGGCGTGCTGCCGCTGCAGTTCGTCGACGGACAGTCGTGGCGGACGCTGGGGCTCACCGGGGCTGAGAGCGTCTCGATCGAGGGCGTTGCGGGGCTCGCCCCGCGCCAGCGAGTCTCCCTCACCATCACCGGGCCGGGGGACCAGACGCTGGAGACCGCCGTGCTCTGCCGCATCGACACTGAGAATGAAGTCGAATACTTCCGCAACGGGGGTATTCTCCACTATGTGCTGCGGGAACTCGCCCGGACAGGCTGAGCTTGCCCCGTAACGCCGGTTTGATTCGCGCGCCACAGGCTCACCGCCCATGATGGGGTCCATGTTAGCCCGTTCGCTCGCGGCCGCCTTGTTCGTCGCCCTGGTGGCGGCGACGCCGGTTGCGCGCGCGCAGACTGCGGGTGAGCCGGCCGCCGTCGTTGTGGAATTGTACACCAGCCAGGGGTGCTTCCAGTGTCCGCGCGCCAATCGGCTGCTCGGCGCATTTTCGCGCGAGCGTGGAGTCCTCGCGCTCACCTTCCCAGTGGGTATTTGGGACTATTTGGGATGGCGCGACACCTTCGCCCGCCCAGAGTTCAGCGAGCGGCAGCGCAATTATTCACGCACGCTGCGGGTGCGCGGACGCTACACGCCCCAACTTGTCGTCAACGGCCAGACGCAGACCAGCGCCTCCGACTGGGAAGAGGCTCGCTCGACGGTCCACCAAGCGCGCGAGAACCCGCGAGCGAGCGACGCGCCGCTCGCAAGTATTGCCCGCCTCCGCAACGGCCGTGTGCGCGTAACCCTAACCGGCGCCTCACGCGCGCCGACCGCGGACATCTGGCTGGTCGCATACGATCCTGGACCACTCGAGGTTGCGATCAATGGCGGACTCAACATTCGCCGCACCATTTCCCATTACAATCTAGTCCGCAGCATTGAGCGCCTCGGCGCCTGGAGCGGCGAAGCGTCATGGTACGAGCGCGGAAATTGTAATCCCGAGTGCGCGGTGCTGGTGCAAACGCCCGACGGCGGCCCCATATTGGCCGCCGCCGCAACCGCCGCCACAGGGCGGCGCTGACCCTTATTCAGCGCTCGGGAGAAGCGTCGCCAGCGGCGGCGCGAGTTCTCCTGCTTCCATCTCGCTGAGCGCATAGGCCCACCCGGCGACGCGGTTATTCAGCTCCAGTGCTGCCTCATCCTGCTCCGGCGTCTGCGCACGCGCGACCAGCTTGAGCCAGGTCCTACCGCCGCTCTCGATCAGTTCCGCCTCAATCGCTACGCCTTGAAACGTGAGCGCGCGAAGCCGGGCTTTGGCGGCGCCTTGAATCGCCGGCGCCTCGAGGACATCGGTTGGAGTAAGTTCGTTGAGATGCTGAGCGGTCGATGTGACCAGAGATTGCGACGTCGCCGCGAGATCGGGCGAGATGATGCGCCAAGGTTGATCGCCAACGGCGCGCGCCAGCGTGTAAGCGCGCCCGGTCGCCGGCGCGATCTCCACGCGCGCCAGACTGTCGGCAGGCAAATCCAGCGGCCGTAAATCGAGCCAAGAGGCGACGTCGCGCAATGGCGGCAAGCCGCGTCCGGACGCATCGGCGCGCACTTCCCAAACTTGATCCTGACCCGTGCGCCGCACGAAGGTTCGCCCGCCGGGCTCGATGCCGAAGATCAAGTCGACGACGAAGGCGCGCTCGGCATTTTCAATTTGCACCAGAACGCCCCGGCCACCCTGACGCGGATCGTCTACGCCCAGACGCGCATGCTTGGAGGCGTCGGCCGTGAGCCGGCGTGAAATCCGCATGTCGGTGAGGCCGCGCGTTAACTGCTCTAGCCGCGCAGCTTGAACCGGAAAATCGCCGCGGTCGCGCATCGCCCAACCGCGCTGGGTTTTCTCGATCCGGTAACTGGCTTCGCTGCTGGCGATGCTGACGCGCTGCGCGCCAGCGATTGTGTTGGCGAGACCGGGAACCACGAGGGCTGACGCCTGTTCCGGATGCGCGGAGCGATACTCGATGGCGGAGGTGACGGCCGCCACGCCAAGCGTTGCGCCAGCGATCAAGAGCAGGGTCAGAGCCCGTCCCTTGCGGCGCTCGGCAAGATCGGTGCTCATCGCCGCGCTCCCACGCGCCGCTGCCGGCGCCAGAAAAAATAGAGCCCGCCCGCCGCCACCAAAAGCGGCGCCAACCACATATTGATGAACATCACCAACGCCTGCAGCCCATCGACATCTTTGCGATGTTCGCGCTCGACGCCGCGGAGCGCGGTTCGCGCATCAATAAGCTCCTGCTGGACGCGCTTCATTTCCGCGTTTTCCTCAGGCGTCAGCTCCGCGCCCAAATTGCCGCTGAAGAACCCGGAGCCGCGTCCCCGCTGCTGCAGGTTCACCAGCCGCGATTGCGCCGACTGGAGATCAGCTTGCAATTCCCGCTGCCGCGCTTCGATCGCTTGCTGGGCGTCGCGCTCCAAGTTCTCGAGCACCTTCATCGGCCGCGCCGACGGCGCGCGCGAGCGCAGCGAAACCAAGTCATCTGAGCCGCTCAGAATATCAATTGCGTTAAGCGCGAAGAAGCCGTTATCGACTTGGGGCGCCCCGTCGCGGCCGATGTAGAAATCGTCGCCCAGGAAATCCACGTCCGATACCACAACCACCTGCGCCGGATTAGTCGAGCGCACCAAATGCACGCCGGTCTGCGGCTGCGGCGCGGCGCCCTCCTGCGCCACCGCCGCCGGCGGCGCGCCATCAGCAAACGCCGTTTCGAGATTCCCAGACAATCGCAGCGCCACGAGTTCGCGCCGACCGGCGCTTCCTTGCCAGATGCTGGCGATGTCGTAAGGCGAGGGCATCGAGAGCGCCATGTCGGCGGGGATGCGCATGGTGCGACCGCTGGTTTGCGCAAGGCGCGTCACCGTAATTCCTGGCTGCTCCGTGACGTTCAATCCTCCCGCCATGCCAAGATAGAACCCCCGGCTGAAGCCTGCGGTCATCATGTCTTCGCGATCCAATGCACCGGCGGGAACCGCAAAAAACAAAGGCTGCGGCGCTTCGCCAACTTGCCCGTTCGGCAACTGCACCTGGATCGGCAGCGCGTTCTCGCCGTCGAGCACGACGGTCGCCGCCATCTCGATGCCCCATCGCCCCAACAGCGGCGCCAGCGACGAGGAGGTGGAGACCCCCATCGGATTGGCCGGATCGAACGCGCCAGCCTGCTGCTGCGCCAAGCGAGCAGCTGGATCGAGCGCTATAAATGCGCGGCCTTTGCGCAGAATGAACTGGTCAACCGCATACATTTGCTGCGGCGAGAGCGCCCAGGGATGGATGATCGCCAGCACGTCGGCGTCCGGGATTGTCTCGAAATTTACCGGCAGCTTCACTACGTCGTTGCTGCGCCCCAACTCGGTCGCGAACCAGGATTGGCCGCTTGGAAAGGTGGGATCGGCCGCCGCCGCCGGATCGAGAGGCAGCGCCGTGATTAGCGCGATTTGCGGCCGATCAGGATTTTGAAGTTGATAGATAAGGCGCGTAACTTGATATTCGAGGAAGGGCTCCTGCGCCTCTGACAAGGAAGGTATGACGCGCCGGTCGTCGATCGAATTGGCGCCGACAACGCCGAAATAGATGGGATCGGCGCCCTGCGCGACAGGTTGCGCCTCAATGCCGCCCTCCTGGGCCTCGTCTTCCTCAACGCTGAATCGTTCGACATTCACCTCGACAAAGCGCACCCGCCCCGAAGAATGCGCGGCGAACGTCTGCAGCATTTCACGCACCCGCGCTGCGTAGGCCTGCGCCTGCGGAAACGGCGCGGCGGCCGCACGCGAGAAATAGAGCTTCAACTCGACCGGCTCACTTAATTCGTTGAGCACTCCCCTAGCGCCGCCGCTCAGCGTGTAGAGTCGGTTCTCGGTGAGATCGAGCCGCCAAGAACGGAACCATGAATTCGCGATCACGTTCGCGCCTATGAAGATCAACAGCAGCGAAAAAGCGGCGGCTAGGGCGTAGCGACGTCCGTTCATGGCTCAGCCTCCCCGCCGCGCATCGACCGCGAGCGCGGTCCAGCCGAGACACAATGCGATCAACGAAACGAAATAGAACACGGAGCGGAATTCCACGACACCGCGCTGGGCGGCGTCGAAATGGTGCATGATAGAGAAACGCGCCAACGTTTCCGTGACAGCGCCGCCGCCAAATCCCTTGAAGAAATCTAGCACCATCGGCAGACCCAGCGCCGTAAGCACGAACGAGACCAGCACCGCCAGCACAAAGGCCACGATCTGCGCGGGCGTGATCGCCGACATAGCCGAACCGATCGCAATATAGGCGCCCGCCATGAGCAGACTTGCGAGATAGCCTGTGAAGATGGCCGAATTGTCAGGCGAGCCGAGGAAGTTGACCGTTATCCAGAGCGGGGTCGTCAGCAACAGCGCCACCGCAGCTATGGTCCAGGCCGCCAGGAACTTGCCAAGCACCAACGCCCAAGTTGGGGCAGGAAGCGTGAGCAAAAGCTCGATGGCCCCCGAGCGGCTCTCCTCCGCCCACAGCCGCATCGCTACTGCGGGCAGAAACACCATGAATATCCACGGGTGGAACGCGAAGAAGGGCGCCAGATCGGCTTGGCGCTGTTCGAACAACCCGCCGACCTGAAACGTGAACAACCCTATCGCGAACAAAAACACCGCCACGAACACATAGGCGGTTGGAGTCGTCAGGTAGGAAAGCACTTCGCGGCGATAGACCGCGATCATGCTGGCGAGACCAGGTTGCTTCTTCACGCGCGCTCCTCCCCGCGCGTCAGCGCCTCGAAGGCCTTCTCCAACGAGCCGTGTTCCGCGGCCAGCGCAGCCGGGACCGCGTCGATGACGATGCGGCCTTGGTCGATGATGATGGCGCGTGTGCAAACCGCCTCGACCTCTTCGAGGCTATGGGTCGAAATAATCAGCCCACGATCCTGACCCAGGCGCCGGATCAGGTCGCGCACGGAATGACGTTGGTTAGGATCGAGCCCGTCGGTGGGCTCGTCCAGCACCAGCAGTAACGGATCGTGCAGCAGCGCAGACGCCAATCCTACGCGGCGCCGGAACCCCTTCGAGAGCGTCTCGATCGGTTGATCGATGGTCTCGCCCAGGCGCGTGTCCTGCGCCGCGCGCCGCACTGCGTGGCGCGCCGCTTCGCGCGTCATGCCGCGGGCCTCAGCGACGAAGCGCAGGAAGGTCCAGGGCGTCATCTCTCCATAGAGCGGCGCGCCCTCGGGGAGATAACCGACCCGCTCCTGGGCGCGGCGGCGCTCGCGCGCCACATCGATATTGAAGACCTTGGCGACGCCCTCGTCGGGCTCCAGGTAGCCGGCGATCATCCGCATCGTGGTGGTCTTGCCGGCGCCGTTCGGGCCCAGCAGGCCGACGACCTCGCCGACATCGAGCGAAAACCCGACGCCATCCACGGCGACACGCCGGCCGAAGGTCTTTCGCAAGCCATCGACCTGCAGCAGCATGTGAGTAAATTTCCCTGAGAAAATCGAGCGCGCCTCTTACGGCGGTTTCACGCAAAACGCCATGGCGAACTTATGCCTCGCCCTGGACGAATCGCCGCGTGCTGGTTCCCACGCAGCGCTGCCGGTTCCCTCAATTTGACTGAGCTCATTGCAAAGGGCCGAGCCGGCGCCGGCACCCGGTTCAGTCGCGCAGAAGGGCGGCTAGAATCCCAAAGATTTCAGCCCAAAAGCAACAACGCCCGCGCTAGGCGCGGGCGTTGCGAGAAACTGAAGTGACCGGTCGAAGCGCGCACCCGGGGGGCTGGGGGGGCTGATGGATACCGGATACGAGCCTTTCTCCGACCGGTCACAACGCTAAGGTCGCGCTCTAATGCGGCGAGGGCAAGCAAAAAATGCGGCCCAAAGGAGACATGTCTAGAAAGTTAATCCCGGTGCGTTCGACATTGCTTTCCGTCCATGCCCAGTTCCGGCGAGGGCCTCTGGCAAGTGTACGCCAAACAACGATTTTTTTTGAGAACGCCCTGTTTCCGTTGCGGCGAGCATGCCTCGCGCCCGGGTCAAATTCTTCTGTGAGTAACAAAGAACGCCGTCCCTGGAAGTCCTCAACGAAAAACGCCCCAGCCGCGGGCCGGGGCGCGATTCTCATTTTCGACGCCCTACTCAGTTGCGAGGCGACAACAGGCTCAAGATGAACTGGAACATGTTGATGAAGTTCAGATACAGGCTGAGCGCGCCGAATGTGGAGCCCACGGCCGCCGCCCGGCTGTCGCCGCCGAACTGATAATACATGAACTTCAAGCGCTGGGTGTCGAACGCGGTCAGGCCCGCGAACACCAGCACACCGATCACCGAGATGGCGAAGTGCAGCGCGCTGCTCTGCATGAACATGTTCACGATTGACGCGATCACAAGACCGATCAAACCCATCATCAAAAACGTTCCCATGCCGGTCAAATCGCGCTTGGTCGTATAGCCCCAGAGGCTGAGCGCGCCGAACGAAGCGGATGTGATCAGGAACGCCTTGGCGACTATGGTCATGCCGTCGGGGATGCGCGCGTACACGTAAACGATGGCGCCCATGCTGACGCCGATCAGCGTCACCACACTCCAGTAAACCAGGTTCGCGGATGTCGGCGACGGATTGCGCATGGTGAAACTGGAGATGAGCAGAATCGCGAGCGGGCCGAACATAACGACCATGCCCAGCGGGCCGGTCAGCAAAGTGCGGACCAATTGCTCGTCGGACCCCACCACCCAGGCGAGCACGCCGGAAAGCAGCAGACCAAGGCCCATCTTGTTGTAAACTGAAAGCATAAAGCCGCGCAGACCGGCATCGACCGCCATATCCGCACGACCAGACGGTATGCTCCGCGCTCCAGGTTGGTAGTCGCTCATAAAAAAACCTCCAGGCAGCAGGGGATTTGCCGCTCTCGACAAGCCCACATATGGCGGTGTTGCAGCGCCGCCGCAAGCGCAAGCGCACCCCCGCAGCTTGCTTGTGGACGATCGAATGCCCATCATGCGTGGGCGAAATGCTGGCCGTGTCTCTGGCGGGAAACAAGACGGCGACTCGAATCGCGCTAGGAGCCGGCGCGGAGGTGCACCCGGGTGGCTGACGAGAACGATCCGAACCGGCCGGAAGAGCCCCCGGGGCCGCCCGAGGCGGCTGCGCCTGAGCTTGCGCTAGAGCCCGGCGCCGATGCACCCGAGATTTTGGAACCTCCCGCGGAAAAGGAAGAGGCGGCCGGGACCGTCGAAACCGCGCTGGTCGAAGACCCTGCCGATGCCCTCAAGGCGGCTGGCACATCGTCCGACGCGCCCCCCGAAGCCGGGACATTGGCGTTGGAATCCAGCGACGCCGGGACTGAGCCCGCCACCACGTTCGTCCACGAGAAAAGCGAGGCGCCGATTGCAGACGCCGCGGAAGTCGTCGCGGAAGACCTTGAGCCAATCGTAAGCTCCGAGGCGGACGAGGCGCCGATTGGAGACGCCGCTGAAATCTTCGCAGAGGAGCTTGAGGCAAGTTTCGCTGACGCGCCGACACCCGTTGAAGACGCGTTCGCATCGCCAGAAGATGTTGCCGAGCCACCGGATCACGCCGGCCTTGCAGCGGAAGGCGACGATCCGCAAGGTGAACACGCTTCCACTGCGAGCGTTGATGAAGCCCTCGACGGATCCGCGAACCCGAAATCGCTCGCCGACGGGGATTCCGCCGCCAAACTGGCTGAGGCGCCCGCCCAGGAGGTTCCGGATCCTGCGGCGCGCGAATTCGAAACAGCCGCTCCCGAGATGGCCGCCGCCCCCGATGCGGAGGAACTGCAAGACATTGAGCCCGTCGCCGCCGAAAAGGCTGCCGATCTAACGGCAATTCCGATCGCCGATGAAAGGGCAAAAGAACAGCAGAACGATGAAATCGCCGAACCGCTAGCGGCGCCGATCGAGACACAACCTCACGAAGCGGCGCAGGCGCCCGAATACGCCTCAACCATCGAGCTGCCAGCAGGCGACGCCGCGGCGATCGAATCCCGAGCGCCGCCGGATGCGACAGGCGCCGAAGCGCCGCCCTCCGCTCCCGAGCAGCGGGACCAAGGCGAACCCGCGGCGGCGCTAGAGGCCGCGTCCGTCGAGGCCGCGCCGGAGCACGAAACCGCCGAAAGCGAGGCGCACAACGAACAAACGCAGCCCCAAGCAGCCAACCTGACCGAACAGGCGTTGGAAGATGTGTCCGCGGAAGCGAGCGAGCTTGTCAATTTTGACGACGACGTTCCCGCCAGCGAGACCAAGCACGAGGAAGACCCCTCCTACGAACCCGTGCCGCAAACCGCGGAATCAGGCGAAGCCAGCCAATTGCCGCCAAACTATTTTCAGGCGGCGGGCGATCCAAAAGAACCTGTCGAACCGCCGCCCACTTTCTTCGGCCGCGCCCAACAGAGGCTTGGTGATTTCCTGGGTTTCGCCGCTCGCCTGCTAGGCCCGTTCGCCGGCGCAGCACGCAATTTTGGCGGCGGGATGTGGCGCGGCGTTCGCGACATAAAACACCCACGCAACGTGCGCGAAGTCGCCGTTTGGGGCGGTTGGGCGGCGGCGGCCGTCACTACTTTGATAGTGGGCTTCTTCGTTTTCGTGACCTGGGGAATGCCGTCAACGGACGACCTTTGGGAAGCGCGCAACGGCCAAAGCATCACCTTCCTCGATCGCAACGGCAACGTTATCCTGCGCGAAGGCGCGCAAAATGCGCCGCCGGTGGATTTGCAATCGCTTCCCCCCTTCGTCGCGCAAGCCTTCGTGGCGATCGAGGATCGCCGCTTCCACCAGCATTGGGGCATAGATTTCGAAGGCATGATGCGCGCGGGCGCTCAGAACATCCGCGCCGGACGCGTGGTGCAAGGCGGTTCCACCATTACCCAGCAATTGGCCAAGAACCTGTTCTTGACCAATGAGCGATCGTGGCGACGCAAGGCGCAGGAAATCGCCTTGGCGGTTTGGCTTGAAACCAAATTTACTAAAGAGGAAATTCTCGCGCTCTATCTGAGCAGAGTTTATTTCGGCGCCGGCGCCTATGGCATCGAGGCGGCGGCGGAGCGGTATTTCGACAGGCCGGCTCGCGAACTCACGCTGCTGCAATCGGCGATGATCGCGGGCCTGGTGAAGGCCCCCTCCCGGCTCAACCCGGCGAATCAGGACATCGCCTCAGCGCGCACGCGCGCGGAAATTGTGCTGCAAGAGATGGTGTCGCTCAATTTCATCAGCGACACCGAACGGCAGGCGGCGCTCAACGAGGAACTCGTGGTCAGCCGACGCAACCCCGCGGGGGTATTGAGCTATTACCGCGACTGGATCGACCCGCTGCTCAATGACGTCATCGGCACGCAGCGGGACGATTTCATTATCGAGACCACGATCGACATCCAATCGCAACGTGCCGGCGCCGACGCGGTGGAGGCGGTACTCGCCGAGCAAGGCGAGAGCCGGCGCGCGAGCCAGGCCGCGCTCCTGTCGATGGACGACGATGGCGAAGTGCTCGCCATGGTGGGCGGGCGCGATTACGATACAAGCCAATTTAACCGCGCCACCCAGGCGCGTCGTCAGCCCGGCTCGTCGTTCAAATACTTCATTTATCTAGCCGCCATGGAGAGCGGCCTCACCCCTTGGAGCATCCGCAACGACGCGCCTATCACCATCCATATCGAGGGCCAGCCCGATTGGACGCCCGGCAATTATCATGAAGAATTTAACGGCCCGGTGGAGCTCGTGCGTGCGTTCGCGCAATCCTACAACATGGTGGCGATCCGCGTCGCCAGCGAAGTGGGCGGCCAGCACGTCATCGATGTCGCTCACCGCCTCGGCGTCACCTCCGAGCTGCACAATTATCACTCGCTGGCGCTCGGCGCGCAAGAAGTCACGCTTCTCGAGATGACACAGGCCTTCGGCGCGATGGCGTCGCAGGGGTATCGAGTGCAAGCGCACGGCGTGAGCCGAATCCGCCGGGCCCATGACGAGGAGACGATGTGGAGCTGGCGACAGACCGGAGGCCCCACGCGCGTTATCGAGGAACGTCCGCTGCGATACATGAATTACATGATGAGCCGCGTGGTAGAATCCGGAACGGGCACGGCCGCACGCATGAACGGCCGCCAGATCGGCGGCAAGACGGGCACCGCCAACGATTATCGCGACGCCTGGTTCGTTGGTTTCACGCCCGGGATCGTCACCGGCGTCTGGGTCGGCAACGACGATCACCGTATCGCCATGGCGCGCGTCACCGGCGGCCAGCTCCCGGCCGCCATTTGGGCGCGTTTCATGCCAACCGCGCTGCGCAACGTACCGGTCCGCGAATTACAGATGCCGGGCCCCGACGATTACGAGGTCGGCCGCCCCGACCCGATCTCGCCGACGCTCACCGCTGTTGGCGCACCTCTGGGCAACGCCCCGCCAATGGCAGGTGCAACCGACGCTGAAGATCGATCACTCGACTTCGGCCCAGAAGGGTGAGCGCCGCGCCGCCGCGGGAGTTCGGGAGCAGACGTGGGACATGCGACCACGCGGCTATGCCTCATGAACTTCAACGCCATCCGCGCGTCCAAGAATGACAGTGCCCGCTAGCCCAATGAAAAGCCCATGCTCGACGACGCCGGCCACCGCCTTGAGCGCCGCGGCGAGCGCTTCTGGATTGGCGATTGAGCGCGCGTGGGCGTCGAGAATGTAATTGCCGCCGTCGGTGATGACGGGTTCATTGGATTTGCCGGCGGTGCGCAGCTCGACCTCATCGCCTGCACACCCAGAGCGTTTGAGCGCTTCGCGCACGCGCGCCGCGGTCAGCATGGCGCCGAAGCGCGTGATCTCCACCGGCAGCGGAAACGCGCCCAGGCGCTCCACCCATTTGCTCTCGTCGGCGATCACCACCATGCGCGCGGAGGCCGCCGCAACGATCTTCTCGCGCAACAGCGCCCCGCCGCCGCCTTTGATCAACCGGAACGCGGGATCGATTTCGTCGGCGCCGTCGACATCGACATCGATGCGGCTGACCTGGCTGATCTCAATGAGCGGCACGCCGACCTGCTCGGCCAGCGCGCGCGTGGCCTCCGAAGTAGGCACGCCCTTGATCTTGAGCCCATCGCGCACTCGCTCGCCCAACGCCCGCACGAAGTGCGCAGAAGTGGAGCCGGTGCCGAGGCCGACGATCATGCCGTCCTCGATGTAATCGAGCGCGGCGATGGCGGCGTTTTGTTTGGCGATGTCGGGGTTCATCCTATTTTCCCATGCGCCGCTAGGCGAACGCCACCTTTGATATGCGCCCGCAGGACCTCGCGAATACGCCCTACCGTCATCGCGTCCAGATTCCGTTTGGGAATGATCTGCAGCAGTCCGAGATGGTGACGAATGACGATCAGAGAATTCGTCTCGAACGCTGCCTTCCAATTGTCCCAACCTGATTGCCCCTGCGCGGTGGCCGTAGCGGCGCTCAGGCCAGTTGCCGACAGGTTGAACTTAATTGGTTCTAGTCCACCAGGGGCGGTCCAACTCTTTCGCGCCGCAAAAAGTAGACACACAAAGAAAAGCAGCGAATAAAACGCCACCATCGCCCCAAAGGCAGCGGCAAAAACAACCATGCGGGTCACGACGGTTTGCTCATCGTTCACCGCAAAAGCAATCCCCGCCACCAACAAGGAACCGCCGATATACCACAGAAGCGCGGCAGGGCTGCGCCAGGTGTTCGCGATCAACGCCTTTAGAACATCCGTTCGTGTGCGAGTGGCTTCGAACGAAACTTCGCTCATTTCGTCTCCTTCGCCTTCCGCTTCTTCTCGCGAAAGCTCTTCGCCCAGCCTTCGATCACTTGCTGCCTCCCTCGCGCCACCGCCAGCGCATCGTCGGGCACGTCCTTGGTGATCACCGAGCCCGAACCGGTATAGGCGCGGTCGCCGACCTTCACCGGCGCCACCAGCGCGGTGTCGGAGCCGATGAACGCATCTTCGCCGATTGTGGTGCGATATTTGTCGAAGCCATCGTAATTGCAGGTGATCGTGCCGCAGCCCAGATTGGCGCGCGCGCCAATGTCGGAATCGCCGACATAAGTGAGGTGGCTGGCCTGCGCTTTCGGGCCGAAGTTGGCGTTCTTGATCTCGACAAAATTGCCGATCTTGACGCCCGCCCCAAGCTTGGTTCCCGGCCGCAGCCGCGCGAACGGCCCGATATGGGCCCCCTCGCCAATCTCGGCCCCTTCGATGTGGCAGAACGCCCTGATGCGCGCTCCCTTAGCAATCTTCACGCCCGGGCCAAAAAAAACATTCGGTTCGATCACTATGTCGTTGGCGATTTCCGTGTCGCAGGAGAAGAAGACGCTGGCCGGATCGATCAACGTCACGCCCGCCTCCATAGCGCCGAGGCGCGCGCGTTGTTGAAACGCCGCTTCCGCCGCCGCCAGCTCGGCACGGGAATTGACCCCCATCGCGTCGGATTCAGCGCCCAACAGCACATGCGTCGCAAACCCCGCCGAGCGCCCCAGCCCCACCAAATCGGTCAGATAATACTCGCCCTTCGCATTCTCGTTCTTCACCAGCGACAGCAATTGAAACAGCACGCGCGCGTCCGCGCACAGCACGCCGGAATTGCACAGAGTCACCGCGCGCTCGCCCTCGCTCGCGTCTTTTTGTTCGACGATGCGCTCGAGCGCGCCGTCGGCGGCGACGACAAATCGCCCGTAGCCGGTGGGGTCGCGCGCCTCGAAGCCGAGCGCGACCAGGCCGCCCTTCGCGGCGCGCAGGGTGAACATCGCTTCGAGCCGTTCAGGCGGAATGAACGGCGCGTCGCCATAGAGGATCACCACGTCGCCGTCGAAGCCGGCGAGCGCTACCTCCGCCGCGCGCACGGCATGGGCGGTGCCGAGCGGGGGATCCTGAATCGCGATCGAGCTCGGCCCCAGCTTCTTTTCGACATGCGCCCCCACCGCGGGCGCATGCGTCCCGGCGACCACGACCACACGCTCGGCGCCCACGCTCCGGGCCGCCGCGATCGCCCAATCCAGCATGGCCCTGCCGCCGACCGGATGCAGCACCTTGGGCAGGTCGGACTTCATCCGCGTACCCTGCCCCGCCGCCAGAACGATCGCGGCTCTTGCCCGGTTCATCTGCGTTACCCTGGTTGTGCGAATCCTGGCGCGGTCTTAGCCCAAACACGGGGCCAGCGCGCGCCCGAATGTGGGGAAATTGATGTCCAGCGGCGAACTCGCCGACGCCACGATTGTGTTCGACCTCGACGGCACGCTGGTCGACACCGCCCCTGACTTGGTGCGCGCGCTCAACGAGACGCTCGACCTCGACGGGCTTCCGCACATGAAGTTGGAAAACGTGCGCACCTTGGTGGGGCGAGGCGCGCGCGCGCTGATCGAGCGCGCGGCTGGACTCTCGGGCGTTACCTATTCCGCCGACCGCTTGGACAAGCTGACCAAGGAATTCATCGACTTCTACCGCGCCGACATCGCCCGCGCCTCGAGGCCCTTCCCCGGCGCGGCGGATGCGCTTAACGCACTGACCGCGCTGGGGGTGAAGGTGGCGGTGTGCACCAATAAGCGCACCGATTTGTCGGTTCAGTTGCTAGAGGCGTTGGGATTGGCTGAGTTTTTCTCGGCCATCGTCGGCGCCGATGCGGTCGCTGATAAGAAACCTCATCCCGACCATTACCGCGCCGCCGTGTCGCGCGCCGGAGGCGTGGCGCGCCGTTCGCTCATGGTGGGCGACACCATCGCTGACGTCGCCGCGGCGCGCGCGGCCGGCGCGCCGTCCATCATCGTGGCTTTCGGTTACAGCGACGTCGCCGCCGAGAGTCTCGGCGCCGACGCGTTGTTACGACACTTCTCCGATTTAACGCCGATCTGCCGCCGCCTATTGGCGGCGCGCCCCTGAGCTTTCAGCGCTTACGCGACGCCCGCCATGCCGCGCAAACTAGGGCGCGGGCGATCCAAACTCTCTTCGCGCCGCGTGGGAAAGCCGTTGACCATGTCGCTGCGCACATCGGTGCGCGCCGAACGCATCGCCGCCACGAAGCCGGCTTCGATCAACTTGACATCGACCGTATACCCGCGTTCACGCCAATATTCCTCAATCCGCTGCTTCAAGCGCCTGGCGCCGTCAACGTTGCAGAAATCGTGATCCATACTACTCCACCTCGAGCATCGGTCCGATGGGCCGCTCATCGCCCACGGGTCCCCAGAAACGCGGACGATCGCTCCGCGCCATGCGTCAGCCCCCTGACCACTCGCTTGCCCGAACTTCCACGCCAAGCGCGGCGACCATGTGGCGGCGGCGCGACGGGCCTTCCCAATTTGATGGAACATCCAAATAGAACTGGGGCGCCCTCGTCGCGGCTTCACGCCCAGAATGCGTGCGCCGCCAAGGGCTTGGCGCGCAGAAGGCGAAGTAGCGCCGCCTCAGCCATGCAAATTCGCAACCTGACCTTGCGGGCTTAGCGCCCCTACGGCGCCGATAGCGGCGGGGGGAGGGGCGATTGGAGGCCTCGCCCGGAATCGAACCGGGGTGCACGGATTTGCAGTCCGCTGCGTAACCACTCCGCCACGAGGCCAACGCGCGGCCTTTAGCCCAGGCGCCGGGGAAGGTCCAGGCATGGGGGGTCTCGAGACGCGGACTCGTCGAACGGCGGTCCCTGGCGCGCTCACTCCTCCCGCTCCGCCTTCAGCGCGCGCCCAGTCTGCACCGCATCTCTGCCGAACCTCCCTCGCGCCTTCGCCACCGCCGCTTCGGCGGCGGCGCGTCTGGGAGTTTCACAATCGAGCATGTCGCCTTTGTCGGCGCCCGCGCTAGGGCTGAAATCGGACAGTCCAACGCCGATAAGGCGATACTTCGCGCGCCGGTCCGCGTCTGCGACCAACAGCTCGCGCGCGGTTTCAAAGATGCGGTGTGCGAGCAGCGTGGGCTCCGGCAATTGCCGGCGGCGCGTGACGATCTTGAACCGCGTGTCCTTTAATTTCAATGTCAACGTTCGCCCCGCCGCATCGCTGGCGCGGCAGCGAGCGGCAACCCTTTCGCATAACGGCCAGAGAATATCCTCGAGCGCCTCGATCTCACTGACGTCCTCGAAGAAGGTGGTCTCCGCTGAAATGCTCTTGCGCTCGCCGTCGGGATCGACGCGGCGGTGGTCCTGCGCCATCGAGAAATCGAACAAATGCGCGCCCCAATTGCCGTAGAGCGCGCGCATGCGCTGGGCGCCGGCGGCGCGGATGTCGCCGATGCGCTTCAAGCCGTTGCGCTCGAGTGCGGCGGCGTTGGCGGGGCCGACGCCCGGCAGCGTCGCAACAGCGCGCGGCTCGAGAAAAGCGAGCGCATCGCTGCGGCCGATCGCCGAAAAGCCGCGCGGCTTATCGAGATCGGACGCGGTCTTGGCTAGGAATTTGTTGAAGCTCAACCCGATCGAAACCGTGAGCTGGCGCTCCTCCCAGATACGGTTTTGCAATTTGATCAGCGATTGCGCCGGCGTCCCGCCATGCAGCGCTTCGGTGCCGGAGAGGTCCATGAAGGCTTCGTCGATGGAGAGCGGCTCCACCTGCGGGGTAAGCGTCTCCATCATGGTCCGGATGATCCGCCCTTCCTCGGCATATTTGCGCATGTCGCCATGCACGATCTTGGCTTGCGGGCAGAGTTTCAGCGCCTTGAACATCGGCATCGCCGAACGCACACCGTAGGCGCGCGCGAGATAACAGCAGGTCGAGACCACACCGCGCCTGCCGCCGCCGACGATAACGGGATGGGGCTGCAAACTGGGATCGTCGCGCTTTTCAATAGACGCATAGAACGCATCGCAATCGAGGTGGGCGATGGAGAGCGCGGCAAGTTCATGATGCTCAGCGCTGCGCTCCCCTCCGCATAACGCGCAACGCGGCGTTGCAGTCTCCGAAGCGCAGACGCGGCAGAGGATCACGTAACATGGACCGCCGGCGCCCTCGCCGGCATACGGTGTTGCGAGCACGTCTCTGCTTGGGCGGTAGCAACCACCGTGCCGGCGAGGGCGCCGGCGGTCCATGTTACACGCCCGATCACGCCTCGCCCTCCGCCCACAGCCATGCCGCGCCGCGCACGCCCGAGCTGTCGCCATGTTTGTTTTTCACTACCCGCGCGGCGACGAAATCGGAGAATACGTGGGCGATCAATTTGCCTTGTATACTTGGATAGAGGCTCGCCACATTGGATACGCCGCCGCCAAGGACGATCACGTCCGGATCGAGAATATCCATCATCACGGCAAGGCCGCGGGCGATCCGGTCGGCGAGCAAATCGAGCAGCGCAATCGCGTGTGCGTCACCCGATTGCGCCAGCTTATCGGCGTCACGCGCGCCCATGCCGGCCCAGCGCCTGAAGCCGGTGCCCGAGATCCATTGTTCGAGACAGCTCCACCGCCCGCACCAATCGCGCACCGGAATTTCCTCCGGTCGCGCCCATGGCAGCGGCGTGTGTCCCCATTCGCCGCCGATGCCGCTCGCTCCGGTAATCACCCTACCGCCAACCACGACGCCTCCGCCGCAGCCGGTGCCAAGGATAACGCCAAACACCACGCGCGCTCCCGCCGCTGCACCGTCGGTTGCTTCCGATAACGCGAAGCAATTGGCGTCGTTCTCAGCCCTCACAGGTCGGCCGAGCGCCGCCTTCAAATCCTCCGTAAACGGCTTGCCGTTGAGCCAAACCGAATTGGCGTTGCGCACCAACCTTGTCAGCGGCGAGAGCGACCCAGGCATCGCCAGGCCAAGCGGAAGCGGTGGCGCGCCTGCCGCGGCTTCGATTCGGCGAACCAAGTCGGCGACAGCGGCTACGGCCGCGCCATAATCCCCAGGGTTGGGCACACGCTCACGCGCCACGATTTCGCCTTGGGAATCAAGCAGCGCCGCTTCAATTTTGGTGCCGCCGAAATCCACTCCGAGGCGCATGGAAAACCCTTAATCGATCGCTAATGCTAAGCGCGAGATTGCTGTGTTTGGGACGGGTTGTTAAGCCCTCTCCGCTATGGTGCGGCAGGAGCGGCCCCACCGAAGGCGCGCGCGGCCTTCGAGAAATAAAGCGGGTGCATGGCCAAGACCGTTCTCATTGTCGAAGACAGCGAACTCAATATGAGGCTGTTCAACGATCTTCTGGAGGCGTTCGGCTACCGGACGGTGAAGACCCGCGACGGCCGCCAGGCGTTGCCGCTTGCGCGCGAGCACAAGCCCGACCTCATCGTCATGGACATCCAGCTGCCGGAAATCTCGGGTCTCGATCTCACCGAGCGGCTCAAGAAGGATCCGCTGCTGAAATCCATTCCGGTGGTGGCGGTGACCGCCTTCGCGATGCGCGGCGACGAGCAAAAAATCCTCGCCGCGGGCTGCGACGCCTATCTCTCCAAGCCGATCTCGGTCACCACGTTCCTCGAAACCATTCGCCGCTTCATCGGATAAGGGGCCCCGCTTGAGCGCGCGCATCCTTGTCGTCGACGATCTCGAAGCCAACCGGCGCCTGCTGCAGGCCAAGTTGGGCGCGGCCTATTACGAGGTACTGACCGCTCAACGCGGCGAAGAAGCGGTCCAACGGGCCAAGCGCGAGCGCCCCGATATCGTGCTGATGGACGTGATGATGCCCGGCGGCATCGACGGCTTCGAGGCCTGCCGGCGCATCAAGGCCGCGCCCGAGACACGGCATATCCCTGTGATCATCCTCACCACGTTGGACGACCGCGACAGCCGCCTGCGCGGGCTGCAAGCGGGCGCCGAGGACTTCCTGACCAAACCGATCGACGAGGTGCAGCTCTTGGCGCGGGTCAAGAGCCTCGTCAGCCTTAAGGTCGTGATCGACGAATTGCGCGCACGCGAGGCCAGCGGCAAGCGCATCGGCGTAATAGAGGACGCGCCCGATCCGTTGGAAAAGCACCGCCTGATCTCCGGAAATGTGCTGCTGATCGACGACAACCCAACCCAGATCAAGCGCGCCAAAGCAGCACTCGGCGTCGAGCATCGAGTCGCGGTGCTGGGCGGTGACGCCGACGCCGCCCCCCCCGATCTTGCTGTGGTGTCGGTAAACGCCAAGACTTTCGATGGTTTCCGCATCATTGCGCGCATGCGTTCGGGCGCGGCGACACGGCATTTGCCGATCCTCGCCATCGTTGACAGCGACGACCGCACCCGCGCGGTGCGCGCGCTCGAGCTCGGCGCCCACGACATCATAGCCCGCCCCCTCGACGACGACGAATTGCTAGCCCGCGCCCGCACCCTGATGCGCCGCAAACGCTACATGGACGCGCTGCGTTCACGGTTGGACCAAAGCCTCGAACTCGCCATCACCGATCAACTCACCGGATTGTACAATCGCCGTTTCTTGTTTTCGCAATTGGGCCCGCTGGTGCAGCGCTCGCAATGTGGCGGCGATCTGGTTTCGGCGATGACGCTCGATATCGACCATTTCAAGCGCTGCAACGACACGTTCGGTCACGATGTCGGAGACGCGGTGCTGCAGGAATTCGCCGCCCGCCTCGCTTCCAACGTGCGCCCCTCGGACTTCGCGTGCCGCATGGGCGGGGAGGAATTCGTGGTGATCATGCCGCGCGCTAATGGCGACCTCGCCTGCCACGCGGCCGAGCGGCTTCGCCGCTCGATCTGCGCCGAGCCGTTCTGCGTCCCCGGCCCCCCGCACCCGCTGGAAATTACGGTTTCCATTGGCGTCGCCTGCAGCGAACACGCCGAGGACACCGCCGACACCCTGCTCAAGCGCGCCGACGAGGCGCTCTACGAAGCCAAACGCAGCGGCCGCAACCGCGTGGTCGGGAAAGCGGCGCGCAGCGCGGCGTAAGGTCGGCTCACCGAGAATTCTTGAGCCAGGCGTAAAATCCAATTACTTCGGGCGTCTCGCCCTGCCCCGCGAGTGACGCCGAAAATAATTGCTGCAGCACTTCCATCGACTGGTCACTGCCCTTGGCGCGGCCCTGGGTTATTTTGGCTACGCGTTGCAGCGCGGCTTCGCTGCCATCGGCCTGACCGAGTTGAGTCAGCAGGCAATAGGTCGCATAAATCACCAGCGCCGCGTCCCTCAATTCAATCGAGCTCAAGAGGGATTGTCGGCGGCCATCGTCCAGCCGCATCATTTCCCGACCGCAGATTTCAAATAAATCGCCCGCAGCAAGGAGAGCGAGCGCGCGACGGATCTCCCGCTCGCGGCGGGCGGACGGGGCAAGCGCCGAATAGAGCCCCACGGCGCCAAACAGCAGCAGCGCCACCACCGAGAACGCGCCAATTAGGAAGTTCCAGTCCATGGCGACCTCCGCCCGCCCTTGGGCAACCTAACCGAATTAGCCTGCATTGCGCCGCCCCCGCAAATCCCCGATATATCGCGCCATGAACATGACTTACGTCCGCGCCGTGGAAGCCCCCGGTGGGCGCACCGGCCAAATCAAGCTCTACGATCCAGCCACCGCGTTTCCCGGCATGGCCAAGGCGGGCAAGCTGGCGGCGGCGTGCCTCGACATGTTGGTCGGGGAAGTGCGCGAAGACGTCAGTACCGGACGGCTTGACGATTTGGCGCGCGAATTCGTGTACGATCACGGCGCGTTGCCAGCGTGCCTCGGCTATCGCGGCTATCGCAACACCTTGTGCATATCGCTCAACCACGTGGTTTGCCACGGCATCCCGGGCGAGCGCACGCTCAAGGACGGCGACATGATGAACATCGACGTGACCGTCATCGTCGATGGCTGGCACGGCGACACCAGCCGCATGTATGCGGTTGGTGAAGTCTCGCGCAAAGCCGCGCGGCTCATGGATGTCACCTACGAGGCGCTGTTGCGCGGGATCGCGGCGATCAAGCCCGGCGCCACGCTTGGCGATCTCGGCTACGCCATCCAAGCCTACGCCGAGGGCGAACGGTGCACGGTGGTGCGCGAATTCTGCGGTCATGGCGTCGGGCGCATTTTCCACGACGCGCCGAATATTCTACACTATGGCAAACGCGGCCAGGGCGAGGAATTGAGACCCGGCATGATGTTCACCGTCGAGCCGATGCTCAATGCTGGATCCCCCGCCGTGAAAATTCTGAGCGATGGCTGGACCGCCGTCACCAAGGACAAATCGCTCTCCGCGCAATACGAACATTCCGTGGGCGTTACAGAAACCGGGGTTGAAGTGTTTACCGCATCGCCAGCGGGACTCGACACGCCCCATCGCGCCGCGGCTTGAGCGGAGATGGGCGGCGCGGACAAAACTACGCGCGGGAGGCGGACGCCGCCACGAGTTGAAGATTCTGAGAATTCTGAGTTTCGCCTCGACGTGCCGCCGCTCGACGTTGCGCGCCACCCTCAGCCCAAACCGAACGTCGTCGATACCCCTCACTACCACGATCATCGCGCGCGGCTACGGCGGCCTGGTCACCTCGGCCTACAGCGACGATCGCGATTGGGTGACCTCGGTGGTCACCGGCGCGGCGCCGTGGCACGGCCGGCTCTTCCTCGGCTCGGCGAAGCTGGCGG
>JBEBIU010000034.1:0-24674 GCA_040080225.1 Terricaulis sp.
CGGTAGTCCCGCAAACCAGTCGCGGATCGGGGTGAATGCGCCGGTATAGGTGGCGGGATTAGAGCGCGGCGTGCGCCCGATGGGAGATTGGTCGATGTCGATGATCTTGTCGATGTGTTCAAGGCCCAGAATCGCGTCGTGCTCGGCGGGAACGTCGCTGGCGCCATGCCAATGGCGGGCGACAGCTTTGTACAACGTTTCGATCACCAAGGTTGACTTGCCGCCGCCGGAGACCCCGGTGACGCAGGTGAACACGCCAAGTGGAATATCGGCGTCGAGGTTCTGCAGATTGTTGCCGCGCGCGCCTTTGACCGTCAGCGCGCGGTTCTTGCTGAGACGGCGACGTTTTTCGGGGATCGCGATCTCGCGCGCACCGGTCAAGTAGGCGCCAGTGATGCTGTCTTTGTTTTTCTGGATCGCCCCCGCGACGCCCTCGGCGATAATGCGCCCGCCATGCACGCCCGCGGCCGGGCCCATGTCGATGACGTAATCGGCGGTGAGAATGGCCTCCTCGTCGTGCTCGACGACGAGAACCGAATTGCCCAGATCGCGCAATCGTTTGAGGGTTTCCAGGAGCCGGGTGTTGTCGCGTTGGTGTAGTCCGATCGAGGGCTCGTCGAGCACGTAGAGCACGCCTGTCAAACCCGAGCCGATCTGAGAAGCAAGCCGGATGCGCTGGCTCTCCCCGCCCGACAGCGTGCCCGAAGCGCGCCCGAGCGAGAGATAATCGAGGCCGACATCCACAAGGAACCGCAGGCGATCGTTGATTTCCTTGAGGATGCGAACGGCGATCTCCCGCTGCTTCGGAGTCAACGTCTTGTTCAGGCTCTCAAACCAGTCGCGCGCTGCGCGGATCGCGAGCGTGGATGCCACGGCGATGTCGCTGCCGCCAACACGAACCGCGAGGGCTTCGGGTTTGAGACGCTTGCCGGCGCAAGTGGGGCACGGCGCTTCGGACTGATATTTTGCGAGCTCTTCGCGCACCCAGGCGGAATCGGTTTCCTTCCAGCGCCGCTCAAGATTGGGCAGCACGCCCTCGAAATTCTTGGTCGTCTCATAGCGGCGCACGCCATCGTCATAGACGAACTTGATGGGGTCGTTCGTGCCGTTGAGGATCGCATCGCGCAGCACCTTCGACAGCTCGCGCCAAGGGGCGGCGATCTTCGCCTTGAAGTGCTTGGCCAGCGCCTCGAGCGTTTGGGCGTAGAGCGGGGAAGGCCCCTTGGCCCAAGGCGCCACGGCGCCGTCTTTCAGCGACTTCGAAGGCTCAGGCACGACCAAAGCGGCGTCGAACTTGAGTTGTACGCCAAGGCCGTCGCAAGTCGGGCAGGCGCCGGCTGGATTGTTGAACGAGAACAGCCGCGGCTCGATCTCGGGGATGGTGAATCCGGAGACCGGGCAGGCGAATTTCTGGGAGAAGATGAGGCGCTCATGCTTGCCATCGGCGAACTCCGCATAGGCGATGCCGTCCGCCAACCTCAACGCCTGCTCGAGCGAATCCGCGAGCCGCGTTTCGATGCCGGCCTTCACCGCGATGCGGTCGATCACGACCTCGATGTCGTGCTTGAGTTTCTTATCGAGCGTCGGGGGCTCTGAAAGTTCGTGGAACTCGCCGTCGATCTTGGCGCGCTGGTAGCCCTTCTTCAGCAGCTCCGCCATTTCCTTGCGGTACTCGCCCTTGCGGTCGCGCACGATCGGCGCGAGCAGATAGAGCCGCGTCCCTTCCGGCAACGCCATGATGCGGTCGACCATTTGCGCTACCTGCATCGCTTCGATCGGCAGGCCGGTTGCGGGCGAATATGGGACGCCCACGCGCGCCCACAGAAGGCGCATATAATCGTAAATCTCGGTGACAGTGCCGACCGTCGAGCGCGGATTGCGCGAGGTGGTTTTCTGCTCGATGGAAATCGCGGGCGAAAGGCCCTCGATGGAATCGACGTCTGGCTTCTGCATCAATTCCAGAAACTGGCGCGCATAGGCCGACAAGCTCTCCACATAGCGGCGCTGGCCTTCGGCGTAGATGGTGTCGAACGCGAGCGACGACTTTCCGGACCCCGACAAGCCAGTGATCACTACAAGCTCATTGCGCGGGATATCGACGTTGACGCCCTTCAGATTGTGCTCGCGCGCGCCGCGGACGCGGATGTGGGTGAGCCCGTCCTTCATGGCGTCGCCTTGGGTGCAAAGCGCCGCCATGCAAGGCGCAGCGAAAGCCACAGGAGCGCCGCGCCAAGCGCGGCCGCCAAGCCAAGAACGGCAGCCGCGCGCCACGACAAGCCGGCGTCCGTCAATGCGTAGGCGATCGCGGGGGTTACGATGGCGTACAACGCAATGTAGGTGAGGGCGGCCGCGATCAGGCCAAGCCGCGCCCAGGCCAAAGCATTGCCGCGGCGCCGTGAAGCGCCGGCGACCCACAGCGCCGCCGCGATGTCGCCGACCGCTAGAATCGCGCCAGCGGCAAGGGTGGCGCCCTGGTTGGCCGCCTCCCGGCCGATCGCTAAAGAGGCCGCGGCTGCTGCGCCGGCGACGACCAGTCCCGCAAGCGCAAACCTAGTGAAATCGCCGCTCATGGATTAACGCCGAAGGCGATGCAGGTCATCGATATTCCTGGGAAGAAATGGCGGTTGAACACGTGGGCGTGCTCCGTCTTGTCGCGCGCCGCGAGAGTGTAGAACAGAGGGAAGAAATGATCCCAGTCCGGCGCTGCGTGCGCCGCGTGGGGGTAGTTACGATAGTCCAGCACCGTCCGATGATCGCCGGCCTCGATGGCGGCGACGATATCGTCGTCGAACGCTTTTTCCGCTTCACCATTGTTAGCGGCGCCGCGGCCGAAGAAGGCGCGCAGATTGTGGACGATGTCGCCGGAGCCGACGATCAGGATGTTTTCGTCGCGCAGAGGCGCCAGCGCCTGGCCGATGGCGTAATGATCGTCGGGCCCGCGGCGCGCATCGAGGCTTACTTGCAACACCGGCACATCAGCCTGTGGATACATGTGCGCCAGCACGCTCCAGGTTCCATGGTCGAGCCCCCAGTTCTGGTCGGGCGCAGCGCCAAAGGCGGAAAGGCGCGTCACGATGTCGGCGGCGAGCGCCGGATCGCCAGGTGCAGGGTATTGCACCGCGAACAGCGCGGGAGGAAAGCCGCCAAAATCGTGGATCGTGCGCGGGCGCTCGATGGCGGTGACGCGCACGCCTTCGGCGATCCAGTGCGCGGAGACGGACACGATCGCGCGCGGTTTCGCGAACGCGCCCGCGATCTCGCGCCAGCCGCGCGACGAGGGCGTGTCCTCGATGGCGTTCATGGGCGAACCATGGCCGAGGAACAGAGCGGGCGCTTTCTGCGTCATGGAGTCTTTCTTGGAAGGAAGGAGCGGCGGGCCCCTAATCTAGTAGCGCGCGCCGCTTGGACATCCAGAACAAAAAACGAACAAATGATTGAGGAAGCGTAAATGGGCCTTTACGCCGCGCCCGAGTCGGCTTATAGAACATAGAGGGAACGTGGTCCAGCCCATCGGCCCATTGGCCCACCATCGAGCAAGCGCAGGAAACAGGAGGTCGGCGATGGCTGGCAGTGTGAACAAGGTGATTTTGATCGGCAATCTGGGCAAGGACCCGGAAGTGCGGCGGCTCAATTCTGGCGAGCCGGTGGTCAATCTGAGCGTGGCGACCTCGGAAAACTGGCGCGACAAACAAAGCGGCGAGCGCAAGGAAAAAACCGAGTGGCACAGGGTGGTTATCTTTAACGAGAATATCGCGAAGGTGGCCGAGCAATATTTGAAGAAGGGCGCCAAGGTTTACATCGAGGGTCAATTGCAGACGCGCAAATGGACTGACCAGGCCGGCGCGGAAAAATATTCCACCGAAGTAGTGCTGCAAAAATACCGCGGCGAACTCACCATGCTGGACGGCAAGGGCGAAGGCGGCGGGCGCTCCTACGAAGATGAGGGCGGCGGCGGATTTACCTCCAAGGCCGGCGGCAAGCGTGCTGCTGAAGGACCTCGGGAAAGTTTCAACGCCGACCTAGACGACGAAATTCCATTCTGATCTAGTGTCCCGGAATTGAAGTTCGCACAATGGTCGGATCATGCGCGATGCGAACTTCAATTCCACCAGGGACACTAGAATGTACTATTCGTAGTGTGGCTGACTGAATCTGAAATTCGCTTGGAGGCTGCCATCATGATCTTGCGAATTTCAGATTCGCCACACTAGAATTCGTTCGTGGACGAATTCGAAATCCGAACCCGGGCGGAGTACGAGCTGGCGCTGCGGCGTTTCTCGTACCCGCTTGTGATCACGTCTGGCGATGACGCGCTCGCAGCGTTCGAGGATTTGAAGGCGCGCAAGAAGGGCGTCCCGATAATCCTCGGCGGCCCTTCTGAATTCACGCTGGTCGATGAAATAATGTCGCGGGGGCTGGTGGAGCATCCTTCGATACAGCTTATCTTGGATCGCGCCGCCGAGCTCAGTTTCCCCGAAGGTTTCCGTGCAGCAAAAGAGCGCGAACGCCAGATGTGGCGCCGGCGCAATCCCGGACTCGTGGACTTCGAGCAGGGTCCCCCGGTTGGCGAGTGGCCCGAACAGGCGCCCGATTGTCCGGGGCTCAGCCTTGCCTACCATTGGAGCGGCGAGCCCTGGCCGCGCGTGCACATCGCGGTCCTACCCACCGACGACTGGACCGCGGCGCCGGCGTTCTTGCGCGCGGGCGGGTGGAACTCGTGTCCAGAGGCGGCGGTGATGGTGTCGGCGCTGCGGTCGTGGCGCGACCGCTACGGCGCCGAATTGGTTGGCTTCTCGCACGACACTATGAATATCCGCGCCGAGATTTGCCCAGCCTCGCGCGAAGAGGCGCTGGCGCTGGCTTGGGAGCATTACCTGTTTTGCTCTGACGCGCTGAATGACCACACCTTGGCGGAACTGGGCGCTTCGCTGATCGCCGATGATTGGTGGCGTTTCTGGTGGGACTGATGGGCGCTGGTGCTCGCGCACACGTGCGAAACCTTGAGCACCGTAGTCTTGGACCGCCGGCGTCCCCGCCGGCGTGCAATGCGTGCTAGCGCTCAGGCGCGGGTTTGTTTGCAAACATCGGATGCCGGCGGGGACGCCGGCGGTCCAAGACTACAACGCCTTCAGCCGCGCGGCAGACGTGGGACATCGGGCGCGCCGGGGGTCACCCGCATAATCGTCCGCCCGCGCATCTCGAAGGGTTCGCCTTCGCCGTTCGTGGGCGCCACGCTGATGACGAAATCGGTGGTCGTCTCGCGCACCATGCCGGTGGCGAGGTCGACGACGCCTGTGCCAGTTTCCTGATAACGGAAATCGACGGTGTCGAGCAGTGAGCGCAACATCCCCATCAGCGCCTCACTGCTCGGGGCGGCTTCGGCGCCGGAAGGCGAAGTGGCCGCGACTGGCTCGATCACGTTGCTGGCGATGAATTGGGCGATGGTCTGAAGTGAAGCGCGCGCGGCCGCGTAGTCGAGCGCGACGTTGCGCGAGATGATCGCGGTGTTGCTGGCTCGGTCGATCCGCTCCAGGCGAAGCCTCCCGGTAAATCGCAGCGGCGCCGCGCCGTAGGGCATTTCCACTTCTTCGGCGATCTCGACGGGTTGGCGCCGGACCAGAGTCCGCCCCTGGAACGAGGGCGGCGGCTGCATGGACCACATGCCGGCGGCGGCGTCGCGGGCATCGACGCCGTCAAGCAAGCGCGCAATGCCGCGCAATAAAGGTCCCCGCAACGTCGCCCAATCGACTGGCGGCGGAGCAGGCGTGGTTTCCGCCTCAGCTGCGAAATCTTCCTCGCCGCTGTCTGCGCCGTCGGCGTTATCCTCAAACGCGGGTTCCTCAGCTATGATTTCGGCAGGCGGCGGAGACGGCGCAGCACGCGCGAAGGCGTCGAACATCAACACCATATTTTCGGCGCGATCACGCCACAGCGGCCAATTGGTAAGCTCAACGCAAGCGCCGGACTCGTTGACCTGGCACTCATAGCCAACATCCGTGGCGATGCGCAAAAGCGCCGACAGCCCCTCGTTCACCGTCGGCCAATCGATATTTCCCAGCGGGCTTTCGGCCGCCGCGTCGTCTGAAAAATTGAAACGCATGCTCACCGGCGTGTAGCGCCAGATGCGTCGTTCGGCATCGACAATGCGGAGCTCAACAACCTGCGAGAAGCCACCGTTAAGGCCGGGTTCGTCGCGACCCGACGACTGCGTCTGCTCAAGGTGGATCGTGTAAACATCTCCGGTGCGCACGCTGAGCGGGACGCCCGCCGTCTGCGCGCTGACAATCGGAGCGGCTGCAAGGCAGGCGAAGGCCGCGCACGCTGCAAGAAATCGCTTCATGTTTCCCCCCACTCGGTCCGCAATGGCGCGACGCGCCCGCTGCGACTTTCCGTTTAACCTGCGCTCACATTGCCGGCAACGCCTCAGGGCCGTGTTGGCAACGCAGCACAAGCCACGCGTGCACCCGCTCCGCCGGCAGGCTGGGTGACGTGGTCGTCGGGGCTGGCGTGTATGATCAGTGCTGACCCGTCTTGATCGAGCAGCGGTTCGCGGTCGCCAAACGCCGGATTGTGCAGTGTAACCCTTTGGGAAAAAACCTCAACGCCGATGGGGCCCGTAGGTGAGGCGAAAAGGTTCGGCAAATCTCCGGCTTCCGGCGGCGCCGGATTGAGCAAGCCGTGTTGGGGAGGCGCTTGGGGATGGGACACATGCGCACCTGCGGCTCGGAAATTCTGCGCCGCGTCGGTGCAGTCGCTGCTTTGGTGCAGGTGCAGGCCGTGCCAGCCCGGTGTGAGCGCGCCTTGCGAAATCTCCAGTCGAATCAATACGCCGCCATTGCCTTCCACAAAAGTAGCTTGCCCGATGGCGCGTCCGTCCAGCCCCACGATCCAGGCCGTTTGCGGCGCCAGAGCAGGCGGCGCGGGCGCCGCTCGCTCGTCCAATCCCAACCAGGCGCAGCCGCTCAAAACTGCAATGGAAACAAGTGCGGGGGCATAGCGCATCGGGATTCTCCTCGGTTTGCTGGAACCGCGTTCGGATGCTAGCGTGACGGGGATTCGAGGGCGAGGTTTCTCGTCGTTTTCCAGCTTTCCAACCAAGATTTAATCCGGCGATCCCGTGTCAGACACGTCCGATCCCGCCGATCCAGGCGGGCCCACCCTTCCCAAAGGCGTTTCGCTCATCACCATAGAGGATGAACTGAAGCGCTCGTATCTCGATTACGCGATGAGCGTGATCGTGAGCCGCGCGTTGCCCGACGTGCGCGATGGGCTCAAGCCCGTGCACCGCCGCATTCTGTACGGCATGCATGAGGCCGGCAATACGGCCGACAAGAAATATCGCAAATCCGCCAATACGGTGGGCGAAGTGATGGGCCGCTATCACCCGCACGGCGATCTGGCGATCTACGAAGCCTTGGTGCGCATGGCGCAGGAATTCTCGATGGGGCTGCCGCTCATCGATGGGCAAGGCAATTTTGGCTCGATCGACGGCGACCCGCCGGCCGCCATGCGTTACACCGAAAGCAGGCTCGCAAAGCCAGCAACGTTCCTGCTCGCCGACATTGAAGAGGACACCGTAAATTTCCAAGCCAATTATGACGGCGAACGCCAAGAGCCGACGGTGTTGCCGGCGCGCTATCCAAATCTATTGGTCAATGGCGGCGGCGGCATCGCCGTCGGCATGGCCACCAACATTCCCCCGCACAATTTATCGGAGGTGATCGACGCCGCCATCGCCTTGATGACTAATCCAGATATTTCCGATCTCGACCTATTGGACATTGTGCCCGGCCCCGACTTTCCCACCGGCTGCGAAATCCTCGGCCGCACCGCCGCGCGCATGGCGCTGACCACTGGCCGCGGCTCAGTGGTGACGCGTGCGCGTTACAAGATGGAGACCATCCGCGGGCGCGAAGCGATCGTGTTCTACGAAGTTCCCTTCCAGGTGAATAAAGCCAGCGTGTACGAGCGCATCGGCGAATTGGCGCGCGAGAAGAAGATCGAAGGGGTCGCCGAAGTGCGCGACGAATCCAATCGCCTCGGCATCCGCCTGGTGATCGAGGTCAAGCGCGATGTCGTCGCCGACGTGGTGGTCAACCAAATTTATCGCTTCACCCAGCTGCAGACCTCTTTCGGGGTCAACATGCTGGCGCTGAACAATGGCCGGCCCGAGCAGATGGGCCTGCGCGCGATGCTGACGGCCTTCCTCGCTTTCCGCGAACAGGTGGTTACGCGCCGCACCAAGTTCCGTTTGGCCAAGGCGCGCAAGCGCGGCCACGAAACCGTGGGTCTCGCCATTGCCGTCGCCAATATCGACGAAGTGATCCGCGTTATCCGCGCCGCCGCCGACCCCGCCGAGGCGCGCGAGGCCTTGATGTCGCGCGCCTGGCCGGTTGCGGACATGCTGCCGCTGATCAATCTGATCGCCGACCCGCGCACGCAGGTGCTCGACGGTGGTACATTGCGGCTCTCTGACGAGCAGGCCCGCGCCATCCTCGAATTGCGGCTGCAACGCCTCACCGGACTCGGACGCGAGGATATCGCGAAGGCGGCGAATGAAATCGCCGAGGAAATTCGGGACCTGCTCTCGATCCTCGGCTCGCGCGAGCGCATTCTCGATATTATTCGCACCGAGATGGTGGAAGTGAAGGACGCCTTTGGCGTTGCGCGCCGCACCCCGATCTCCGAAAGCGAAGGCGAGATCGACGATGAGGCGCTGATCCCGCGCGAGGACATGGTCGTCACGGTAACGCATGGCGGCTACGTCAAGCGCACGCCGCTTGCACTCTACCGCACACAAAGGCGCGGCGGCAAAGGGCGCGCCGGCATGACCATGAAGGACGAGGATTTTGTCACCCGCGTGTTCGTGGCCTCCACCCACGCGCCCATCCTGTTCTTCTCCTCCGCCGGCATGGCCTACAAGATGAAGGTGTGGCGCTTGCCGCAGGGCGATCCGCGCACCAAGGGTCGCGCGCTGGTCAATCTGTTTCCGCTTGAGCAGGGCGAAACCATCACTTCGGTTATGGCGCTGCCTGAAGACGAGCGCGATTGGGACAAGCTCGACGTCATGTTCGCCACCCGCTCGGGCGGCGTGCGCCGCAATAAGCTCTCCGATTTCGTGCAGGTGAACCGCAACGGCAAGATCGCCATGAAGCCCGACGAAGGCGATGGCATTGTCTCGGTGCAGATCTGCTCGGAGGATGACGACATCCTGCTCACCACCGCCAACGGCCAATGCATCCGCTTTGCGGTGCCGGAAGTGCGGGTATTCTCGGGTCGCACCTCCACCGGCAATCGCGGCATCAAGCTCGACGACGGCGACGCGGTCATCGGCATGGGTGTGCTGCGGCACGTGGATGTCACCTCCGCCGAGGCGCGCGCCTATTTCAAATGGGACGCGCAAGCGCGTGACGGCGCTGAAGCCGATCCCGAGCCGGAAGCCGGCGACGATTCGGGCGAGGTCGCGGAGGTTCCGTTCGAGCGCCTGGCTTGGCTCAAGACACAAGAACAATTCGTGTTGACGGTCACCTCTGGGGGCCTAGGCAAGCGCGCGTCGTCTTACGAATACCGCGTCACCGGGCGCGGCGGCAAAGGCCTGATCGCCCACAAGCTCACCGGCGACGCGCGCATCACCGCGTCGTTCCCGGTGCACCAGGACGAGGAATTGCTGCTGGTGACCGACAAGGGCCAACTGATCCGCACCCCGATCGAACAAATCCGCATCGCCGGGAGGGCTACCCAGGGCGTCATCCTGATCAATGTGGCTGAGGACGAACATGTGGTCGCGGCAGAGCGCTTGGAGGCGCTGGGCGGAGAAGGCGCTGAGGAGAGTGTCGAGTGACCCGCGTCGGCCTTTATCCCGGCACCTTCGATCCTCCCACCAACGGGCATGTCGATATCATCGCTCGCGCGGCCACCTTGGTGGACCGGCTGGTGATCGGGGTGGCGATCAACGAGGACAAAGGCCCGCTTTTCACGCTGCCGGAGCGGCTGGAGATGGTCGAGGAGCAGTGCGCCAAGATAAAGGGCGCCGCCGAGATCGTCGTTCAACCTTTTGACACATTGCTGATGAATTTCGCCGAGAGCGTAGGGGCGCAAATCATCGTCAGAGGACTTCGAGCCGTCGCTGACTTCGAGTACGAATTCGCCATGGTGGGCATGAACCAGAAACTCAATCCCGCCGTCGAAACGGTTTTTCTCATGGCCGACGCGACGCACCAGGCGATCGCTTCGCGACTGGTGAAAGAGATCGCGCGACTGCAAGGAAATGTCGCGCAATTCGTGCCAGAAGAAGTAGAACGGCGTCTGAAGGCGAAATTCGGGGTTGCTTGATGCGCTTTGAGGGATTTTTTGCCGTCGCGCTCTGCGCGCTCGGACTTTTGACTGTGGTTGAGGCCGCTTGGGCGCAGACCCCCGATCCGCGCAATTGGCGCCGGCTCGAGCCGGAAAGCACGCTCTACATCGACACCGTGCACGGGCGAGTGGTGATCGAGCTTTATCCGGAGGTGGCGCCGGCGCATGTCGAGCGGATCAGGACTTTGGCGCGGGCGGGTTTCTTTGACGGCCTCACCTTCCATCGTGTCATCGCAGGTTTCATGGCGCAGACGGGAGATCCTTTCGGCACCGGAGAAGGCGCCTCTAACCTCCCGGACCTGCAACCGGAATTCACTTTCCGCCGCGGGCTCGACATGCCCTTCGTGCAGGCCGCTGACCAGTCCGATGGGCCGATCGGATTTTACAAGACTTTGCCCATTCAGACCCAACCCGACGCGCTCATTCCCCATTCGCGCGGCAACAGGGTGGCCTCCAACGCGATCCATTGCCCAGGCGTGGTTTCCATGGCGCGCTCGACTGACCCGAGTTCCGCCAACTCTCAGTTTTTTATCATGCTTGGCGCGCGCGCCTCGCTTAACAAGGTGTATTCCATTTTTGGACGCGTCGTCTGGGGACAGGAAGCGGTCGAAGCGTTGGCGGTAGGCGAGCCCCCGGCGAATCCCGACCGGATGTTGGCGATGCGAATGGCGTCGGACGTTCCCGAGGCCGAGCGCGCCCCGATCTTCGTCCTGCGCACCGATGGCCCGCGCTTTCGCGATTTGATCGAGGATACGCGGCGGCGTCGGCGGGCGGATTTTTCGGTGTGCGATGTGGTGATCCCGACCAGGGTGCCGCAAGATGAGAACAGAGAGAGGCGCTGGTGGTCGATCATTCCTTTCATAAACTGACCCTGACGCTTGAGGCCGGTGCGGTGACGATCAAGCTGCGCCCCGATCTGGCCCCCGGGCACGTCGCGCGGATCGCGGAACTGGCGAACGAGGGTTTTTACGATGGCGTGGTGTTTCACCGCGTCATCGAAGGCTTCATGGCCCAAGGGGGCGATCCTACCGGCACAGGCGGCGGCGGATCGGAGAAGCCGGACCTGAATGCGGAATTCTCCAAGGAGCCGCATGTGCGCGGAATCTGCTCCATGGCGCGCTCAAGCGATCCGAATTCGGCGAACAGCCAGTTTTTCATCTGCTTCGATGAAGCGCGTTTCCTCGACAAGAAGTACACGGTTTGGGGCGAAGTGACCTCCGGCATGGAGCACGTCGATGCGCTGCCAAAGGGCGAGCCGCCGAGGAAGCCGGGAAAGATCGTCTCCATGCGGGCGACGTGATTTGAACAAGAGCCGGCTTTGCGCTCGGCGTCGCGCCTCGACAGGCTCAGCGTGACGCCGTCCCGCGTCAGGTTTATCGAAGGCGGCGCCATGGTGGGGCGGCGACGGACCTTAGGATGCGCGTCGATCTGTTCGACTTCGATCTGCCAGAGCACTTGATCGCACTGCGACCCGCGCGACCGCGCGATAGTGCGCGGCTGCTGCATGTGGGGGCGGATGGGGCGTTCACCGATCGGGTTGTGCGCGAGGCGGCCTCATTGTTCAGGGCCGGCGACGTGCTGGTGTTCAACGACACGCGCGTGATCCCCGCACGGCTCAACGGGGTTCGGGCGCGTGAAGGATCGAGTGTCGCGGTCGAAGCGACTTTGATCGAGCGGGTTTCGCCGTCCATTTGGATTGCGCTCGCCAAGCCTGGCAAGCGCTTGCATGAGGGCGATCGCATCTGCTTTGGGAGCTCGGGCGATCGAGCTTGTCTGATGGGCGCACTCGACGCCACCGTCGCAGCCAAGGGCGAGGCAGGCGCAATCACGCTGGCTTTCGATCTTACCGGTGCTGCTCTCGACGCCGCCATCGCCGCGGCGGGCTCGATGCCGCTGCCGCCGTACATCGCCGCCAAGCGCGCGCCCGATGAGGAAGACGAGAGCGATTACCAGACGATCTATGCCGCTAAGGACGGCGCGGTTGCGGCGCCGACCGCGGGACTGCACTTCACACGGGAAATCTTGGCGCAGCTCGATGAGGCAAGCGTAGAGCGCCTGCAAGTAACCCTGCACGTCGGCGCGGGGACGTTTTTGCCGGTAAAAAGCGACGATACCAGCGCGCATGTCATGCACGCGGAATGGCGCGAAATTACGCCAACGACCGCTGCTGCAATCAATCGCGCGAAAGCCGAGGGTCGCCGGGTGATCGCAATTGGCACTACAGCGTTGCGTTCGCTGGAATCCGCGGCAGATGAAAGCGGCCGCATCCGTGCCGAAGCGGGCGCGACCGACATTTTCATCACGCCCGGTTATCGGTTCCGCGTCGTGGACGGGCTTTGGACCAATTTCCACTTGCCGCGTTCGACCTTGTTCATGCTGGTGTCGGCGTTCGCGGGTTTGGAGCGCATGCAAGCGGCCTACGCCCACGCCACGGCGCGCGGTTATCGCTTCTACTCCTACGGCGATGCATCTTTGCTATGGTGTGCGTAGCGGCGACGCGTTCACGCGCGCTTGCGGCGCAGTTTTTCGCCTAGGCGATCTGCGCACTTGTGCAATTGTTCCAAGCGCTGTTCGAGCGCGTGCAGGGCGCGGCGATCGGCTTTGGCGGAACCGCAGGTTAAGACCGCCGCTTCGACGCGATCGTGCAGCAAACGCATGTCGCGGACTTCGCCCAAGGTCGCCGTTAGTTTTTCGCTGAGCTTACGCGAACGCCGATATGGCCAGGAATCGCCGAGCAGCTCGACGGCATAGAGCCTGTCCTTCTCGCGTTTTCGCCAATCGTGCAGAAGCTCCGGATCGTGGCAATGCAGGCTCCGTCGGCGGGCGCGCCTCGCGCGCCGCGCGATCTGCTCGGCGCCCCTACGCACCTGCCGTGGTGAAACTTCCGGCCAGACCTGCGCAAGTGCGAGTAAGTCTTTAAGGCTGACGCGTGCGCCTTGAATGTCCGGCGTGTCGATGTTCAGGTAAACCCGGGCGAGCGATTGCGCCAGAACTGCAAGCGCCGCCGCGCCCCGCTTGTTGGTCTTCTTCCCCGCAGCCTCGGCGGCTTCGGCCAGAGCTTCGCCTTCGCGCGCGTGCGCCAGCGCGCGCATGGTTGCACGTGCGGATTCGTTGAAAACCGTGGCGAGGCCGGGCGCGCAGACGCGTCCGATTCTGGCCAGGGCCCGGGCGCGCTTAATGTACACGCGGCAACGATGCACGGACTTGGGTGTCATCGTTGGATTGCTCAATTGGCTGAGCGCCTCAGTAATTTCGCGCGCCAGCGCAGCGCGCAAATCGAAGGCGGGCGCTGGCGAGCGCATCGGGGCAACCCCTTCTACTCAGCCAATTGGCGCCGAGTTCTAACTCGGCATCTTCTTAAGTGCGCCAGAAAACGCAAGTAACGTGCGCGCGTTTTGCGTCACTAGGCCGCGCGCGAACACAAGGGAGCGGGTCTCTCGCAACACTTCGCCGTGCGCCTCAACCAACCCGTCGCAACCGCCCGCGGCCAGAAATTCGCAATTGCAGGTGAGGGTCACCGCTTTGGCGCCCCGCAAGGCATTGTGCGCAAACGCGAAAAGCGAGAAATCCGCGAAACTCATCAGCGCCCCGCCGTGAAGGGCGCCTGCGCCATTGAGGTGGTCTCGGCGCGGCTGGAAGGCGCAGCGGACCCCGCCCTCTGTGACAAGGAAGCAGAACGGGCCGTTGGCGGTCTCGAACGGGTCAGCGCCGTGGCCCCATGTGGTCCAGCCCTTCAGCGGGCCGTCTGCGACCTCGCTGGGTTCCCCATAGGGGTGAATCTCGGCCATGCCTGCAGCGCTCCTTCCACTCGACGCAGCAATCTTGAGCGGGTTTCATGACGGCGCTAGGGTGTGCACCGCCAATAGGCATGCTAAGGCTCGCCCGAGCGAGGGTACATTGGTGCGTATCTGGTTGGCGATTGCGGTTGCCTTGGCGCTGAACGGGTGCGCAAGCGATGAGGATGCTCGCTTCCGCGTCGGCGAGAGCGACACGGCTTTCGCCATTATCGGTGTTGCAGAATCCGCAAGCGAACGCGAGCCTGCTTACACCATGTTGTGGCGACGGCTGGGGCCAGACGGGGCGTTTCTGCCCTATGGCGGGCGCGCAATTTTCGAAGCCCGCACCAACGCGAACGACAGCGTGCGGATCGATGACCTGCCTGGCGAGTTTGCCATGGCCAGGATCGAGCCGGGTGTTTATGGGCTCGACAGCGTTTTTGCGGTTTTGCAAGAGAATGGGTTGAACTATTTCGCGCAAGGCGTGGTGGAGGGGCCGGAGCGGCCCGCGTTTGAAGTCCGTCCGGGCGAGGCGATTTATCTCGGCATCTGGGAGATGGACGTGAGTGGCGTGGATGCGCGGGCGCGGCTGTGGCGGCTCAACGAAGCCGACATGCGCATGGTCGCCCACGCCGCCGATCCCATAAGTGGACAAATGCAGATGCGCGAAACGCAAACCCGCTCGGCGCCGTGTACGCCACGGCAACTCGGCAACATGTCGCAGCGGCAGGTGTGTTAACAAAGTAGACGCATGCATGATTCTGAAACCATAGGCCAATTGCTTGCCGTACTGCGTCGCTTTGTGAACGAGCGTTTGATCCCGCTCGAAGCCAAGGTTTCTGAGGACGATTCCATTCCGGCCGATGCTCTGGCGGAGATGCGCGCGCTTGGGTTGTTTGGCCTTTCGATTCCGGAAGAATTTGGCGGGCTCGGCCTCTCGATGGAGGCCGAATGCAGGGCGATGTTCGAGTTTTGCCGTTGTTCGCCGGCGTTCCGTTCGGCCTTTGGCACCAATGTCGGCATCGGCAGTCAGGGCCTTGTCATGTTCGGGAGCGATGCGCAGAAACGACGTTGGCTGCCAGGCATCGCATCGGGCGAGATCGTCACCTCGTTCGCGCTTACTGAGCCTGAGGCAGGTTCGGATTCCGCCTCGGTGCGCACCAAGGCCGAGCGCGACGGCGATTTTTACATCGTTAGCGGCGGCAAGCGCTACATCACCAACGCCAATCGCGCTGCGCTGTTCACGGTGATGGCGCGCACCGACCCGAACACCAAAGGCGGCTCGGGCGTTTCTGCATTTTTGGTCCCGAGCGATCTTCCTGGCGTCTCTATTGGCAAGCCGGAAAAGAAGATGGGTCAGCAGGGCGCGCACATTTGCGACGTCCATTTCGATTCTGTGCGCGTTCCGGCGGAAAACCGGCTCGGCGAGGAGGGGCAAGGATTCCGCGTGGCGATGCAGGTGCTCGACCGTGGGCGGCTGCACATTTCGTCCGTGTGCGTGGGCGTTGCGGAGCGTTTGATCGAGGAAAGTGTGCGCTACGCGGGGGAGCGCAAGCAATTTGGTCAGCCGATCGCTTCGTTCCAGATGATCCAAATGATGCTGGCCGACAGCCGCGCCGAGGCCAACGCCGCGCGCGCCATGGTCATCGAGGCCGCGCGCAAGCGCGATTCCGGTGAAAACGTCACCTTGGATTCCGCGTGCTGCAAATTGTTCGCCTCGGAAATGGTAGGCCGCGTGGCCGATCGCGCCGTGCAAATATTTGGCGGCGCAGGCTATGTCGCCGATCACGGCATCGAGCGCTTCTATCGCGACGTGCGCCTGTTCCGCATTTACGAAGGCGCCAGCGAAATCCAGCGGCTCGTGATTGCACGCGAGATGATGAAGCGGGGTGGCTGACAGGTTCGCCGACCTTGTCGCCGAAATCCGCGCTTGCCGGCATTGCGCACTGCCACACGAGCCGCGCCCGGTGATCTGGGTGCATCCCGAGGCGCGCATCCTGATCGCCGGCCAGGCGCCGGGGCGGCGGGTGCACGAGAGCGGCGTGCCGTGGGACGATCCGTCCGGGGATCGCCTGCGACAATGGCTCGGCATGAACCGGGAGACCTTCTACCGGCGCGAGCACATTGCGGTGGCCGCAATGGGGTTTTGCTATCCGGGCACGGTCAAGGGCGCCGACCTGCCGCCGCGTCCCGAATGCGCGCCGCTTTGGCGCGGTCGATTGCTGCCGCTGTTAACGAAAGTGCGGCTGACACTGCTGGTCGGGACCTATGCGCAACGCTATCATCTAGGGAAAGCGGCGAAGCCGACTTTGGGGGAAAGTGTGCGCGCGTGGCGCGAATACCCCGCCAATGTCGTGCCCTTGCCGCACCCTTCTTGGCGGAACTCTGCATGGCTCAAGTGCAATCGCTGGTTCGAGGCGGAATTGGTTCCCGAATTGCGCGAGCGGGTACGCTTGGCTTTGTGCTGAGCTTGCTCGTCGCGTGCGTCCCAACAATCCAGCGCGCGGGCGCGCCATTGGCGGCGTTCCAGGGTGCGCGCTTCGAGCCGGCGCGCGAGCGCTTCGTCTCTTTCGATGGCGCAGAGCTTGGGCTCTCCGCTTGGCTGCCGCCGGCTGAACAGGAGACGTGGGCGGTCATCATCGCACTGCACGGTATGAACGATTATGCTGGCGCGTTCTATCTCGCGGGGCCTTGGTTCGCCGAGCGCGGCGTTGCACTCTACGCGTACGACGCACGCGGCTTTGGGCGATCGCCGAACCGCGGCGTGTGGGGCGGCGAGCAATTACTGACCGAAGATGTGCGAACTGCGTTGCGGGTGGCGCGACGCACGCATCCGGGCGCTGTCGTTGCTGTGATGGGCGATTCCATGGGCTCATCCACCGCGATGGCTACGTTCGGCGCCGAGAACGCGCCCGAACTCGACCGTCTCATTCTGGTGGCGCCTGGAGTGTGGGGTTGGTCCACCATGCCGCCCGCGTACGCAGCAACTTTGTGGATGGGCGCGCACACTCTTCCGTGGCGCGCGGTGTCGCCGCCGCGCAGCGTCACCCGCACCCGCACCGCCTCCGACAATGACGAAGCGCTGCGCCGCGCCGGGCGCGACCCGCAGATGATCTGGACCACGCGTATCGATGCGCTTTACGGGCTGGTTTCGATGATGGAGCGCGCCTCCGATCGCGCTCGCAATCTCGATGGTCCGGTGTTATTTTTGTATGGCGCACACGACCAGATCATCCCACGAGTCTCGGCCAACAATGCCGCGCGACGACTGCCGCCTAGCGCGCGAACCGCTCTTTATGCGAATGGTTATCATTGGCTGCTGCGCGATCTGCAGAGAGAAGTGGTGTACGCGGATATCTTAGCGTTCCTCCGCGAACCAGACGCCGCATTCCCGTCGCAAGCGCCGCCGATTATTCCGACCCAGCAAGCCGCTCGTTGATCCAGGTCGCCCTCTGAATCGCGCGCTAGACTCGTCGTCCCGTCGTTGCAAGCCACGCATATCGTTAGTGGTAATCAGTTGAGCAAGCGGATCCGGAGGCGCGATTCTCCCCCATCGAGACGCCCAGTGCTCGCGCATGAGGCGAAGCGTAAAAATGCTTTCCAAATAGGAGTTATCGTTCTGCTTGAAGGGTTAGGCCGGGTCGGCGCCGTGGGGATTGCTGGACCCCCGTTGACCACGTTTTTGATGAGAAACTGGGCATAAAATCCTTATCATAGCAACGCTGGCGGCATCCACGCTCGCGTGCTCGGAAGCTCGGTTAGGTAAGCGGGGCCCGCAGCCCTCGCTCGCGCACTCCTATTTCGTTTCCGCTAATTCGACCGGCCCTCGGCTCGCCCATGTCGGCGGGGGTGAGGACCCTGGCGTCGGTTCAATTTTATTCCCCTCATGACGAACTCGACAGAGTTGGGCGCCGCGCGCGCGGACGGTTGTTTCCGGGGGTTAATACGATGGCGAAGTTCAATAGAATCGATCTCGAGCACATTCTGCGTCAAATCATGATGGCGGAGAACGGCCAGCCGCCTCTCAGCCCGCACCTAGCCTTCGGCTTACGCCAAGTTAACGGCGAGAACAACAATAGCGTGCCGGGCAACGGCGCGTTCGGTTCGGCCGACCAGCTATTCCCGCGCGTCGGCGATCAATACTTGCAAAACGGCGACACTTACAGCTTCGATCTCGACGGGCCGGGCGGGCAGACGGTCGGCGACGCCACCTCGTACACCCAAACTACCGGCTTCGTGTTCGACGCCGACCCCCGCATCATCAGCAACCTGATTTCGGACCAGACCGCCAACAACGCCGCCGCTGTCGCCGCGCACATCAATTCCACGCCCGGCACGGGCTACGTTTACCAGCACGCCGCAGTGGTAAACCCGAACTTCGATCCCCTCCAGCCAGAGAGCCTGTCGAACCCGCAATTCCTGGCCAACAACGTCGCGATCCCGTCTGGCGTCGATGCGTCGGGCAATCTGTTCATCGCCAACGTAACCCCGGACGCCGGCCTCTCAGCGCCGTTCAATTCCTGGTTCACGTTCTTTGGCCAGTTCTTCGATCACGGGCTCGACCTCGTCAGCAAGGGCGGCAACGGCTTTGTCTATATTCCGCTGCAGGCGGATGATCCGCTGATCTTGGTCGGCCCTGACGGCATGCCCGGCACCGGCGATGAAATCACCAACCCCGGCCAGCAATTCATGCTGCTGACGCGGGCCACGCAGTTCAATGGCCCGGGCGCCAACGGCATCTTCGGCGATGCCGACGACACCGCCCACGAAGCCCAAAACACAACGACGCCGTTCGTCGATCAGAACCAGACCTATTCCTCGCACCCCGCGCACCAAGTGTTCCTGCGCGAATACGCGCGCTTCGACAGTAATGGCGCGGGGGCAGACGGATGGGTTACGGTCTCCACCGGCAAGCTGCTCAATGGCGCCGACGGCCATTCCATGGCCACCTGGGCCGACGTGAAGGCCAATGCGCTGAAGCTTGGCATCATCCTGAACGACACCATCGACGTGGTGAACATTCCGCTGATCAAGACTGACGCGTACGGCAACTTCATTCCCGCGGCGAACGGCTTGGCTCAGTTGGTGACGGGGACCGGCGGCGATGGCCTGTTCGGCACCGATGACGACGTCACCATTTCCGGCACGGTAAACCCCGACGGCTCGATCAACGCCATCACCACGGCCGGCGCGGCGCGCATCGATCATGCCTTCCTCAACGATATCGCCCACACCGCTAATCCGGTGAACAGTCAAACTGGCGCGTTCCTCAACGGCGTCAGCGATGGCGTGGTCAACGACACCAACGGCAATGGCCGGATCGATGGCGCGGAGACTCCCATCGGCGCGGGTAATTTCGACGTCGATCTGCTGAACCGCCACTACATCGCCGGCGACGGGCGGGTGAACGAGAATATCGGCCTCACGGCTGTGCACGAAATCTTCCACAGCGAACACAACCGGCAGATCGAGCTGATCAAGGCGATGGTTCGCGCTGAACTCGCCAATGGCGACACTGCGTTTGCAACCGACTGGACGCTGCCTGGCGTCAATCTGGCCGATGGTATCCAGGATAACGAGTTCAACGGCGAGCGCCTGTTCCAGGCCGCGAAGTTCGCCACCGAAACCCAATATCAGCACATCGTGTTCGAGGAATTCGCTCGCAAGGTCGCGCCGAACATCCATTTGTTCGGCAATAACGCCATCGACCTCGACCCCGCGATCACCGCCGAATTCGCGCACGCGGTCTACCGCTTCGGCCACTCCATGCTGGACGAAATGGTCAACCGCTATGTGATGCAGGAGGCGTTCCTCGACGCCAACGGCGTCCCCACGGCGACCAACACCGGCCGGCCCAACCCACTCGCCGGCACGCCGATGCTCGACCTCAACGGCGATCCCGTGCTCAATGATGTCGGTCTGATTCAGGCCTTCCTAAACCCGGAATTGTTCGCAGGCGATGGCTCGGACGCCACCGCCAACATCGTCCTCGGATCGGTCAACCAGATCGGCAACGAGATCGACGAATTTGTCACCGGCGCGCTGCGCAACAATCTGGTTGGCCTGCCGATCGACCTTGCAGCGCTCAACATCGCCCGCGGCCGCGATACCGGCGTGCCCCCGCTCAACCTGCTACGCAACCAGATTTTCACGCAGCTCAACACGGGCGGAACCGGCGACACAAACCTGAAGCCCTACGCGAGCTGGGATGAGTTCGGCCAATTCCTGAAACACCCAGAATCGCTGGTGAATTTCATCGCTGCTTACGGCACGCACAGCACAATCTTGGCGGCGGGGACGAACCTGGCCGACAGGCGCGCGGCGGCGCAAGCCTTGGTCGATGATGGTACGCTTGGAAGCGCCACCTTCAGCCAGGATGCTTACAACTTCCTGCACAGCCTCGACAGCTACGCCAACGCCGTCCATGGCGTGGGCGTCGATGGCGTGCTGCACACCGCGGACGACACCTTCACCACCAGCGGCCTCGATGAGGCGAGGGCGCAGCACGCGGGCTGGAGCACGGGCAGTGTAACCGGCGTGGACGCGATCGATCTGTGGATTGGCGGCTTGGCCGAAAAGCAGAACCTGTTCGGCGGCCTGCTGGGTTCGACGTTCAATTTCATCTTCGAAACGCAGATGGAAGCGCTGCAGGATGGTGACCGCCTTTACTATCTGCCGCGCATCGAAGGCATCGAGTTCGGCACCCAGATCGAGAACAGCTCGTTCGCCGAACTGATCATGCTCAACACCGGCTTGAAGCACTTGTCGGCAAGCATCTTCCTGACGCCGGAATACAATATCGAGGCATCGAACTATTTCCTCAAGAATTCCGATGGCTCTTTCCAGAGCGCCGGCGCCGGCGCAGATGGCATACTCAACACCGCAGACGACATCAGGATCGCCACCGATCCCTCGACCTGGCAGCGCAACGGCCTCGATGGCAATTTGCTGGTGGAAGTGCTGCCTGATGGGACCGTGCACTTCATCGGCGACGACAATTTCTTCGGCAACACCATGGTGCTCGGCGGCACCCCCTGGAACGACCGCCTGCAAGCGGGCCAAGCCGATGACGACACGGTCTATGGCGATGAAGGTGACGATTGGATCGACGGCGGCAACGGCAACGACTTCCTCTATGGCGGCGCCGGCAACGACCTAATCCAAGATAGCAGTGGCGACGACGTCATCCACGGCGATGACGGCGATGACACCATCGACGCCGGCTCGGGCGACGACATCGTCTTCGGCAACGAAGGCAACGATCTTATCCATCTCGGCAATTCGATCCTCGGCGACGAAGGGCAAGGCGGCGCCGGAAACGACATTATTTTCGGCGACGAAGGCGATGACGCGATCATCGGCAATGCTGGCGACGACTGGCTGTCCGGCGGCGCCGGCGGCGATGGCCTTGTCGGCGATGTCGGCGCGCCCACGGGCCAAGTTCCGCTCTATGGCGGCAACGATGTGCTCGACGGCGGCGGCGAAGGCGACAAGATGGTCGGCTTCTCTGGCGACGACATCATGTTGGGAGAAGGCGGCTTCGACAAGTTCAACGGCCTGCTCGGCTTCGACTGGGGTTCGTTCGAAAAGACCACAGCCGGCGTCAGCGTCGATATGGACCGCCGAGAATTCGTGCCCGCGCAAACGGTTCCCGCCGGTGACGCGGTTCGCGATTTCTTCGTCGAGACCGAAGCGGTCAGCGGTTCGGCCTTCAACGACGTGCTGAAAGGCACCACCGATCTCGTCATCGTCGATCCCGTCACCGGCGCTCGCGTCGGCGCCGCAGCTTCCGTGTTCAACGTGCTCGAGAACGTCGATTTGATCTTCGGGCTATCCGGCTTCTTCGCGCCAGGCCCGGTGCATTTCGACACCGGCAATATCATGCTCGGCGGCGACGGCAGCGACTTTATCGAAGGCCGCGCCGGCGACGACATCCTCGATGGCGACGCCTGGTTGCATGTCGATCTGACGCGCGACGCCAACGGCAACATCTTCGCCGGCAGCGAAATCACGCGCGACATCTTCTTCGACATCACCGACGGCGATGTCGACACGGCGGTCTACAACGATGTGCTGGCGAACTACATTATTAGCCCGTTGCCGGATGCACAGGGCTTTTATACCGTTTCGCAAATCGCGGTCACGCCGGGCCTATTGCTCGTGAACGATGGCGTCGATCGCATCCGCAACATCGAACGGCTGCAATTCGCCGATGGCACCTTCACGCTCAACCAGCTGCTCGGCTTGGCGCCGGGGCCAAACGAGAACGCGGTTCCGACCGGAGCGATTACCCTAGCCTCGGCTGCGGACAATGCGGCGACGGCGATCGTCGAGGTGACGGTCGGCACGCCGATCATCGCGACCGACACCATCGCCGACGCAGATGGCATCGCCCCAGGCTCCGTGCACTACCAGTGGCAGGACCAGCAGATCACCGCCGGCGGCGGCATTGCTTGGGTCGACATCGCGGGGGCCAACAGCCTCACTTTCACGCCCACCAATGCACAATTGGGCAATGCGCTGCGTCTGTTCATGACTTATACCGACGGCGTCGGGTTCCATGAGCAAGCGTTCTCACTGGCGACCGAGCTGCTGGCCCCGAACGTCACGGTCAATACCGCGCCGTTCATCGTTCAGCAGCAGAACCCGCCCGGCCTGCCGGACACCAATGCGCGCACCGGCAATCCGCTTAACCTGTTCTTGAATGTCACCACCAATTTCAGCGACAACGAAACCGCGCCCGCGGCCCTGATCTACACGGCGACCTTGGGCAATGGCCAAGTGCTCGACGGCAGCGCGGCGGCCGGAGGCCTCGTGTTTGTGGTCCAAGGCGCGGCTGGGGCGGTGACCGGCGCGTTCGTGATGTACGACCCTGACCTCAACGGCGTCGCCGACCCATTGGTCGCGCCGCTCGGCACGATCACGATCCGCGTCACCGCGACGGATATTCCGGCGGTAGGCCCGGCGCTTTCGATCACCGACACCTTCCTTATCAACGTGCAGCGCGGCAATTTCGCGCCGATCGCGGGCGCTTTTGCACCGCAGAACATCAGCGAAGGTGACGGCATTAATGGCGGCGCCGACACTTTCTCAGGTACGCTAACGGGCTCGGACCCCGATAGCGCGTCGTTCGCGTTCCGGCTTGTGGCCGGCTCGGTGATCGGTGGAACGTTGATCGCGTTCAACCAGACGACTGGCGCCTTCACCTTCGTAGCGAACGGAGACGAGTTCCCCGGCTCCACCTTGCCGGCGGGTGCGGGATTCGATTTCACCGTGTTCGACGGTCAGCTCAGCAGTGCGCCAAGCCAGGTTAGATTCGACGTGCAAGCGATCGACGACGGCCAAGCGCCGATCTCGATCACGGGGACGGCTGCGAACGGCGGTACGCTCTCGGCGGTGATCGGGGTTGACCCCGATGGCGAGTGGGATGCAGGCAGCGCCACTTACGAATGGTTCCGCAATGGCGTTTCTCAGGGCGTGAATGTCGGCAACCCCGACTACCTAGTCGGCGCTCTCGATGTCGGCCAGCGGCTCAGCGTGAAGGTGACGTATACCGACGCTCAGCTCTTCACGACCAGCTTCACCACGCCGCAATTGGCGCCGATCGGCGTCTTGTCGGTGCGGCCGCTGGGCGCCAACAATGTGGCGCCGGGTACGCTGACGGCGTTCAGCACGATTGTGGATCCTGATGGCGATCTGCCAGGGGCGTTCAGCAATCTGTGGTCGGTCTCGACGACTGTCGGGGGTCCGTTCCTGCCTGTTCCAGCACTCGGCGCCGATGTGGATGTCGATGGCAATCTGGTGCTGCCGAACAATTCGATCATGTTCGTGCAATTGACGCAGCAATTCGTCGATGCGGCGTTCAACTTGAACGAGGCTACGTCGGAGATAGTGCGGGTGCGCACCGGCAATAACAATGGCCAGTCGTTGTCCTCTGCGTTCGCCGGAACCGACATTCTGCTGGGCCTCGGCGGTAACGATGTGCTGAACGGCGACGGCGGCAACGACTTCCTGTATGGCGGCAGCGGCAACGACTCGATCACTGGCGGCGCTGGCAACGACGTGCTTTCCGGCGGTCTCAACTCCGACAATATCAATGGCGGCGCCGGCAATGACACCATCCTCTACACCATGGGCGATTCCGTCGATCAGGTGAACGGCGGCAATGACGCCGACACCTTGATCATCGTCGGCCAAGACGGCGCGGTGAATGAATCGCTGGATGTGATATTCAACGGAACTTCGCTGACCAGATTCCAAGCTGGCAGCACGGTCACCAACGTTGAGAGCGTCACGGCGGATTTGTTGGATGGCGTCGACACGCTGACCTATGACCCGCCGGGCGGCCTTGTCACCACGGCTGCGGTGAGCGTCAATCTCGCACTGGGGACGGCGTCGGGTTTCACCTCGATCGCCGGCATTGAGAACGTCACTGGCGGGTCGGGCGCCGACACACTTGTCGGCGACGATGGCGCGAACATTCTCGACGGCGGCACGGGCAACGACTCGCTCCGCGGCGGCGCCGGAAACGACACGCTCATCGGC
>JBEBIU010000035.1:0-24663 GCA_040080225.1 Terricaulis sp.
ATCAAGAGCGCTTCCACCGGCGCGCGCGGGGTGCCGTAATGGTTGCCGAACACCATGGCGTCTTCGAGGAACTCGCCGCGGTCGGCCATGCCCTCGAAGGTCTCGCGTTCCATGAATTTATACTCACGACCGTCGATCTCGCCGGGGCGCGCCGGGCGCGTGGTGGCCGAGACCGAGAGCGAAGTGTTGCCATCGTCCTCGATCAGCTTTTTCGCCATGGTCGATTTGCCGGCGCCGGAAGGGCTCGACAGCACGAACATCAAGCCGCGGCGCGCAACGTGTTCATTCAACATTGGCCGCCTGCTCCTTGATCTGGTCCACCACCGCTTTGAGGTCGAGGCCGATGCGGGTCAGTTCCAATTCCTGTGATTTCGAACAAAGCGTGTTCGCTTCCCGCGTCAATTCCTGACCAAGAAAATCAAGCCTCCGGCCAACTGGCTCCGATTGCGAAAGCAGCGCGCGGAACTCGCCGATATGGGCGGCGAGGCGCTCCAATTCCTCTTGTACGTCGGCCTTCGACGCCGCCAACGCCGCCTCCTGCGCCAGGCGTTGGGGATCGAACTGCAAATCAGGCGCAAGCGCGGCCAGGCGCGACTTGAGGCGCTCTAACGCAGTTGCCGGCGCTGCGGCCGCCGAGGCGCGCGCACGCCCTACCAAAGCGTCTGCGCGGTCGGCGAGGTCCCCCAGCACGGCCGCTAGCATGCGGCCCTCGCCAGCGCGCGCCTGCGCTACGCCGGTCAAGGCCTGCTCGAACCCGCCAAGCAGCGTCGCCTCCATCTCAGCCCGGGCTTCGGCGCCGATTTCTGGGGCCTCCTCGCTGACCAGGATGCCGCGAAGCGCCAACATTCCGTCCCAGCTAGGCGGGCTGACGCTCCCCGCTTTCACATAGGGCCCGCCAGCATCCAACAAACGCTCCAACAGAACCGTATCGATGCGGACCATGCCCGCCGCGCTGGCAACAGGCCGCGCCAGAGCGAGACTGGCTTGTAGCGATCCGCGCTTGAACAGCTTAGACGCTAGCGCACGCGCTGGCGGTTCCAGGCCGTCGAGCCCCGGCGGCGTCCTCAGTTTCAGGTCCAGCGCGCGCCCGTTGACGCTCTTGGCTTCCCAAGTCCAGGCGAGGCCGCCCAGCGCTTCCGGCAAGGCGCCTTCGGCCCGTGCAAACCCGGTCATTCCCGATATACTCATACCGCCCTCTAGGCCGTCCGCCCGCTAAACGCCAGATCGTCGCCCGAGGGGTTAAAGTCCTGCGTGCAGGGATTGCTTGACGATGTCCCCGCGGCCCCGCCATGTTCGAGACGGGAATCCGTTGGAGGGGAAAGTGGCGTCACCAGTGCGTACTTTGATGGTCGCGGCCTTGGTTGCGGGGCTAGGCACCGTGGCGGAGCCGGCCTACGCGCAGCAGAGCGTTTCGGTCGGCCAAACCGTTCGCGGCAGTTTGGCGCAAGGCGACAGCCAGCTCTCCTCCGGCGAATTCGCGGACACGTACTCGTTCCAGGGTCGCGCCGGAGAGACGGTTACGGTGCGAATGCTGTCCGACAATTTTGACACTTATGTCGGCATCCGCGGCCCAGGCGATTTCCAGCAGGACAATGACGACGAAGCCACCCCCGCCACCAATGCGGGGCTCACCTTGACGCTGCCACGCGACGGCGCCTACCGGATCTTAGCCACCAGCTTCGCGGCCGGGCAGACCGGCGCCTACACGCTGCAATTGACCAGCGGCGGGAACACCCCGCAAAGCGCGGCTAGTTCAGGCGGCGCTATCCAGATCGGCCAGACCGTGAACGCGGCCCTAGCCAACGGAGACCAGCAACTCAGCAGCGGTGAATTCGCGGATTCGTTTACAGTCAGCGGCCGTCGCGGCCAGACGCTCGTCATCGATGTCGCATCGAGCGCGTTCGACACCTATTTGATCGTGGGCGCGCCTGGAGTGGAGCAAGCCGACAATGACGACAATGGCGACCGGGGCTCGACCGACAGCCGCGTGACCATCACGCTCGCGCAGGATGGCGAAGTCCGCATCCGCCCGACAAGCTACAGGCCCGGCGAAACTGGGGCGTACACTCTGAGCGTACAGGAACAAGGCGCAGCAGCGACACAAACCGCAATCGCTTCCTCTGGTGCTGTGCGGATCGGACAGAGCCTCTCGGGCGCGCTGCAGAATGGCGACGGCCTGGCTGACGCCGGCCAATTGCGCGACGTCTATACGCTCAACGGTCGCCGCGGCCAACAAATCGAGGTGGCTCTGCAATCGGACGCGTTCGATCCTTATGTCGCGATCTTCGGGCCCGACGACTTCAACGATTTCAATGACGACGACGCCGAGAACGGTACGCTCAACAGCCGCCTGCTGGTTACTTTGCCGGCCGACGGCGCCTACACCATCCTGGCGACCAGCTACGCCGCCGGCCAACAAGGCGCGTATAATCTCAGCATTGCCGAAAGCGACGCGATCGCGCCCGGCCAAGGCTCCGCCAGCGGCGCCGATGTGCTGCGGCCAGGCCGCACCGCCAACGGGTCGCTCGCTCAAGGCGACGAAACGCTACGCAGCGGGGAGTTCACCGACACCTACCGCTTCAGCGGGGAAGCCGGCCAACGCGTCCGAATCGACATGTCGTCGAGCGCGTTTGACAGCTACGTCATTCTGGTTTCGCCCTCCGGCGCCCAGGAGGACAATGACGACGGTCCCGGCGGCGTCGGCGACAGCGTGCTTGAAACCGAACTGGCCGAGTCCGGCGAATACGCAATCATCGCCACCTCCTACGCCGCCGCCCAAACTGGAGATTACACGCTGCGCGTAAGCGCGGGCGCTTCGAGCCCCGTCGCATCAGCGGGACGCCCTTCGGGCGCCAACGGACGCGTGTTTGCGGTGATGGTCGGCATTTCCGATTATCAGGGCTTCGCAAACAACCTTTCCTATACGGACGAAGACGCCGTGAAGATGGCCGAAGCCCTGCGTCGAGCAGGTGTTCTAGCCGAACAGAGCGTGGTGCTCACCAACGCGCAGGCGACCCGCGCTGGCGTGCAGGCGGCGTTCCAGCGCGTCGCCGCGCAGGCCGGGCCGAACGACACTTTCCTGTTCTTCTATTCCGGCCACGGCACCCAAACGCCCGCGGCGACCGGCGGAACCGAACCTGACGGACGCGACGAATCCATCGTCATGGTCGATGGCCTCATCTCCGACGACGACATGGCGCAGATGTTCCGGCAGGTGCGCGCCGGCACCTCCATCATCGCGCTCGATTCCTGTTTTTCGGGCGGCTTCGCACGTGACGTCGTGGCCGTGCCTGGCGTGATGGGATTGTTCAGCTCCGAAGAAGACCTTACCAGCGCCGTGGCCGACAAATTCCAGGCTGGCGGCTATCTATCGCTGTTCCTCCGCAACGCGCTCGCGGGCGAGGCTGACGCCAATCACGACCGCGCGCTCACCGCGGGCGAACTCTCGGTCTACCTGCGCCGCGAGTTCGCGCAGAACGCCCAGGACGTCGATTCCAGCACCATGGAAGGCGCGCGCAATTACCAATTCCTGGTGGTCGACCGCGGCGGCGTCGGCGTGGACGACCTAGTGCTGAGGACGCGGGGGTAGATGGAGCGCCTCTCCGGCGGCGCACTTGCGCGCCCGGAGGCCGCGCGCTCCGACCTGACGACTCGGGGCAATTGCCGACTACAGCAGCGTGCCCGCCTTTTCGCGGCGCCGACGCGCGGCGCTGAGAGAGACGACGTCGGGGCGTCAACTCAAGTCGAGGACCTGAGCCGATAGACGCCTCGACCCAGAAATTCGAGATACCCACCATCTCGTAGTACCTGCAGCTGCTGCCGAATCTTCTGCCGCACGTGAGAGTTTTCCGGGTAAAGGCGCGCAAGGCGGTCTTCAAACGCGTAGACCTCAGCCAGCGTGAATTCGACCCGCCCAATACTTTCAACACAACGCATAACTTCGACGAGCCACCCCCGCCCAGCCACCGCCTCGGATTCCAAAAAGGCCAAGCGTCGCCACTGATCAAGGACGATAGCTTTTGATCGAGCCTTCCGCTCTTCGACGATCGGTATCCTGCCGACCGCTGGTATGTGGCCGATCACGATGTTGCACCCGACCCAGCCAGCACGCCGCGCAGTCGAAGCGAGAGGCTTACGCCGTTCGAGAAGATTGAGCGTAAAGAAATGCTTCGGGATCGCGATCAGATCGCGAACCTGCAAACTGTGTCGATCATATTGCAGCAAGAGCAAGCTCGCGTTGGTCTTTTCGGCAATCTTCTTGCTCATTGAAGCGTAGGCGCCATCGACTACCTTCGCGCCGAATTTGATCTTTTGGCTCTTGAGTTCGAATTCCTCGGTGCAGGAGCTACACCAAAAATCCGCGGCCGGGTTGTTGTTTCCGTGTCTTGCCAAGTTCTGCGCGCCACATCGTGGACAGAACATCCATCTTTTGATCCAACCCTCAGTCCACACCCGCGCATTTTGCGGTTCGCTGTCGAACGGAGCTCGTTCCTCGCGAACAGCCATACGCCACTGGTCATCATCCTCGCTCATGCGGCTTTAGAAATCGCCGCACTCGGAATCCTGGATTTCACGTCCAGCCTTGTCCAAAGCAAAATACGCCTTGGCGTCATGTTCGTGCGCTCCGCACCCCGTCCACGCCAAACTGTCGGCGTTGGCGCGCGCGACAGCGGCTGCCTCTATGGGGTTGGCTGCGTCAACTTCTGTCGTGTAGTCGATGAAGGCGTCGACTCGGCGAAGCACTTTGAAGATCGGCATGTTCCCTCCTGGGCGGCCAGCATAACAGCTGTTGGGCCCAGTAGGGAAACCCTTGCGCATCTAGTTCAGTTGCGCCGCTCCGCCGCCAGTCGCTCCCGCTCGATCACGCGCCAGCGCGCCACCGCAGCGTTGTGTTCGGCGATGGTGGCGGTGAAGGCGTGGCCGCCTGAGCCGTCGGCGACGAAGAAGATCGCGTTGCTCTCGGCGGGATTGGCGGTGGCTTCGAGCGCGGCGCGGCCGGGATTGGCGATCGGCGTCGGCGGCAGGCCGTCGATACGATAGGTGTTGTAGCCGGTGTTGAGCGCCACTTCGCTGGCGCGAATAACGCGCGGCTGATCGCGTGCATCCACCAGGCGCCCATCGCGGCAACGCCCCGGGAATTGTCTGCAGACCCCGTAAATGATGGTGGAATCCATCTCCAGGCGCATCGGCCGGCGCAGCCGATTGACCATCACCGCCGCCACCAGCGGGCGCTCGTGCGCAACGCCGGTTTCGCGCTCCACGATCGAAGCCAGCGTGACCAGTTCTTCCGGCGTTGAAACCGGCAAGCCCGGCTGCCGCATTTCCCATATCTCGGCGAGCGCGCGGTCGTGCGCATCGCGCATTTCCTTCAACAGCGCCGACCGCGTCATGCCACGCTGGATGTGGTACGTCTCCGGCAGCACCGCGCCTTCCGGCGGCGGCGGCGGCATTTCGCCCGACAACAATTCGGATTCCCGCAGGATGCGCATCACGCCAGCAATGGTGATCCCTTCTGGAAAAGTGATCGAATGCTCCAGCGCGTCGCCTTCGGCCAACATGTCGATGATCTCGCGCACCGAAGCGTGCGCGGGAATTTGGTACTCGCCGGCTTGGAGGTTTTTGTCACGCGCGTAAAATAGATGCGCCAAGCGAAACACGCGCGCGTCGCGGATAAGGCCCTCGCGCGCCAATTGTTGGCCGATGCCAGTCACCGAGGCTCCGCGCGCCACAACGATCTCCGTGCGCTCGTTCGACGGGCCCTCGCGACTGGCCTCGGCATTGAACGCAAAAGCGCCCACCCCAAGCGCCGCCGCCGCCACGAACAACAAGGCGATGAGGATCGACAATAGCCCCCAGGATCGTCGAGAATCCACGGGCCGTACTGCGCTACGTCTGGCCATCAATCCACCGCGGTTAGGATCAGGGCGGCGTTGGTGCCGCCGAACCCAAACGAGTTCGACATCGCTGTCCGCACTGTGCGTTCCTTGGCCTTGTGCGGCGTCAAATCTATGGCCGTTGCGATGGAGGGATTATCCAGATTGAGCGTCGGCGGGATTATGCCGTCGCGCATCGCCAACGCACAGAAAATGGTCTCGACCGCGCCGGCGGCGCCGAGCAAATGCCCGATCGCGGACTTGGTGGAAGAGAGAGTAAGCTTGCCTGAGGCTTCGCCAAACATCCTCTCAATCGCCCGCAGTTCGATTTCATCGCCCAGCGGCGTCGAAGTACCGTGCGCGTTGACATAGTCGATGTCCGCCGCACTGACCCCTGCATCCTTTAGCGCCGCCTTCATGGCGCGAAAGCCGCCGTCGCCGTCCTCGGCTGGCGCAGTAATGTGGTGAGCATCGCCGGTGAGGCCATAGCCTTTCACTTCGGCGTAGATCTTGGCGCCGCGCGCCTTGGCGTGTTCGTATTCCTCCAGAACGACAACGCCCGCGCCTTCGCCCATGACGAAGCCGTCGCGATCCTTGTCGTACGGACGCGAGGCTTTTTCAGGGGTTTCGTTGTAGCCGGTGGAGAGCGCGCGCGAGGCGCAGAAGCCGGCCATGCCGAGCCGACAAACCGCCGCTTCCGTCCCCCCGCTCACCATGACGTCAGCGTCGCCATTGATAATCAGCCGCGTCGCGTCGCCGATGGCGTGCGCGCCGGTGGCGCAGGCAGTAACCACGGCGTGGTTGGGCCCTTTGAGCCTGTAACGGATCGAAACCTGCCCTGAGACCAGATTGATCAACGCACTCGGAATAAAGAATGGACTGATTTTGCGCGGCCCCTCGCGCTCCAGCAACAAGGCGTTGTCAGCAATAACGCTCAAGCCGCCGATGCCCGATCCGATAAGCACTCCAGCGCGCTCTTGCTGTTCGACGGTTTCAGCCCTGAAACCGGAATCGGCGATGGCTTCATCGGCGGCGGCCATGCCGTAGAGAATGAAATCATCGACGCGCCGCTGCTCCTTCGGCGACATCGCCTGATCCGGATCGAACGCATGCGCATCGCCGGCGCCACCGCCGCGGCCATCGACGCGTGGCACGATACACGCGATCTGGCAGGGCAGATCATCGACCTTGAAGTGCTCGATTCTGTTGGCGCCGGAACGGCCGGAGAGCAGACGCTCCCACGTGGCCTCGCGTCCCGAAGCCAGCGGGGTGACAAGCCCAACGCCAGTGATGACGACGCGCCGCTTCATGAGGCGCGGCGGGCCTTAGCCCGCCTTCTCCGAGATGAACTTCACCGCGTCACCCACGGTCTGGATGTGCTCGGCGGCGTCATCGGGGATCTCAATCCCGAATTCTTCTTCGAACGCCATGACCAGTTCGACGTTGTCGAGGCTGTCGGCGCCGAGATCATCGATGAAACTCGCTTTGTCGGTGACCTTCTCCGGCGCGCACTCCAGGTGCTTGATTACGATCGCCTTCACGCGCTCTAACACTTCCGACATGCACGCCTCGCCAGGTAGATTGTCTGCAATGGGGTAATACGCCCTCCCGGGCGCCGCGAGCGGCCTTTTGACCACAGGCGGGCCGTCGTGCAAGCTTTTTTCGCTCGTAGCCGCCGCCAAGGACAGGGCCGAGCCCGCCCTCAGATCATCGCCATGCCGCCATTGACGTGCAGCGTCTGGCCGGTGACGTAGGCCGCCTCGTCGCTGGCGAGGTAGACGGCCGCCGCGGCTACATCGGCGCCTTCGCCAAGGCGACCGGCGGGAATCTTGGCCATCATGGCGCTCTTTTGCGCCTCGTTGAGCACGTCGGTCATCGGCGAGGCTATGAAGCCCGGCGCGATGGTGTTGGCGGTGACGTTGCGGCTGGCGACCTCGGCGGCCAGTGACTTGGTGAAGCCGATCATGCCGGCCTTGGAGGCGCAATAATTGGCCTGCCCAGGATTGCCCATGACGCCGACCACCGATGTGATGCCGATGATGCGGCCCCAGCGGTTTTTCATCATGCCGCGCAGCGCCGCGCGCGAGAGCCGGAAATAAGATTCCAGGTTGATCTTGAGCACGCCCTGGAAATCTTCGTCCTTCATGCGCAGCAAAAGCCCGTCCTTGGTGACGCCAGCGTTAGCCACTAGGATATCGAGCCGCCCGCCCAGCGCGACTTCGGCTTGCCCAACCAGCGCATCTACCGCCGCGCTATCGGTGAGATCGCAAGGCGCAATCGGGTGATCGCCGCCAATCTCGGCGCGGAGCTTCTCCAGCGCCTCAAGCCGCGTGCCCGACAGCGCCACGCGCGCGCCCTGTGCGGCGAGCGCCTTCGCGATCGCCCCGCCGATACCGCCTGAGGCGCCGGTGACGAGCGCGGTTTTGCCTGTGAGTGAGAACATGGCGCCATCCCTTTGTGGACCGCCGGCACGTCACTCCGGGGCTCGCGGAACGCGAGAACCCGGAACCCGCCGGCGCCTTTGGATCAAGCCGCACCATATGCCGGCGAGGACGCCGGAGGTCCATATCAAAGCGTCTTCCCGAACGCCTCCAAATCCGCCGGCTCGTTCAGCGCCAGCGCTTCGACGCCTGGCGCGCCGCGTTTAACCATGCCCGAGAGTTGCCGCCCCGCGCCCACCTCGACAAAGCGTGCGACCCCGCCTTCGCCCGCCATCCATTCCACGCTCTCGCGCCAGCGCACGCGGCCGGTCACTTGCTCCACCAGCAGGCGACGGATCGTGGCCGGTTCGTTCACCGGGCGCGCGGTGACGTTGGCGACAAGCGAAACGGTTAGCGGCGCGATCTCCGCATTCTCAAGAGCTTCCGCCATCGCATCCGCCGCTGGCGCCATCAGCGGCGAGTGGAACGGCGCGGACACGTTCAACGCGATCGCGCGCGCGCCCTTTTCCTTGGCGTAAGCGAGCGCCGCATCGACGCCCGCTTTCGAGCCGGAAATCACCACATTGCCGACATTGTTGTCGTTGGCGACGACACACACGCCAGCCTCGGCGCCCTTGGCGGCGAACTCCTCGGCCAGGGCCACATCGACCTTGCCGATCAAAGCCGCCATAGCGCCTTCGCCGACTGGAACGGCCGCCTGCATCGCGTTTCCGCGCGTGCGCAGCAGGCGTGCAGCATCCGCCACGCTTAGCGCACCAGCCGCCGCCAGCGCGGAATATTCGCCAAGCGAATGGCCGGCGACAAACGCAGCTTTCGAAACCCCGACGCCGAACTCGCGCTCTAGCGCTCGCATCGCCGCAAGGCTCACCGCCATCAGCGCCGGCTGCGCGTTGACGGTAAGCGTTAATTCTTCCGTCGGGCCTTCGAAGATAAGCCGCGACAGCCGCTCGCCCAGGGCTTCGTCGATTTCCTCGAAAACCTCCCGCGCCGACGCGAACGCTTCGTGTAGCGACTTGCCCATGCCGGGCGCCTGGCTCCCCTGGCCGGGGAAGATGAAAGCAATGCTCATGGGTTCCCGCACTAGCCCAGCCTACGCCCCAACGCCACCATTCCGCGTCTGGCCACCCCCGGGGCACGGACCTTGCCTGTATCGACCCGAGCTTAGGAGTGAAGCCCGGTGCTTGTTCGTTTGGAGGACCCTCGCGGCGTCCCGGCCCATCTCGGCGCAATCGCCGACGCCAAGGCGCCGCCCGACGTGATTACGCTTCGGGGCGTAACCTATCGCTATGTCCGCACCGACGGCCTCTGGGACCGCAAGGTCCACGTCTACAAGCAAGCCAGCGTTAAGCGCCTGCGGCCCGCCTGGGCGCTCAAGGCGGCGGGGACCACCATGCCGGCAATCCCGACGCCGCCGGCAAGAGCGGAGCAGGCTTAAGCACGGCCGCACTGCACCTCGGCGCCTCTTGCCGCCAAAGCCGCGCTCCGTTAAAGAACCGCCACGCGCCAAGCACAGCTTCGCGCTTTGACCGGCACAGGCGTTCACATTTGGGGCGCTGGAGGCTGGCGAGGCAACCCGCCCGACGTGATCGTCCGGCGGGGCGAATTGCGTTTGGCCGTTCGGAGAAGCCATGTTCGAAGCCCTGACAGAGCGCCTGGGCGGCGTATTCGACAAACTCACTGGGCGCGGCGCGCTCAGCGAGGCCGACGTCGATGCGGCGCTGCGCGAAGTGCGCGTTGCGCTGCTGGAGGCCGATGTCGCACTGCCGGTCGTGAAGGATTTCATCGCCAAGGTGAGGGTCGGCGCGGTCGGCGAAGCCGTCGTTAAATCGGTCAAGCCCGGCCAGCAGGTGGTGAAGATTGTCCACGACGCGCTGGTGGACATGCTGGGCGGCGATAGCGAACCCGAAGGCCTGCGCGTCCACGGCGAGCCGCCGAACGTGGTTATGATGGCCGGCCTCCAGGGCTCCGGCAAGACCACCACCACCGCCAAACTGGCGCTGCGGCTGACCAAAACCGACAAGCGCCGCGTGCTTATGGCCTCTCTCGACGTGCGTCGGCCGGCGGCGATGGAGCAACTCGCCACCCTGGGAAAATCCATCGGCGTCGATGTGCTCCCGATCGTGGTCGGCCAACCGCCGGCGGAAATAACCAGGCGCGCGCTGACAGCCGCGCGCCTCGGCGGTCATGACGTGCTCATCCTCGATACGGCAGGGCGCACCTCGATCGACGAAGAAATGATGTTCGAGGCAGGCGAGATTGCCTGCATCGCCAAGCCTGGCGAAGTGCTGCTGGTCGCCGACAGCCTCACCGGCCAGGACGCGGTGGAGACAGCGCGCCGCTTCCACGAGCGGCTGCCCCTCACCGGCCTGGTGCTCACGCGCACAGACGGCGACGGGCGCGGCGGCGCCGCACTCTCCATGCGCGCGGTTACCGGGCTGCCGATCAAGTTTCTCGGCGCCGGCGAGCGCACCGATGCGCTCGAAGTGTTCGACGCCCGCCGCGTGGCCGGACGCATCCTGGGCCAAGGGGACATTGTCGGGCTGGTTGAGAAAGCGGTCGAGCAAGTCGATCGCAACGAGGCCGAGAAGCTCGCCAAGAAGATGGCCAAGGGCCGTTTCGATTTCGATGACATGGAAAAGCAGCTGGGGCAGCTGATCCAGATCGGCGGCCTCAAGGGCGTGATGGGCATGCTGCCGGGCGTAGGCAAGTTGAAGAGCCAGATTTCGGACGCGCAATTGGACGACAAGGTGCTGCGGCGTCAGATCGGCATTATCCGGTCCATGACAAAAACTGAGCGCGCCAAGCCAGATCTGATCAACGGCCGCCGCCGCGCCCGCATCGCCAAAGGCTCGGGCGTTGAGGTGGTCGAGGTCAACCGCCTGCTCAAAATGCACCGCAACATGGCCGACATGGCCAAGGCCATGGGCAAGGGCAAAATGCCGTTTGCCGGCATGCCAGGGATGGGGAGAGGAATGCCTTCGCCCGAGGCGCTTAAAAACTTGGGATCGGGCCGGACGCTTCCTGCCGAAGGTATGCAAAGGCCAGGACTGCCAGGTTTGTCATCCGGCGGCTTACCAGGGCTTCCCGGAAGCAACAAAAAGAGTTAAAGTCACAGGAGCAGTATTGAAATGTCATTGAAAATTCGTCTTGCCCGCGGCGGCGCCAAGAAGCGCCCTTTCTACTCAATAGTGGTAGCCGACAGCCGCAATCCGCGCGATGGGCGATTCATAGAGAAGGTTGGCACCTACAACCCTATCCTGAAATCCGACGACCCGAACCGGGTCCTGCTCAAACTTGATCGGATCCAAGACTGGATGAAGAAAGGCGCTTTGCCGACCGACCGCGTGGCGCGGTTCCTGGACCAGGCCGGCGTGTTCAAGCGCGAGGCCCGCAGCAACCCCAACAAGGCTCAACCCGGGAAGAAAATGTCTGAACGCGCCGCCGCGCGCGCTCCGGCGACCGAGGGCGAAGCCGCCTCGGAGGCGTAAGAAAACCCTTGTCAGAAAAGAAGCCTGCTCCGTCCAAGGCCGCAGCCAAAACGGCTGCGGCCGCACCAGCGAAAAGAGCCGCGCAAGCCAAGCCCAGCACCGCCAAGGCTGCTCCGCGCGCAGCGTCAAAGCCTGCCCCGTCGCCGGTGAAACCCGCGGCCAAATCAGCGCCGGCGCCAAAACTAGCGCCTGCGTCCAAGGTCACTCCGCCACCGAAGGCCGCCACAAAAACGCCTCCAGCCAGCGCGGCGACGCCCAAGCCTGCTCCAGCCAAAGCAGCGCCGAAACCCTCGGCGCCCAAGCCTGCGCCCGCTCCCAAAGCGACCGCGAAGACGCCTCCTGCACCAGCGAAGAAAACGGCTGCCGCTAGGCCAACGCCAAAGGCAGAGGTTAGGAAACCAGCGGCTGAGAAAACTCCGAAAAAGACCGCCACCGCGAGCCCATCATCTGCGCCAGACTCTAGACCTGCCCCGGCGGCGAAAACGCCGCCCGCGCCAAAATCGGAAAAGCTAGCGAAAACCGGGAAGAAACCAGAGGCGGATGCCAAGCCCGCCAAGCCCGCGCCCACCCCCAAACCCGCACCGGCGCCGAGACCGGAGAAGCCCGCGAAGGCGGCAAAACCGCCGAAACCTGAGAAGCTCCCGAAATTGGCGCCCGTCGCCGCCGCCCTAGCCAAGCCGATGCCGGCCAAGCCCCTGGCGGTCGCCGCCGGCCGTGCTCAACCTCTGCTCCGCAGCGTCCCAGCGCCTGCGCGCGTCGCCCCCAAACCGCTTGCAGCGCCGAAGCCTGTCGCCACCGAGCCGGAGGCCGTCGGTGATCTCAAACCGGTGCCAGCCTTCAAGGGCAAGGCCACTGCGGCTAAAGGGATGGTTCTGGTAGGAGCGATCGCCGGCGCGTTTGGCGTCAAGGGCGAGGTGCGGCTGCGCGCCTTCACCGAGAAACGCGATGGCGTCATTTCCTACGGCCCGCTCTATGGCGAGGACGGAAAAGTCCTGCTCCGACCCAAAAACTGGCGTGAATTGAAGGATGGCGTGGCGGTGACGGCCTCCGAGGTAAAGACACGCGAAGACGCCGAGAAGTTTCGCGGTTTGCGCCTCTACGTGCCGCGGGCGAACCTGCCAGCGCCGCCCGAAGATGAGTTTTACATCGTCGATCTGCTGGGATGTCGTGCAGAGGCGCTGGACGGAAAGGTGCTCGGCGACGTCTGCGCGGTGTGGAATTTTGGCGCCGGCGACATCATCGAGTACCGCCCCCCCAACGGCGGCCCCAATGTGCGCGTCACCTTCACCAAGGACACTGCGCCCCTGGTGGACTTACCTGGCAAACGCGTTGTCCTCGATCCGCCCGCACCTGAGGCGTTGGAAAAGTGAGGCGCGTGAAATCGACTGACTGCGCGCCGTGACCTTCAGGATTGACCCGTGTTTGCCGCCTCTGTCGTTACACTGTTTCCCGAGGCTTTCCCGGGCACGCTTGGATTGTCATTGATCGGCAAGGCGCTGCGCGCGTCGTTGTGGTCGCTCGATATTATCGACCTCCGCGAATTCGGCATCGGGCCGCATAAGAGCGTCGACGACACGCCAGCTGGCGGCGGCGCGGGCATGGTGATCCGCGCCGACGTAGCTGCGGCGGCGCTCGATTCGGTGGCGGACGACCGGCCGCTGGTTTACCTTTCGCCCCGAGGGGAACAGTTCAACCAAGCCTTAGCCCGCGAATGGGCGCCCGGTCCGGGCGTCGTGTTGTTCTGCGGTCGGTTCGAAGGCCTCGATGAGCGCGTGATCCGCGCGCGAGGACTGCGCGAAATCGCTGTTGGCGAGGCTGTGCTTGCGGGTGGAGAGGTAGCAGCTTTGGTCGCGCTCGAAGCGTGCGTACGCCTGATCCCTGGCGTACTCGGCAACGAGGCCTCGGTTGTGGAAGAGAGTTTCTCCGACGGCCTGCTGGAGCACCCCCAATATACCCGTCCGCGTGAATGGGAGGGCCGCTCCGTCCCAGAAATTCTGCTCTCCGGCGATCACGCCAAGATCGAAGCTTGGCGCCGGGCCGAACGCGAGCGGATTAGCGCCGCCGTCAAGCAGCGGAGCAAGCCGTAACGGTCCGCCCCAAGACAGCCCGATTTTGCGGACACAGCAGGCTTGAATGGTCCGCCTTTTCGCTATCGCCATCGCCTTGCTGCTGTCGCCCCCGGCGGCGGGGCAGACCGGGGACATCGCCGCCGCCATGCCCAGGCTGGCGGCGATTTGGCGACCTATCGCCCCCGGCGCGAACGCCGAGGCAGTACGTGCGGCCTGCGACGGGGCGATCGAGGAATTGGCGGCGGTCGATGCGCAAATGCCGGCGGAATTGAGCCCGCAGAATTTGGCGCGCGTGCGTCCGCCTCGCGGGCTCATAATCATCCCGCTGGGCGAGGAGCCTTCAGGCGCATACTTCTTCGCGCCGGCCGAACTCGCCGGGTTCGTCAGCGGACTTGGCGCGGTTTCGGTGGCGGACGAAACGCAGGGACGGCTGAGGGTGCGCGACGCCGCGGGCGCGGAGATCGAGCTGCAGCTTGGCGCGTTGGGCCCTACGCCCGCGCTGCGGGTCGCTTCTGCAGGCGCCGAAGCCCGGACCTTCGTCGGCTGCGCGCCGACTTTGGGGCCCTGAGGCCCTCGACAGGGGCGCGCCCTTCCCTTATACGCGCCGCTTTCCTGTTTCCTGGAAGCGCTTGCCAAGGCGCTCCCGCGGTGCCGCCATGAACCTGATACAGACGCTCGAGCAAGAAGAAGTCGCCCGCATCACCAAGGGCAAGACCGTCCCCGCCTTCGACCCTGGCGACACGCTGCGCGTGAACGTCAAGATCAAGGAAGGCGAGCGCGAGCGCGTCCAGGCCTATGAAGGCATTTGCATCGCCCGCGCCGGGGCCGGCCTCAATGCTAATTTCACGGTCCGTAAGATCAGCTTCGGCGAAGGCGTCGAGCGGGTATTTCCGCTCTATTCGCCGACTGTGGACTCTATCGAAGTCGTGCGTCGCGGGAAGGTTCGCCGCGCGAAGCTCTATTACCTGCGCGACCGGCGCGGGAAGTCCGCCCGCATTGCAGAGCGTTCGGGCGGCGCGCGCGAGGACGATTTCGTCGGCGAAGCCACGGACGCGGCGGAATAAGACTACGACAGTAAGGTAGTAGAGCCGCAGCGCTTGGTCGCCGCGGCTCTTCGCTTATCTAAGCTATTGCCCTACTCTCCCACTGCCCTATGCCCTTGTCGCCATGAACGCGCCCATGCGCCCTCTTCCTCGCGAAGACGTCGAGATCGTCACGCTCGGCTGCCGCCTCAACGCGTTTGAAAGCGAAGCCATGCGCGCGCTGGCGGACGAGGCGGCGCTAACGGACGCGGTCATCGTCAACACCTGCGCGGTCACCGGCGAAGCAGTACGCCAAGCGCGCCAGGCCATCCGGCGCGCGCGGCGCGAGCGGCCGGACGCGCAGATCATCGTCACCGGGTGCGCGGCGCAGATCGATCCAGAAGCCTTCTCCGCCATGCCGGAAGTAAGCCGCGTCATCGGCAATTCCGAAAAGATGCGCCCAGAATCGTACGACTCGAGCTTCGCTTCGAGCGAAGAACGCGTGCTTGTCTCCGACATCATGGATGTGCGCGACATCAGCCCGCATCTGATCGACGGATTCTCCGAACGCACGCGCGCCTATGTGCAAGTGCAGAACGGCTGCGACCATCGCTGCACGTTTTGCATCATCCCGTACGGGCGCGGTAACTCGCGCTCGGCGGCGGCGGGCGATGTGATCGAGCAGGTGCGCCGGCTTGTGGCCAACGGCGTGCCGGAAGTGGTTCTTACCGGTGTCGATCTTACCTCGTGGGGCGGCGATCTGCCTGGCGTACCGCAACTGGGCGCACTGGTGGCGCGCATCTTGAAGCATGTGCCCGAACTGCCGATGCTGCGACTCTCCTCGCTCGACGCCATCGAAATGGATGCACAACTCTTTGACCTGGCCACGCAACACGAACGCGTCGCGCCCTATTTGCATCTGTCCCTGCAGCATGGCGACGACCTGATCCTGAAGCGCATGAAGCGGCGTCATTCGCGCGCGCAGGCGATCGAGTTGTGCGCAAGGCTGAAAGCCGCGCGACCCGCGATCGCGCTCGGCGCCGATCTCATCGCGGGCTTTCCTACCGAGGAAGAAGCGCATTTCGCCAATGCGCTCTCGCTGATCGAGGCGTGCGGCCTCTCCTTCGTTCACGTCTTCCCATACAGTCCGCGCCAAGGCACACCGGCGGCGCGCATGCCGCAAGTTGAGAGGCGTGTCGTGAAAGAGCGCGCGGCGCGATTGCGCGAGACCGGCGCCAGGGCGCTGGAGCAACATTTGAGTACGTGGATTGGGAAAACAGCGCTCGCTCTCGTGGAGCGCGAGGATTTTGCAAGGTTGGCGGATTTTACGGGGGTGAGGCTTGGATTTACTTCTCCCCTTGAGGGGAGAAGGTGGCCCGAAGGGCCGGATGAGGGTTTCCCGGTCTCTCCGCAGGGAGTGCTTTCTCCTCACCCGTCGCTTCGCGACACCCTCTCCCCTCAAGGGGAGAGGGTTGGTCACCTCGGCCTACGGTTCCTCTCCCATGACGGCGCAAATTTGATCGGCGTTCCCGCATGATCTGGGGTTTGTTCAACAAGAAGAAACCGGCGGCTGAGCAGCAAGCAGAACGCAAAGGCCTGCTCGACGGCTTGCGCAAATCCTCGACCAAGCTCGCCGAGAGCTTCGCTTCGGTCTTCACCAAGGAGAAACTCGACGCCGTCGCGCTCGCCGAACTCGAAGAAGCGCTAATCGCCTCCGACATGGGCGCGCCCGCAGCCGCGCGGATTGCCGGGGCGCTAGCGGACCAGCGCTTCAGCAAGGAGAATGGCGCCGCCGAAGCGCGCCTAGCGTTGGCGGATGAGGTCGCGCGCATCTTGAAGCAGCGCGAAGCAGCGCTTGATCTCGGCAACGGACCGAAGCCGCGCATCGTGCTGGTGATCGGCGTCAACGGCTCCGGCAAAACCACAACGATCGGCAAGCTCGCCAAAAACCTCTCAGACGCCAACGCCAAAGTGGTGATCGGCGCGGCCGACACGTTCCGCGCTGCTGCGATCGAGCAATTGCTGGTCTGGGCAGAACGTGCGGGCGCTTCCTTTGTGTCGTCATCCCAAGGCGCGGATGCTTCTGGTGTCGCGTACGAAACGGTGGCGCGCGCGAAGGCTGAGGGCGCCGACGTGGCTTTGATCGATACCGCCGGACGCTTGCAGAACAAATCCGAGCTGATGGCGGAATTGGCGAAGATTGTGCGCGTGATGCGCAAGCTCGATCCAGACGCCCCGCACGAAACGCTGCTGGTGCTGGACGCCACCGTCGGCCAGAACGCGCTTAGCCAAGTGGAGAGCTTTCGTTCGGTGACCGAGATCACTGGCCTCGTCATGACTAAGCTTGACGGCACCGCAAAGGGCGGCGTGCTGGTGGCGCTGGCGCAGCGCCACGCAATTCCGATCCATTTTATTGGCGTTGGCGAGAAAGCCGAAGATTTGCAGGTATTTGACGCTGCAGGCTTTGCGAGGGCGCTGATGGGGTTAGACTGAGACAAGGCGACGCGCCTGCTAGCCCCGCACCCGCACCGGCAGCGGCACGTTGCACAGATTGATCCGCCCCGTTGATTGCAGGAACCACGGTTCGCGCCGTGTACGCCGGTTCTCGATCACTGCGCGAAACGTGTCACTGTCGGTGCGCAGCGCTTCTAGGTCAACGCGTTGCGCGGCGGGAAGTTCTGAGGCCAAGCGCACCGAGCGTATGATCGTGCGCTCCTGCGGCGTTTCGTAAAAGCCGAGGCCGCCAGTTCCGCGCGGCATCACCGAAAGCAGATCCATACCCTGCACCACGCGCCCGACCAGTGTTACGTTGCGATCCAAATGCCGAGGCGCATGGCCAATGACGACATAGAGTTCCGCGCCGCTGCCGCTGTCGGCGGTGTCTCCACGCCCGGCGCCCAGCATCGCGTAGCAATGCGCCATCCAAATACGCCGACCGTCGCTGGCGACTGGGAAGCCGTCGGAGAAACCCACTTCCCGTGCATAGGAGTCCGGATCGCGAAGGCGCGTCACCGCAACGCCGCGGCGAGGGCGGTCGAACTCCGCCGGTAGTGCAGCGCGCCCCTCGCCCATAGACGTTGCGTCGCCTTCGTCCCTGCCCCATTGAACGACATAATTGTCCTGGCTGCGCACGATCGCCGCGCCGTCAAAATAGTGCGCACGCGCCAAGGCGCGGATGTTGGCGGCGTGGTTGGGCGCGTGGCTGGGAGCAAGCTCGATGATCACCCGCCCGCGTGGCAGCTCCAGGTAAAGCGTGCTGTCCGGATCGAGCGTGCGCCAATCGGCAGCGGGCGATTGCTCCAAAACTTCTGCCAACGAAGGCGCCGAATTCGGGGTCGCGTTTTGAGCCCAACCGGAACCAGAGGACGCCGCAAGCGCCGCGCCGGCCAACAACCCCATCGCCAAAGCCCGAAAACGCATGCTCCGCCTCCTATTCCGGTACGACTTGAGCCGACCGCTTTGCCCAGCACAAGGGCTGGTCGCCGACGGCTACTTCATCGTATCAGTCGGTCATGACCGACACCCCAGCGCAACGCAAATCCTCGACGCCGAACCAGCTTTTGATCGACCTCGGGCCGATTGCGGTTTTTGTGGTCGCCTACAATGTGTTCTCGCGCATCCCCGCTACCGAGGCCGATGCGCCCTTCCTGGCCACGGGAGTGTTCATTGTCGCGGTGCTGGCTGCCATCGCCTATGCCCGCATCCGCACCGGGCGGGTACCACCCGTGCTCATCATCACTGGTGTGTTCGTCACCGCCTTCGGCGGTCTCTCCATCCTGTTCCGCAACAAGGGAATCATTCAAGACAAAGTCACCGCGATCAACGCCTTCTATGCTGCGGCGATCCTGATCTCGCTGGCGATCAAACAGAATGTCTGGAAACTGCTGTTCGGCCATCTGTGGGCGCTGCCCGACCGCATCTGGAACATCCTGGCGCTGCGCTGGGCCGGCTATTTCGCGTTCATGGCGGCGTTCAACGAAGGGCTGCGCCGCGCCATCGACTTCGACACCTGGATGAATCTGCGCCTGCTGGTGGCGTTCGTTCCGTTCTTTCTGTTCTTCCTAGCCAACGCGCCGCTCGTGATGAAGCATCATGCCGAGCCCAAGGGCGAACCCAATGCGACAGTTTCGTGACGCTGTAGCCCAAGCGCCGCAGGCGGTTGAGGCGGGTTAAAAATTCGGGTACCTGCCGCTGCGACGCGATTTCTGGGAGTTGACTAATGAGCGGGCGGGCGCCGTTCCTGAACGAGGAGGAGCCGCCATTCGACCTCCGCGTCTCGCCAAGTCACCTGCTGCATCGCGTGGAGCAATTGGCCAATGATCGCTTCGCGCAGCTCGTCAATGACGCCGTCACTCTACGCCAATTTACGGTGCTCGCGGCAGCGGCGGCGGCGCCAAACTGCGCTCAGCGCGACCTCGCCCGCAGCACCGGTATCGACCGCTCCACTCTATCGGATCTGCTCGCGCGCCTTGAAAAACGCGGCTTGATCGCGCGTGCCGCTTCGACCCGGGACGCGCGCTCCGTCGTGATCCGGACGACCCCCGCTGGCGACGCCGCGCTCCGCCAAGCAACCAAGCACGCTCGCGCCGCCGACGCCGCCATCCTCGACGCCCTGCCGCGGACCAAGCGCAGGAATTTCGTCAACATCCTGATCAAGCTCGCCCGCATGTCCGAAGAGATGGCCGAACGGGTCGAGCGGGAAGCGCGGAGGAAGGCCAAAACAGAGCGACGCACAAGGAGGAAGAACAAGACTTTCAGCACCGCCTCAAAACCTATTCCCCGTTAGTGCTTCTTCTTTCCGCCGCCGGCAAACGCCACCATTAAGATGCGTTTCGCGAAGAAGAAGATCCCAATCACGACGAGATAACCCACGAATAAGACCCCGGCATTGACCCAGAAACTCTGCTCCATGAGATCGGGCAGCGCGAGCGGCTTTTTGCCCGCCAGCACCGGGGCGAAATGCTCGATGGCGATGTGAATCAAAGTCGCTAAAGTCGCCGCCGGTATCCACTGGCTCCACGAGCGCAGGAAAACGGTTGCAGCCAAAGCGATCACCAGACCCATCGTGCCGTTGATCTCGCCGTAGCCGTCCTGCACGATGCTAAGCGCTTGGTTGAGATATTCCTGCATGCCGTTCCCCTCCGGCGACATTAAAGGTCAAACCTGTCTTAAGCGGCCCCGCCGCGACCGTCCAGAGCGCCGAAGCGCTCGGCCCAGGCCGCCACATCGGCGTCCTCGATTTTCTTGAACAGCACCTCCGGCGGCGAGAAAACGAGCCCGCGCGGCAGCGCGTCGAGCAGGCCCTTGTCCGAGGCAAGCGGCCACATGCGGTTCTTCTCCGGCACGCCCATCGCATCGAGCACGGTTTTGGCGGCGTCCGGGATGAAGGGCTGCGCCAAGATCGCAAACAGCACCACCAGATTGAGCCCGGTTCGCACGCCCAGCGCGGCGGCGGCCGGGTCGGTCTTGAACGCTGTCCATGGCGCGGCGACCTGTAGATATTCATTGCCGGCGACCCACAGCGCGCGCAGCTCGGCTGCCGCTTTGCGAAACTCCATCTGCTCGTGATATTGCGTCAGCGCGGCGATGCGTTCGGATAATTCCGCCCAGAGCTTCTGCTCGATGCCGCCCGGATCGCCCCCATCAGGAATTTTTGAGTCGAATTTTGCTGCGCCAAAACGCGTGATGCGGTTGACGAAATTGCCAAACACATTGGCGAGGTCCGAGTTCACGCTCTGCTGGAATTGCTCCAGCGTGAACGCCGCGTCCGAACTCTCCGGCGCGTTGGCCATCAGATACCAGCGCCAATAATCGCTGGGCAGCAATTCAAGCGCCGCATCCATGAAGATGCCGCGCTTCTCGCTTGTGCTAAATTTGCCGCCGTACCAAGTGACCCAATTGAACGCCTTCAGGCGATCGACCAGTTTCCACGGTTCGCCCGAACCCATGATGGTGACTGGGAAACTCACCGTGTGGAAGGCGACGTTATCCTTGCCCATGAACTCGACATAGGTGACGTCATCGGCGCCCTTGTCGGTGCGCCACCATCTCTCCCAATTGGCGCCAGTCGCCTCCGCCCATTCCACAGTCGCGCCGATATATTCGATCGGGGCGTCGAACCAGACGTAGAACACCTTATTGTCGAAACCAGGCCGCGGCTTGCCGTTTTGCGTGACCTTGACGCCCCACGCTAGATCGCGCGTGATCGAGCGGTCGATCAGGCCTTCGTCGAGCCACTTGTACGCAATCGAGCGCGCCAGCGGCGGCCATACGGTCGCTTCGTCCACCCAGGCGCGGATGCGATCCTGCATCAGCGGCTGTTTCAAGAAAAGATGTGCGGTGTCGCGCGGCTCGACATTGACGGAACCGGAAATCTTCGAGCGCGGGTTCTTTAACTCGATTGGGTCAAGCAAGGTTCCGCAATTGTCGCACTGATCGCCGCGCGCGCGCTCGAAGCCGCAATTGGGGCACGTACCTTCCACATAGCGGTCCGGCAGGAAGCGCTTGTCATCGATCGAGTAAATCTGCTTGGAGACGCGCTCCTCGATCAGGCCGTTCCTCTCAAGAGCCTCGCAGAAGTGCTGGGTCAGCTTGTGGTTCGGCGGATTGGACGAGCGGCCGAAATGATCGAACGAAAGCCGGAAGCCCTCGCAAGCCGCGCGCTGCACTTGATATTGCGCGTCGCAATACGTGCGCACGTCCTGGTCCGCTTCGGCCGCCGCCAGTTCCGCCGGCGTGCCGTGCTCATCTGTGGCGCAGATGAACAGCACCTCATGGCCCTGCAGCCGCCGGAAACGCGCATGCACGTCCGCCGGCAACATCGAGCCGGCCAAATTGCCGAGGTGCTTGATGCCGTTAATGTAGGGCAGTGCGGAGGTGATCAGGTAGCGGGCCATCCCACGTTGATAGTGGCGATCAGGTCAGTGCTGCAAGTGCGCCAGAGTGCGCAATCTCGCTGCAAAGGCCTCGACCTCGGCGAGGGTATCACCGCCGGAAATCTGGATCGTGGTCGATCGAATGGGCTCGTAAACCAACGGCGCGGTGACGGCGACCCCACCCACCACCAGTGCGAGCCGCCTGCCGACATACGTCGTGGTGGCCAAATGCACCTCCCTTGCCTGCACGCCGCCCAAGCGCACAAGCATCGAGATTTCACCGGATCGACGCTCCCTTACACGCACGGATCTTATGCCGGATACCATGAGGACCGGATGCCGCCTGATAACCTCCTGGCTGTGCTCCCGCTCGTCGAGGACGATTACAGTCTCTGCTTCTGCGAACTCTCCCGGCTCGGCGACCAAGTAGAGACCATCATTCAGTTCGGAAGGGCCGCTTTGCGCACGCGCAGATGACGGCAGGAGAAAAACTCCCAACCCGACGCCTAGTATGGATCGCCGTGGAAGGGTGGGCGCTGGAGCCACCGGGACGTTACGGCAACCGCACAAAGCTATGGGCGTCGACCTGTTCCTTCATCCAGGTGTCCCCCTCGTTCCAGTACGAGAGCAGGGCATCGCGGTTTAACCGCACCCATTCCACAACCTCCGGCCCCATTCGGTTCATCACGCGCTGCGGCAAATCGCCGGCGGAGGCTCGTCGATGGATACCGAGAAGCTTGGCTGGCTTGCGCCCGGTTTTTCATAATATTTCACCCGCGGCCCGTGCCTTGCCACACGTGTGGAAATCCAGATCGCGCCGGGAATTCCCGTGCGCGCCTTCGACAGGTTTGCCATATCGAATATCTCGTCGTCTTCGAGTTCGAGTGTGGTTGCGTCAGGCATGGGCGTTTCCATTCCCGTGTTGCATAGCACATCCCGACGTTGCGGGATACGCCGCCCGCTCACGCCACCGAGCCCGGATTGGCTTTGATCCGCGCATAGGCCTGCGCCATTTTGGCATCGTACTGGTTGGCGGCGTAGCCTGGCCCGTTGTAGCCGCTAGCGAAGCCGGCCCAGTTCTTGGCGCGGAGTTCATCCACGAGCGAATTGGCGCGCACGAAACCTTCGAATGCGTCGAGTTGATCCTTCTCGGATTTCGCCAATTTCGAGACGTACGTTTTTGCATCCGGCATGGCGAGATTCGTGAAATTCTGCCCGAGCACCTGGAAGCGGCCATAACTTGCGCTCTGCAGCGCCGCTTCGCCATCGAGCGCGAACGCCTCCGCGAGCTGCGCCCAGCGTTCTCCCTGCGTGCGCGGGTAGCCGCCGGGCGTGCGGTTAGAGACATTGGGGTTGCTGGAATCGTAGCGGCTGTTGGTTTTGCGCGAAAACAAGTGCCGCTCGAACAGGATCACGGGTTTGCCGTCTTCGGTGAAGCCGCCGAGCCGGCCTGATTCCACCTCCGCCACAGCCGCCACCGCTTCCCACTCGCAACTGAGCCGCGCTGCAACCGCTTCGTAGTCGGCGCGCGATATCGGCGCGCGGCTGGTTGCGCGAAGGCTCGCCAGATAGTCGCCGCCCGACGGCGGCGGGGGAGCCGGCGGCATTGCAGGCGGCGGTGAAGCTGGCGGTGGCGATGCTGGCGGTGGAGACGCTGGCGGCCTGGGCGGAGACGGCGGCGTGCGGGGCGCAGGAGCAGGCGGCTTGCGCACGCTCCGTCGCCCGAACACCAACCCAAACAACGCGTCGAAGAAACCCATGCCCTGCCCCGCCTACATTGCCTTTAGCCGGCTATATTCCGCTTGCATGCGCGAAGAATAATATTCGACCTGTCCCGTGCCGTTGTAGCCCGCAGCGAACGCGGGCCAATCCTTGGCAACCAGCGCGCCCACGAGATTGTTGCTCCGCACGAATTTCACGAACGCCTGCAATTGTTGCACCTGAGACTTGGCCATATCGCTGATCAATTCGCGAGCGTTTGGGAAGCCGCAGGCTTCATAATTGAAGCCCATGATCTGCAGCAAACCCCAGCTCGCCGACCGCATCGCCGCTGCAGGATTGAGGCTGTAGGCCTCCCGCAGCTGCGCCCAGCATCCGTCTTGGGTTCGCGGGTAACGCGTGGGGTCCCAAGATCGGTAGGAGATGTTGGGGTGGCTCACATCGTACTGACGGTTTGTAAAGCCGGAGAACTTGTGCGGCTCAAACAGGATGGTGATGCGCCCGTTGGCGTCGAACGCGCCCTGCCGTCCACTCTCCACCGCCGCCACCGCCTGGATTGCCTCCGGCTCGCAGCCTAGCTCGGCGGCGACCGCGGCATAATCCTCGCGCGTCAACGGACGTGGATCCTGCGCTTTCAGGGAGGAGAGAAAAGGATCGGTGGCCGCAGTCAAGGTCGCGTAAGCACGCGCGAGCGCTTGCGCATAATTGGCCGCGTTGGCGTCGCCTTCGAACGCGGCGGCGAAGGCGGTCCAGTCGCGATTCTGCAATTCGTCGATCAGCTCCTTACGCTCAGCGTAGGCCTCGAAGGCGGCTAGCTGGCGCGTTTCCGATTGCGCCATGTCTTGTACGAACAGGAACACGTTGGCGTAGCCGGCGTCGTCAAAATATCGCCCCGGCAGCTGGAACACGCCCCAACTGGTCGCGCCAAGCGCCGCAGCGGGGTCGAGTGCATAGGCCTCGGCAAGCCGCGTCCATCGTGTGGCTTGGCCACCGCCCAAATAAGCGCGGCTGGCGCCGTTGGAAATCGCGGGGTGGCTGGCGTCGAAGCGCCCGCCTGTCGCTTGACTGAACCAATAGGGCTCGAAAGAAATCAGCGGCCGGCCGTCGGAAGCAAAGCCAGGCCCCGCGCTCTCTACTGTCTGGATCGCGCGCAGCACGTTCTCCTCGACGCCATTG
>JBEBIU010000149.1:0-5733 GCA_040080225.1 Terricaulis sp.
CGATTATGGGCGCCGGGCTGAATGCTGCGCATCCATCCGGGGATGGGTGGGTGAGATTTGGCCGCGCTTGCGATGAGCCAAATTTCGCCTGGCAAAACCATTGGCATCCTGGGCGGCGGCCAATTGGGTCGCATGCTCTCGCAGGCGGCGTCGCAACTCGGATTTGACGTTTGCATATTCACTGACGAACCCGACAGCCCCGCCTCGCGCGTGTCCGCCCGCACGTTCGTCGCCAATTATCTCGACGCCGCAGCGCTCGCCGATTTCGCCCGCCGCGTCGACGTGGTCACTACTGAGTTCGAGAATGTACCCGCACAAACCGCGGATGCATTGATCGCGGCAGGCGCGCGCGTCGCGCCCAACCCGCGCGCGCTGGCGATCGCGCAGGATCGCGTTGACGAAAAATCGTTCCTCAACAGCTTGGGCATCGCCACGCCGCGGTTCGTCGCAGTGAACTCGCAGGTCGAGCTTGACGTGGCGCTGACTGAGATCGGAACGCCGGCGCTGCTCAAGACCCGCCGCCTCGGCTACGATGGGCGCGGGCAAATCCGCATCGATACGCTCCAAGACGCGCGCGGCGCCTACGAAAAGCTCGGCGCGCCTGGAATATTGGAAGCCTGGTGCGCGTTCGAGCGCGAAATTTCCATCATCGCCGCACGCGGCGTCGATGGCGCGACCGCATATTACGATGTGTGCGAGAACGAGCACGCAGGCGGCATCCTATCGCGGACAATCCTGCCCGCGTGCATCGACGCCGGGACCGAGCGGAGCGCGCGTGAAGCCGCGACAGCCGTGTTAAGCGCGCTCGACTATGTCGGCGTGTTGACGATTGAGTTCTTCGCACTGCCCGGCGGCGCGCTGGTCGCCAACGAAATCGCCCCACGCGTGCACAATTCCGGCCACTGGACCATTGAAGGCGCCGCGACCTCGCAATTCGAGCAACACATCCGCGCCGTCGCGGGCTGGCCACTGGGAAGCACGCAGCGCCGCTGCGATGTCGAGATGATCAATCTGATCGGCGACGACGCGCAACAATGGGCGACGCTCGCCGCCGACCCCAACGCGCGCCTCCACCTCTACGGCAAACGCGACGCGCGCACGGGACGCAAGATGGGGCACGTGACGCGGCCAAGTTGACTGGCTAGCCAGAGTGACTTGTAGGCGCGCTCCGCGAGCCCTGGCGGCGCATTTCCTCAAGCCAAGGCACCAGCGGGACGGATGGCTCAGCCGTCGATGAAGTAGCATCGGCAACCACAACTGCGCTTGCGACCACAAAGTACAAAATCGCCACCGGCCAAACCAGCGACAGCGCGATGAAGACGACAAGCAGAGTGGTTTGCGGGCCGAATACCGAGGCCGCCACGGCAAGCAGTGGAGCGAACCCGACCACAATCACAGGACCCAGCGTCGCCAAGACTAACGCACGCACTGGCTTGCCTAACAGCAAGGCGACGAGGCCGGCAAACGCCGCCAATGCACAGGGGCCTCCAAGGCCTCCAAAGAGAAACCACCAGCCCATCAGATCACATCGCTAATCACCAGCGGCTCGGCGACGCCCGGCGCACTCAGCGGCGCATCGAACGCGATCTCAGCAGGCTCGCCATAGGCGTTGTTGGCGAGGCGAAAAACCAATATCTTCCGCTGCTCCAGCGCTACGATCCAATATTCGCGCACGCCATGCTTGGCGTAGAGCGGCGCCTTGATTTGGCGGTCCTTGGTGAAGCTGGAGTCGGCAATTTCGACCGCGAGGATAACGTCGCCGCCGCGCACGTCGTTCACGTTCATCGTCGCCGGAAACAGGTAGAAATCGGGCTCCGGCTCTTCGTCATCGGCCAGACGCAGCGGACCGTCGGGCGCGAGGTCGATCTCAACTGACAGCCTGCGCAGGAACCAACCGATGAGTTTCTGGCGCGCGCTCCAATGCGGCGCCCCCTCCTTGCCCATATCGATGATCTCCCCATGGATCAGTTCGACCCGCTCATCGGGATCCAGGAGGCCGGTTTCGACCATACGCGACAGGTCGTCGCTAGTGAAGCGGCGGCGGGTAAGCGTGAGGGCGGCATTTCCGTCCATGAGCCGAGCCCTAGCACAAATTTCCGCGCACCGCACTGTGGGAATAGCAAAACCACGGCCGCCCACATCGGCGTGGGGCGTCGTTCATGGCCGATCGTCCCCCACCCAGGGCTCGTGGATTACCCAGGCGTCGGAGAACGGCGCGTCAACGCCAATCTCATCTAACGCGGATACGCTTCGTCGCGCGCGGTGAACAGCCAGAAGCCAATGGCGTACAAAAGCGGCGTGACGACCCAAAGCGCTTCTGAAGCCGCGCCCGTCCATGCGGGCACGACGCGCGCGGAGACATCGCTGTCGCCATCGCCAAACACCTGCACCCTGCCCAGTCCGAGCCAGATCGCGACGGCCAAAGCCGCGGCGCACAGCCAAAACGCCACCGCGGTCGCGACAATGGGGCTTGTGCGCTCAACGTAGTCGTCAGCGGGGTGCTCCTCGAGATGGGTCAAGCTCGACCAGATCGCCAGCGGCCAGAACGCCGCCCTGAGGAACCGCAGGGGAGCTGCCTTCATAGAGCGCCTCCATTAATGGTTCGTGGAGCGGCTAGGATAGCGCATTTCGATCAGGTTTGTACGAAAATTGCGGAAATTTCAGGCTTGGCGCCGCCTCAACCCCGCGGTCGCCTGCCAATGACCCAGTCCTTGAGCACCAGCAGCGCTGCGAGCGTTGGCGCCGCGACCAGCGCAAAGCATGCTTGCAGCGGCGTACGCGCGCTTTTGGCCGCGAAGCGCGCCAATCCTTGCGCCCTTTTGCGCCCGCGAGCCGAGCGGCGCGCCACCTGCACAGCCTCCGCCTCCGGCTCGAATAGCACGCTTCCTCCAAGCGCCGCCACGCGCGAACAGAAATCGAGATCGGCATAATCGCCGGCATAATACGGATCGAAGCCGCCAAGCGCGTCGAAGTCCTGACGCGGCAGCAGCATGAAGGCATCCGAGACCGCCGACACGTTCCCGCCGCCGCGCCGCGGGGCGCGTTGTGGACCAAGCGCTAACGAAAGCGCCGACCAAGCCGATAATGGCCCGATCACCGCCTCGCTACGGTCACGCCCGCTCATGTCGGTCAAGCGGCCGCCGACAATCCACGGCCCGCGTGCGCCGCCGCCCGCCGCGGTCAAGCGCTCAACAGCGCCACGCTTGAGCACAACTTGCGGATCAAGAATAAGCAACCACCGGCCGGTTGCTTGCGCTGCGCCGAGATTGATGGCCGCCGCAAGACCCTGGCGCGGGCCGATCTCAACGATTCGTACATCTCTGCGATCGGCGCCAAGACTGCGCAACGCCGTCCCCATCTGCCGCGGCGCGCCGTGATCGACAATGATCAATTCATCGACCCACGGTTCGCTGAGCAAACTTCGCAAACACAGATCGAGCGGCGACTGGCCCTGCGTTCTGGGCGCGTCGCCGCCAACCACGACGATCGCGGAAACTCTCGTCGCCAGGGCACACGCCGACTGGCGCTCGCGTGAGGGAAATTTGTCCAAGCCGGGCTCCGTGGCCAACCGAGCGCATCCTGTAGCCAAGAGAACGACGCGTCTAGACCTCGCGGTGAGCGATTGCATTCACCCGCTGCGCACTCCCCTCAAAATCCAGGGCGGATAATGATCTAACGATTTTTTCACGTGTGGAATAAGAGTCGCGCGCCGGTGCGGCTCCTCTTCCGCGAGACTTAAAGGCGCTTCAAATCCGGCGGCGTCGCTTCGCTTGTAAGCGCCGCGATGGCTTCGGCGAGGCCGACGAGATCCTGCGCGTCACCCCCCAAACGGCGCAGCGCCACCGTGCTTTGCTCAGCCTCCTTGCGCCCCACCACTGCGATCACGGGAATCTTCGCCAGCGACTGCTCGCGCACTTTGTAGCCGACCTTCTCATTGCGAAGGTCAAGCTCCACGCGCAAGCCAGCAGCGCGCATTTGAGCGGCGACCTCATGCGCGTACGCGTCCGCATCCTGCGTAATCGTGGCGATCATGACTTGCACCGGCGCCAACCACATCGGGAACGCGCCGGCGCAATTCTCGGTCAAGATGCCGATAAAGCGCTCGAGCGAGCCGAGGATCGCGCGGTGCAGCATGACTGGGCGATGCTTGCCGCCATCCTCGCCGACATATTCCGCGTCCAGCCGATCGGGCAGCACGTAATCAAGCTGGATCGTGCCTATGGTCCATTCGCGGCCGATGGCGTCCTTCACCGAAAAATCGAGTTTTGGCGCATAGAAGGCGCCATCGCCCTCCGCGATCACAGGCTCGACGCCCGCCGCGCGTGCAGCGGCAAGCATCTGCGCTTCCGCGCGATCCCAGAATTCATCGCTGCCGGCGCGGATCGCAGGCCGCGTCGCCAGCGCGACCTTGTCGGAGACCATGCCGAAATCGGCGTGGATCGATTGCGCGAGCTTGATGAAACTCGTCGTCTCCGCCTCGATCTGATCTTCGCGGCAGAAGATGTGACCGTCGTCTTGCGTAAACGCGCGCACGCGCATCAGCCCATGCAGGGAGCCGGAAGGCTCGTAACGGTGGCAGGCGCCGAACTCGGCCATGCGCAACGGCAGGTCGCGATAGGAGCGCTGCCCGAATTTGAATATCTGCACGTGGCCGGGACAATTCATCGGCTTCAGCGACAGCGTTTCTTGTTCCGCCGTTTCGCAGATGAACATGTTGGGCCGGTACTTGTCCCAATGGCCGGAGCGTTCCCAGAACACGCGGTCGAGCACTTGCGGCGTGCGCACCTCTACATAACCCGCTGCTTCGATGCGGCGACGCATGTAGGCCTCGATCGTGCGCCACAGCGTCAGGCCCTTCTGGTGCCAGAACACCATGCCGCGGCCTTCCTCTTGCATGTGGAAGAGGTCGAGCTGACGGCCGAGCTTGCGATGATCGCGCTTCTCGGCTTCCTCGATGCGCTTGAGGTAATCTGCTAGCTGTTGCTCATCGGCCCACGCCGTGCCGTAAATGCGCTGCAATTGCGCGTTGTTCTGGTCGCCGCGCCAATAGGCGCCGGCGAGTTTGGTCAGCTTGAACGCTTTGCCCAGCCGGCCTGTGCTTGGAAGGTGCGGGCCGCGGCAGAGATCCTTCCAGTCCTTGCCTTGACGATACACGCTGATGGCTTCGCCCGGCGGGATGATATCGTCGATGATTTGCGCCTTGAACGTCTCGCCGATGGAATTGAAGTGCGCGATCGCCTCTTCGCGGTTCCACACTTCGCGCGTGATCGGCAGATCGGCATCGACGATCTCGCGCATGCGCTTTTCGATCTTCTCGAAATCGTCCGTGGAGAAATGCTCGTCGCGGGCGAAATCGTAGTAGAAGCCGTCCTCGACCGTCGGACCGATCGTGACCTGTGTGCCGGGAAAAAGTTCCTGCACCGCTTGCGCCAGCACGTGCGCCGCGTCGTGCCGCAGCACTTCCAAGCCATCGGCGCTATCGCGCGCGACCAGTTCGATCTTCGCGTTGCCTTCGATCGCGCGCGTCAAATCCCACAACGCGCCGTCGATCTTCGCCGCCACCACGCGCTTGGCGAGCGACTTGGAAATGCTCTCGGCGACGGAAAGCGGCGTTGTTGCGTCCGCGTACTCGCGCACGGCGCCATCGGGGAAGGAAAGGGAAATTGGCATGCAATTCTCTCGGGGATTAGCGACCCCCTCCCCCTTGCGGGGAGGGGGCAGGGGGTGAGGGGC
>JBEBIU010000036.1:0-24522 GCA_040080225.1 Terricaulis sp.
GGCTCGGCGATGGCTGGCCGGGGGTGGCGCGGCGCTGGCGGGGCTGGCGCTTGGCGCAGCAAGCGCCTGGGGGGCGGTGGTGCTTGGCGGTGCGCTCGTTTCCGAACGCCATGGTGAGTGGGAACACAGCGGCGCCGCGGGCGCTAGCTCGGCGGGGCCCTATACGCGCGCCATCGTCGCCCGCGAGGGCCTGTTGGCGCTCTCCCCGCGCGAGGCGCTTTACTTCACGCTGGATCGCGACGAGCGCTCGCGCCTGCTCGACGAAAAGTGCGCCTACGCGCTCGGCGGCGGCGACTTTAACGCCCGCTGGTGGTCCGTCACGCTGTACGCCAGCGACGATTACCTGGCGCAGAACAACGACAACGCCCACTCGATCGACGCCACCGGCATAGCGGCTGGCGCTTGGAACGCCAAGATTTCATCGCTCCGCGCCGAAGCGCCTCATTGGATTTCGTCGCGCGGCGCTGGGCCAGGCTTTTCGCTGACCTTGCGCGTGTATCAGCCAGACCCGGAATTCCAACCCAGCGTCGCGAACTTGCCGACGCTCACCACGCTTTCCTGCGGCGCCTCATGAGCGTTCCCGCCAAATACCTGTGGGCCGCTCTTGGCGTCGCGGTGATTTCACACTCCATGATCGTCAGCGCGTTTCCCGGCGCGATCATGGGCGCGGCGATCGAGCGCTTGAGCCAGGAGCGTTTCAACCAATGGCGTGTGGCGGACAGGGTCACGCCGCTGTCGCGCCAAATCGTTCGCCCGTCGCCCGATTTCGCATACTCAGCCTGCCCTTACGATTTGAGTCGAGGGCCGATCTCGCTACGCGTAGCGCCTTGGAATGATTATTGGTCGCTCTCGCTGTACGCCGACAATTCGGACAATTTCTATGTCGTCAACGACATCGAGGCGCCCCAGGGCGCCGACATCACGTTGATCGCCGCGGACGACGGTTTGCCGAGTGTGTTGACACCGGTGATCCAAAGTCCGTCGAAACGTGGGATCGCGCTCATCCGCCGCCTGGCCCCAAGCGTGGACAGCTACAACGCCGCCGTCCGCGTCGCGCAGGGCGACATCTGCGCACCTCTGGTGCGCTAATCCTCCGCAAGCCGCATCGCCGCCAGTCGCGCGAAGAGCAGCGTGACTGCCTTGCGCCGTGCGCCGGCCAAACTTTGCAGCGGCGCCTCGCGCAAAATCGCACCACCGAAACCATCGGCGACGATCAGACCGACATCCTGCGGGATCAGCTCGCGCGGAAAATCCTCGTTCACGGCGAAGAAGAAGCGGTCACAATACTCGCGATAGTCCGGCCATTTCTGGTCGACCGTGAAATCCTCGACGCAGGATTTGGTTTCCACGATCCAAATTTCGCCCGCGCCGGTTAGTCCCATAAGATCGGCGCGCCGACCGTTGGCGAGGGGAACCTCCAGGATCGAAGCGAGCCCGTAATCGCGCAGCACACGCGTCACCCCTCGCGCTAAGGCGGCGGTGATCTCAGGCCGGGAGTGGGGTTCGTCTAACTGATCCACGAGGCGCCAAAATTGCACAACCGGCGCGCGCGCACGAGGCGCAAAGGCGCCGGTTATCGAAACCAGACTAGCTCGGCCGCCAGCAGCAGCGCCACCAGCGCCGCCAAAGCGTAAATGAAAAACATCACCCGCCTTTGACCCGCGAGCAGGCCCTTAGCTGTAGGGCTCAGGTTTTCCCACGCCGGCTTCTGCGTCTCGGCGAAGGCGTCGAATTTCTCGCCCCATTGCGCGCGCGCCCAGGCGATCTCCTCGGCAGCGAGATCGAAGTCGAGGTGCTTCTTGTGCTGATAGCCGTCCACGGCCCGCTTGAATTGGTAGACCTCGCGCGGCGCGAATTGGATTCCCATTCCGGCGGCGGCGGCGGTCAGCGCCTGGTTCTCCGCAGTGCTGAGTTTGCCCCATTGCTTCAGATAAGCCGCGCCGACGCGCCAGCGGCTGCCAAGAACAAACAGCGCCACCACCGCCACATCCATCGCCACAATCGGCACATCGAACGGCAGCCAGCCGAACAGAAACTCAAACGCCGGTCGGTACAGCCCGCGGAAATCTTCGAGCCCCTGATGGATCGCCGCACCTGCCGCGACCAGGAATTGCTCGAGCCCCGGCAACACATCGTGCAGCCGCGCCCGGCCCCAATTCCAAACCACGAGCCAGATTTTCAAGTCCTCGACGATGCCGACTAGGCCAACGACGGAGGCGATCTGGGAAAACCAGGACCACGCAGCGCCAAGACTCGCCTTCAGGCTGCCGCCAGCTTTGGCCTGCTCACCCATGCCCGCCCCCCGTTTTGCGGGGAAGCTTCACACCCGAGCGGAAGCAGGGTCAACCCACCTCATGGTGGGTCGAGCCTGGCGTCGTCTCACTTCAGATCGAAACGATCCGCGTTCATCACTTTGACCCACGCCGCCACGAAGTCGGTGACGAATTTCGTCCTGGCGTCATCCTGCGCATAAACTTCCGCCAGCGCGCGCAGCTGCGAGTTCGAACCGAACACCAGATCAACGCGCGTCGCGGTCCATCTTACAGCGCCGGTTTTTCCGTCGCGGACCTCGTACACACCTTCTGCAGCCGATGGTCGCCACACATTGCTCATATCGACCAGATTGACGAAGAAGTCGGTGCTGAGCATCTCCGGGCGGTTGGTGAAAACGCCATGTTTGGCGCCGCCGTGATTGGCGCCGAGGACACGCAGACCTCCGACCAAAACCGTCATCTCCGGAGCGGTCAGGCCAAGCAATTGGGCGCGATCCACCAATTGCTCTTCGGGCGACGCCGCCGAACTTCCCTTCAGGTAGTTGCGGAAGCCATCAGATTTCGGTTCCAGGAAGCCGATCGAGAGTACATCGGTTTGCTCTTGGGTTGAATCGGTCCGGCCCGGCGCAAAGGGCGCCTTCACGATCACCCCCGCGTTTTTCGCCGCCTCTTCGACGGCCGCACAGCCTCCGAGCACGACCAAGTCCGCGAGCGACACTTTCTTGCGATTCAACAGCCCGCTGTTGAACTCGTTTTGGATGGCCTCGAGCTTCGCCAAGACCTGCCCGAGTTGCGTCGGCTGGTTCACCTCCCAATCCTTCATCGGCGCGAGGCGAATGCGCGCGCCATTGGCGCCGCCACGCTTGTCCGATCCGCGGAATGTCGATGCTGAGGCCCACGCAGTGGTCACCAGCTGTGAAATCGAAAGGCCGGACGCAAGGATTTTGGTTTTCAGCGAGTTGCATTCCGACTCGCCGATCAGCGGATGATCGACCGGCGGAATGGGGTCCTGCCAGATCAGCGTTTCCTTCGGCGCGAGCTTGCCCAGATAACGCGAGATCGGGCCCATGTCGCGGTGGGTCAGCTTGAACCACGCGCGCGCGAACGCATCGGCGAACTCCTGCGGGTTCTTGTGGAAACGGCGTGCGATCGGCTCGTAGATCGGGTCAAGCCGCAGCGACATGTCCGCGGTTGTCATCATCGGCCGGTGCTTTTTCGAAGGATCGTGCGCGTCCGGGATCATGTGCTCTTCGCGCACGTCCTTCGCCGCCCATTGCTGCGCCCCAGCCGGGCTCTTCACCAATTCGAATTCATAGCCGAACAAAACATCGAAATAGCCGTTGTCCCATTTGGTCGGGTTTGGCTTCCAAGCGCCTTCGATGCCGCTCGTGATGGCGTCGCCGCCCTTGCCGCTGCCAAAGGTGCTGAGCCAGCCGAGGCCCTGCGCCTCAATGTTGGCGCCCTCTGGTTCAGGGCCGACATGCGACGTCGGTCCAGCGCCGTGTGCTTTGCCAAAGGTATGCCCACCGGCGATCAGCGCGACGGTCTCGTCATCGTTCATGGCCATGCGCGCAAACGTCTCGCGCACGTCCCGCCCTGAAGCGACCGGATCGGGATTGCCGTTCGGCCCTTCGGGATTGACGTAGATCAGGCCCATCTGCACGGCGGCGAGATTGCCTTCGAGTTCGCGGTCGCCGGAATAACGTTCGTCAGCGAGCCACTTTCCTTCGGGGCCCCAATAGATATCTTCCTCGGGCTCCCAGATGTCGATGCGGCCTCCAGCAAAGCCGAACGTCTTGAACCCCATCGACTCGAGCGCAACATTGCCGGCCAGAATCATGAGATCGGCCCACGAGATTTTGTTGCCGTACTTTTTCTTGATCGGCCAAAGCAAACGGCGCGCCTTGTCTAGGTTGCCATTGTCCGGCCAGCTGTTTTCAGGAGCGAAGCGTTGGGCGCCTGAAGCCCCGCCGCCCCGACCGTCGCCAACGCGATAGGTGCCGGCGCTGTGCCAGGCCATGCGGATAAACAAGCCGCCATAGTGACCCCAATCCGCCGGCCACCAATCCTGACTGTCGGTCATGAGAGCGGCGAGGTCCCTTGTCAGCGCATCTAAATCGAGACTCTCGAACTCCCTCGCATAGTCAAATACCTCGCCCATCGGGTCCGATTTCGACGAGTGCTGATGCAGCATTTTCAAGTTGAGATGGTTGGGCCACCAGTCCGCGTTCTTTTGCGCCCCTGCCAGTGCATGATTGCGCGCACCCGTCACCGGGCATTTGGCTTGATCGACCATGTGTTCCTCCATCGCGGTTCGTAAACTTTGCTTGGAGTGGGACGGTACAGCCTCAGCGCCAAACGGCCCAATCGGAACTGGCCCCGTCAACTATAGAGGGGCCCGATACAAGGCCGCTTCTCCGACGGCCACGAAAGGCCTTTGAACCCAGTGGGCGCAATTTCCCAGCCGACGACGACCGCTAGGCTGCTTTCTCCGCGGCCCTGCGCGGCGTTGGCGGCGGGCCTAGCGGTTGCGGCGCGCGCGCGGGCAGGTGGCACGTTACCGTCACCCCTCGACCCGGCTCGCTGGCGAGCGCCACCCAGCCGCCGTGCATCTCCACGAACGAGCGCACCAAAGCGAGGCCCAAGCCCGCGCCTTGGCGGTCGCCGGAAGCGAAACTGTCGAACGCGCGCGCCTGCGCGTCGAAAGCCATGCCTTTTCCGGTGTCTTGTACAACCAAGCGCACAACGCCGTCCATGCGCTCCGCCGACACCGTGATGGCGTCGCCCCGCTCGGTATGCTTCAGCGCATTGGCGAGCAGGTTCACGATCACTTGCGTGATGCGCTTGTGGTCGGCCTCGATGGCGCCGATCTTGGGATCGCATTTGATCTTGATCGGCACTTCGGTGTCGCGCGCCTTGGAGGCGGCCATCTGCACGCTTTCATTGATCGTCTCGTAGAGATCGACGGATCCGAGATTGAGTTCGACATTGCCCGCTTCCACCATCGCCACGTCGAGGATGTTCTCGATCAGCTTGGTGAGGCTGCCCGACGATTCCAGGATCGCTTCGACGCCGGCCGCCTGGCGGTCATTCAGCGGGCCATAGATTCTGTTGTGCAGCAATTCTGCGTTGCCGGCGATGGTCTGCAGTGGATCGCGCAATTGGTAGGAAACGTTCTCGACGAATTGAGTCTTCAGCTGGTCGGCGGCCTCGAACGCCTCGGCGCGCTCGCGCAGGGCGTCTTCCACACGCCGGTCGGCGGTGATGTCCTGGAACGCCACCAAGGTGGCGCCATCAGGCAACGGACGCGTAAGGAATTTGAGCACGGTGTCGTCGCTGCGGCGCATTTCGCCGCGATATTCGGTGCGCGCCTCTGGCGAGGGATCGGTGATGCGCGCGCGCACTTGCGCCCACACGGCGCGATCGTGAAACAGCGGCTGGCACACTTCGACCATGCGCTCGAAAGTCATGTCGTTTTCGATCGACGCCGATTCGAGTTTCCACATCGCCTGGAACGCGGCGTTGGAGAGCTTCAAGCGCCCGTCGAGCCCGTACACGACAACGGCCTCGTGCAATTTGTCGAGCGCGGCGCGCTGGGTTTGCAGCAACGCATCGTAAGAACTCTTGAGCGCCACTTCGTTGGTGATGTCGGAGAAAATCAACAACAACCCGCCGTTCGGGTGACGTTGGCGCGCAACCCGCAGCATGCGCCCATCGGGCAGCACCCAGAGATCCTGCGGCAGCTCCGCCACTTCCTGGTACAGCGCAAGTTCTCCCGCGCGCCATTCTGCATAATTCGCGTGCGCAGGCAGCTTGCGCTTCTCCTTGAGATAATCGAGCCATGCAGCGTGGCTTGGGCGATCCGCCAGGAACGCCGGATCGAGCTTCCACGTGCGCTCGAACGCGAGATTGTAAAATGCGAGCCGCTTCTGCGCGTCGAACACGGCGACGCCTTCAGCCAGGTGATTCAGGGTTTCGTCGTGCGCGCGTTGCTGCCGGCCCAGCAATTCGCGCGAGGCCTCGATGTCGGTCACGTCGATCGCAATGCCTGCTGCCCCGCCGGCGACGGGGCTCATACGGATGTTGAGCGTACGCAGCTGTCCGCCGACGACCGCCGAGCGGGTTTCCTCTACCGTCTCCCCGTCTTCGATGGCTTTGCGCGCGAGTTCCGAGGCGCCTTGATCGAGCAACAGATTGCGCACGATCGCTTGATCGAGAGACTTGGCCTCCAACGCATCCAGATAGCCGGGATTTGCCCATTCCAGCTTCAGCGCCGCATTGACGCGCCAGGCCATGAACGGCGCTTGCGTCCACATTTCCAGGAACGCCGCCGGGTCGCGGGCGATCACCTGACGCGCATCCTCGATCCGGCCCTTGGCGCCACCCTCCTCGACGCCGCGGACGCTGGCGTCGACGATCCAAACCACGGCGCGAGCGCCTGCGGTGCGGCCATCGACTTCCACGAACACACCGTCGGGGGTCGAAACCGTCAGCGAGAACGGCGCGCCTTCGCGGCGCAATCGCGTGAGCGCCGGCGCGAGGCGCGTCGTCGCGCCGGTCGCGGCTTGCGCGTCAAACGCGGAGAGCCCTTGCAAGATCCGCTGCGCGGCGTCCGCGGCCATGCTCGCGTCGGAGAACCGCAACAGGCTCGCGAGCGCGAGCGGGCTGCCATAGATTCGTGGCGAGCCCCAATCGCCGCCGCCGGAATCGGTTTCTTCCCAGATCAGCACTACGCCCGGGAAGGCGCCGAAAATCGCGTCAGCCCAAGCGACCTTGTCTTCTAGTTCACGTACGCGCCGTTTCCAGACCTCGATGCTGCCGCGCGCGCCGTCGGTGACCCGCAACGCCCATAGAAGCGATGCGAAGCCGAGCGCGGCTGAGCCGGCCGCCACCAGCAGGCTTGCGAATCCGCCGTCCAAAACCGACCCCTAAATTCATCCACAGCGAAACGAATCGCCAAACCCCGCACGCATCCTCACGCAAGCGAGCGCCGATTGAAACGGCGCCGGCGCTTGTAAGCGTTAACAACAGCTTAAATAGGTGAAGACGAGGTTAAGTTAAGAAAGTTCAACGCCTTACCGAGCCGCCGCCGCGCTGGTGCAGGCGAAACACGAAGGACATGCGGAACACTTCGCCATAGCGGGCGTGGATATCCGGCTTGGGCTCGAACTGGGTTTCCCGCAGCGCACGCCGCGCCGCCTTGAAGAACGCTTCCGTCGGCCAGGCATCGACACGCTGGATCGCCTTGGCTCGCCCCTCGGCGTTGACTTCGAAATCTAGGACCGCAACGCCCTCAATACCGAAGTGCTGGGCTGCCTTCGGATAGGTTGGCGCCAACGGAGCTAACGGAACCCATTGCATCGCCTCTTCATCGTCGCTCCACTCGCCGACGACGCAGCACGACCCCTCAGGCAAGCCTTGCCTCGCCCGCGCCGCTTCCCACGCCGCCGCTTCGCGCTCTTTAAGCAATTCCGCCACGGCGAGGGACAACAGCACAACCCCAAGCACCACGGCGCCCGACACCGTTAGCGCGAACGCGCCGCCAAGCCCCTGTTGGCGCAGCGCGCCGGTAATGGCGAGATGCACAAACACCACGACCAGAAACAGCACGCCATAGAACAGCGCGCGCAGCGTCAGCGCCCAAAGCGTTCGGGTGGCGGTGACCAACATTGGTTGGAGGGCTCCTAGACGGCGCCTTCATGCCCCGCCAAAATGGCCCGGGCAATGCGCCTCCCGACAAGTTGAGCAAGATCAACGCCAGTTCCGCCGAAGTGAAGGAAATGAGACATGTTTAGGTTTCGCCGCGCGCGGCTTGCGCCATTCTGCTTCCTAGCGCTGGCCGCGTGCGCCGGTTCGCCTAGGCCTCAACCGAGCGCGCCACTTTCGTCCACGGCGATTCAGGGCCGCGTGCTTGCCGAGACCCATTGCTCCCGCTGCCACGCTATCGCCGCCGATGGCGAGAGCAGCCATCCGATGGCGCCGCCCTTCCGCAGCCTATCGCGTAATTATCCGGTGAATTCGCTCGAAGAGGCGTTCGCGGAAGGCATCATGGTCGGCCACCGCGACATGCCGCGATTTGAACTCGAACCTGCCCAGATCGACGCCGTCGTCGCCTACCTCAGCGCCATTCAGGAGCGGCCGGCGCGTTAGAGCAGCCATGTACGACGGCATCGTGCGGCCTTCGACGGGCTCAGGCTGACGCCGAGGCGTGCTGCAGGGAGGCCAAGAAAAGCGTCACGCTGAGCCCGTCGAAGCGCGACGCTGGCGCTGTGGCGAAGCTCCAGGCGCCTCTAACCCAGCAAAGCCTCGATCGCGACTATGGCGCGCGTGCATGCTTGCGCGCACTCGGAGCATTGAGTGTGGTGATCGACGTGCGGCAGACAGGCGGCGCGGCAGGCCGCACAAGCGTCGCGGCACACTGCAAGCTGGGCTGCCGCCAGCGAAGAGCGGCTCTGAATCAACACGGTGGTCGCTTGGCAAACGCTAAGCATTTCGCGGACCCCGCTGGCGCAGGCGGCCATGCTGGCATCGCCCTGCGCCAACAGCGAGAGACAATGGGTCAGGCAGGCTTGGCCGACCATGTCGCAATGGGCGAGCGCGTGAACAACCGCGCTCTCCGGCTCGCTTAGCCCAGTATCCGGCCCCGCGTGGCCCGCATGGCCTCCATGACTCGAATGATCCTGATGTTGAACCGGGATCGGCTGCGGTTCCTCGCGTCGACGAAACGGCCAGATTTGCGCCGCCGCTTCATTGACGCCAAAGCCCGCAAATACGGTGGCGCCCATCAGAATTGTTCGTCGGTCGTGGCGCACGCGCAGCCTCCTCGAATCGCGGTCGAGGCTAGCCTGAGTCGCGTTAACGCAAATCAGTGATGTTGGTGCGCGCCCGGCCGGCGCACCACGGCTTCGGCCTCGACGACGCCCGCGTCCTCGAATGTCAGCCGCAAGCGAACCCGATCGCCGGGGCGCAGACGATTAGCCAAACCCACCAGCATGATATGGGCGCCGCCCGCGCGAAACGCCAAAGCGCCGTCCCCGTCGGCGGCAAGGCCGTACCGCATCGGCCGCATCTGCATCACGCCATCGACAAGACGCATGTCGTGCATGTCCGCGCGCGTTGCGCAATCGCACGACGCGCCGAGCAACCGGTCGCCATTCGCGTTGCGGACGCTCAGATACACCGCGGCTTCGGTTGCGCTCGGCATCGGCGCCATGACCCAGGCATCCTCCACGATCGGCGCAGAGGCTTGCGCCGCCGCGGGGGCCGCAAGGGCAAGGACCAAGATGAGAGCTAGTGCGCGCATGACGTTCACACTAGCCAAACGCCGCGGCCTTGAAAGCGAACACAACCAAGGCCGAACACGCCTCCCCCGCTGGGGGAGCTCAGTAACGATAATGATCCGGCTTGAACGGGCCGGCGGGGGCGACGCCGATATAATCGGCCTGCGCCTTGCTCATTTTCGTCAGCTTCGCGCCGAGCTTGTCGAGGTGGAGCATGGCGACCTTTTCGTCCAGGTGCTTCGGCAGCGTGTACACCTGCTTGTCGTACTTGGCGCCGTTGGTCCAAAGCTCGATTTGCGCCAGCGTCTGGTTGGTGAAGCTCGCGCTCATCACGAAGCTCGGGTGGCCGGTGGCGTTGCCGAGATTCACCAAGCGCCCTTCCGACAGCACGATGATCTTCTTGCCGTCCGGAAACTCGACATGGTGCACTTGCGGCTTGATTTCGTCCCATTTGTAGTTCTTCAGGCCCGAGATCTGAATTTCCGCGTCGAAATGGCCGATATTGCAGACAATGGCGTTGTTTTTCATCGCCCGCATGTGATCGACGGTGATGACATCCTTGTTGCCAGTGGCGGTGACGAAGATGTCCGCGTGCGAAGCGGCGTCCTCCATGGTGACGACCTGATAGCCCTCCATCGCCGCCTGCAGCGCGCAGATCGGATCGACTTCGGTCACCATCACGCGCGCGCCGCCCTGGCGCAGCGACGCCGCCGAGCCCTTGCCGACATCGCCATAACCGGCGACGACCGCGACCTTGCCCGCAAGCATCACATCGGTGCCACGGCGAATGGCGTCCACGAGACTCTCGCGGCAGCCGTAGAGATTGTCGAATTTTGACTTGGTGACGCTATCGTTGACGTTGATGGCCGCGAACGGCAGTTCGCCCTTCTGCGCCATCTGGTAGAGCCGATGCACGCCGGTCGTGGTTTCTTCCGAAACGCCTTTCACGCTGTCACGGATCGCGCGGTAGAAACCGGGCTTCTCCTTGAGATATTTGCGGATCGTGTTGTGCAGCGCCTCTTCTTCCTCGTTGGAATGGTGCGCGATGAAGTCGGGATCGTCTTCGGCCTTGGGGCCAAGCACGCACAGCAAAGTCGCGTCGCCGCCGTCGTCGAGGATCATATTGGCGTACTGGCCGTTGGGCCAGGTGAAGATGCGGTGGGCGTAGTCCCAATATTCTTCCAGCGTCTCGCCCTTGGTGGCGAACACCGGCGTGCCGGCGGCGGCGATGGCCGCGGCGGCGTGATCCTGTGTCGAGAAAATGTTGCACGAGGCCCAGCGCACTTCGGCCCCAAGAGCTTGCAGCGTCTCGATCAGCACCGCGGTCTGGATGGTCATGTGCAGGGACCCAGCGATGCGGGCGCCCTTCAACGGCTTGCTCGGCCCATACTCTGCACGGATGGCCATCAGGCCGGGCATTTCGGTTTCTGCGATAGCGATTTCCTTGCGGCCCCAGTCTGCCAGGCTCATGTCCTTTACGACGTAATCGTGTGCGCTCATCGCGCGCCCTCCTCTTCGAGAACTCGCGAGCGTCGTTTTCCAAATGGGAAACCCGGCAAGCCTGGCGGCAAAAGGCCGTCGCAACGCTCCTTGGCGGGCGGTGGGCTCTTAGCAAAGCGCGCGGCCGCTGGCAAACACAAGAAAAGCCGCCGAGGTAACCCCCGGCGGCCCAGGCACTTAGCGTTTGTTGGCTTACGCCGTCCAGCGGTCCAGCATTTTCTTCGCCGCGTCGCGGCCGCCGACGCCGAAGGCGATCGCCACCGCCACCGCCACCGCACCTAGGACCAGGCCGAAGGCGAGTTCGATGATGTTGGGGGCGATGTCCATCGACCGCAAGCCCGCGGCTGTCGCCAGCACGATCACGCCCCAGCGCACGAACACCGAGAGTATCTCGGAAGCGCCGGTGCGACTCCTTGCGGCGATCTCGCCAAGGATATTGGCCAAGAGCACTCCGAGCGCGATCACCACGCCGCCAAACAGCACCTTCGTGGCCATACCGACGACTTCCTTCAGCATGTCCGCCAGCGCCACAAAGCCGAGCGCGTTGGCCGCCTCGACGCTCGCCACCAGGACGATGCCGAGGAGCACGACAATGCCGATCACGCGCGAAGGCGGGAAGGATTTGAGATCGAGCGTATCGACGCCTGGTGTTGGATCCATTTTGTCCATCGCCGCGCGCACCGGTTCGGCTTGCGCAATCGAATTGACAATGTCGTCGAACCCGATCGAGCGCAGTCCGTTTTCGACCAGCGAAGAAATCCAGCGGCCGATAATGTAGGCGACGACCACGATCAGGGCGGCGGCGATCACGTTGGGGATCGCTGTTGAAATACGCTCGAGCATCAAGGTCGCGGGTTGGGAGATGACGTTGATGTCGAGCGTCGCCAACGCTTGAATTGACACGGGGATAATGATCAACGCAAACACCACCGCGCCGATCAAGCGCGCCAAGCCCGGTCCGCGCGGCATATGCGTGAGCCCAGCATCCACCAGCCGGCGATCGATCTCGGCCGCCTCGGCGGCGGCTTCCGACATGCGCCGCGCGATCGTCGCCAGCGCATAGCCGATGAAGAAGATCAAAGCCGCGGCGACAATTTTCGGCACATAATCGATGAAACCGCCAGCGAGGCGATCCAATTGCCCGCTGATCGGGGCGAGGCCTGGGAAGACGTTCTTCAACTCTTCAATGGCGGCGATCAGGCCGATCAGCCAGATCACCCAATAGCCGACCTCTCCAACCCGGTCGCCGATATCGACCGCGGGCCGTTCGCCCCCTGGCCCCGCGGCGTCGCGCCGCGAAAGAAACGGGATGCGATCGATCGCCTGGGCAATGGCCCATTTGACGCCTTTGGCGACAAAGTGCGCCGTCACAATAATCAGCAGTGCGCCGAGAATATCGTTCCCGTTCTCGCGCAGCCAAGCGACAACCTGGTTCATCACGCTCTCCTCGCTGTGAGTTCTGCGGCCAATGAACCCCAGAAACCCTAGCACTCAGAGGCATTTCACGTTTGAGGCGTGCGCGGCATCTGTTGCATCCGCGAGAAATTCGCAAACGAAGCTAAGCGTTCTCGATTCAATTCAGCGCTTCGGGGAATTTCGGCAGTCCGGCGAAATCCTGCGGCACATGCTGGCGTACGACCAGCGCCCCGGTCGCGCGCGCCAAGGCCTCAGCTTTGTCCATGGAGGCGAGCGTCTGCTCGCGGCTGGTGTTGAAACGCGGCACGGTGCGGCGCGCCCTGCTCTCGGCCATGTGCCAAAGATCGCCGGTCAGCAGCACGGGCCCGGCATGGAGCAGATTGACGCGCAAGATCGTATGCCCCGGCGTGTGTCCGGGCGCCTGGACGATGATTACGGACCCATCGCCAAACACATCGAAATCGCCATCTCCCTCGATCGCGCGTTGGCGAAAGTTCTCCAGCGCGGAATAGCTGGCGAATTGCGCATCGGCGCGCGCCTCCGGACGGAACATATGCGCCCGCTCGTCGGGATCGACCAGCCAAGTCGCTGAGGCGAACAGAGCGGCGTTGCCCAAATGGTCGAAATGACTGTGAGAGAGGGAGATGAAGTCGATGTCGCCTGGCGCGAGATCGAGCTGCGCCAATTGCGTCACCAGCTTTGTCGGCATGGAAAGCTGAAACGGCCCCTGGGTGACGCCGTCAGCCTGCTCATTGAGAAGATCGGGCAACCCTGAATCCCAAAGCAGATCGCCGTCGGGATGGCGGATCAGATAGCAGGGATCGACCATGTCGCGCGCTTGCTCGGCGAATGAGCCGTCGTCAGCGAACGCGTCGGCGTCGGTAACGTGAATGCGGCCGCACTCCATGGCGTAGAGTTTGATCTCGGGCGGCTTGCGCTCAGCGCTTTGGCCGCAGCCTGCAAGCGCCGCCACTAGGATCGCCAGCACGGCAAAGCGCTTCATTTCCCGGTCCCTCGCAATTTCAACACTATTCACACAATATCGCGCGCCACGCGCAGGCCGATAAAACCGCAGCGTTCGCCAGCGCCTGCGCGGCCTCTGCTCGCCGAGCGCAGGAATTTCGCGGTATCGACCCAGCCACCGCCGCGGGTTACGCGCATGGCCCCATGGCCGGCGGTCCAGGCGATCGCATCGACGGGAGCGGAATCGTAATTGTCATGCCAGAGATCGGCGACCCATTCACGCACGTTGCCGTGCATTTCGTGCAAGCCAAAGCGGTTTGCGGCGTGTGCGCCGACCGGCGTCGGCCGCTTCGCGCCAAAGGTCGCCACCGCAGCCGTGCATTGGTCCGCGAACGAATATGGTCCGCTAGTCCCGGCCCGGCACGCGTATTCCCACTCAGCTTCGCTCGGCATGCGATAGCTTTCGCCTGTGAGTCGGCAGAGCCCCTGCACAAAATTCTGCGCATCGACCCAGGATATGTTGATCGCCGGAGTGCGGCCACGCCCAAAGCCTAGGTCGGTGGGACGATGGGAAACCGCCCCTGCGGCGATGGCGGCGTCCCACTCCTCGAAGGTCACCGGATAAACGCCGAGCGCAAACGGGCCAGCCACCGCTATTTGACGCTGCGGGCGCTCGCTGACGTGGCTGTCGGCCTCGGCGGCGGATGCGCCCATCGTAAACGTCCCGCCGGCGACAACCATCATGAGCGGCAGTGACGGACCGTCCTTGAACAAGGTGCCCGCCGGGGCCGAGCGTGTAACCGCTTTTCCATCCAAGATCGGCTCGCCGTTCACGTGCTTTCCGAACACAGCCCGCCAATCCGAGCCGCGCGGCGCCACGTCTTCGCCGAACGTGCTGAGCGCCTGGGCGCCTTCCACCAGATCGCGCAACCATGCCGCCAGCCGCATCCAGTTGCGGTCGTCGCGCCGCCCACTCCAATGCGCGAGATCAACGGCTTGAACCAGACTGAAGGCGATCGGCAATTCGCAGGCGCTGAGCGTTACCGGGACCAGCTTGCCGTACTTCTTGCCGTACTCGGCCTCGCTGCGGACCCATTGCGATTTGACCGAGAGCGGGGTCCAGAGCACGAGCACGGCGCGCGCGCGGCTTATCTCTTGCTCGATCTTCTCGTCCCAATGCTCGGCGGGGGCCAGCCGGTCGTCCCACCAGGTGCTATACCCCTCGGCATTCAGCGCGGCGATGACGCCGGCGGCGAGCTCCTGATCTTCCTTCTTGTAACTGACAAATACGTCCGCCATCGCCGCCGCCCCGGTTGCCACATTTGGGGGTGACGCAAGCCCCTATGTCAAGTAAGGTCGCGTCCAGCGTCACGCGTGGCTAGGGGGCCGCTGATGATGACTTCGCAGGAATTCGCACGCTGCGTGCATCCGCGGGAGCTGCCGCGGCTTCTGCTTGCGCTGCTGTTTGCCGTACCGCTCACGCTTGTGCTGCTGGCGGCCATCTTCCTCACCTCCGGATTGGCGCTTTCGGTCGTGCTGCTGATCGCGTTCCTGTTTTGGTTCATGTTCGAGGTGTTCTACGCCTCGCTGCTCGGTAATTGGATTCTTGTGTCGCAGGACAATTATCCGCGCCTGAACGACCTGCTGATTGAGATGAAGCAACGCATCGGCGTGCAACAGAAGATCGACATCATAGTGTACGAGCAAGCGGCGTTTACCTCCTTCTTCTCGATGCTGTTTGCACGTCGTGCGATCTTTATTACCTCCGAACTAGTCGCTCAGGGAGTTACCGACGACGAACTGCGCTGGCTGATCGGGCGCTGGGTCGGATGGATCCGCGCCAAGCGGCGCCTAGGGATCCTGCGATACGTAATCGCATTGGTCGAACAATTCCCCGCGTTCAACCTCTTCATCTACCCTTATGTCCGCGCCACCGTTTACACGGGCGACCGCGTCGGACTCGCGGCGATTGGCGGCGACATCTCAACGGCGATTTCGACCATGAACAAACTCATGGTGGGGCGGGAAGTTGGGTATTCCGTCAACCCCGCTGGCATGGTGCGTCAATATCGGCGGGTGAAGGGATCCTTCTTCGGATTCCTTGCGCGCCTGTTCTGGCCGTTGCCGCACATGAATGCGCGCTATGTCGATCTGATCGGGTTCGCCGAACGGGAATATCCCTCCCAGGCCGAGCAATTCGCCAACATGAACCCGAGCTTCCAAACCAGCGGCGGCGCCTGGCCGCTGATGCGCTCGACCGAGAAGCAAGGCGACGGCGATTCCAATGCGGTGGGGCTATCGCTGTTCTTCGGCGCGATCGCGAGCGCGGTGGCGGGTGTCTATTTGATGCAAAGTGGCGGGATTATGAGGTGGTTGTACGACCTCAATCTCGTCGGCGGCAGTAACCGCGGCTACGAGGAACAATACCTGCCTCCGCCGGAAGAAGCGGCCTCCCCGATTGAGTCAGCCGCCGCGCCTGCCGCCGCCGTCGAGCCATACGCCACCTACGCCCTCAATCCAGAAGTCGCAAACGCAGTCGAGCAGGCGCGGGCGGCGCGCTCAAGCGCAGAAAGCGCGTCCGCGGAGGCCGAGCAAGCGGCGGACTATGCCCGCAATTACGGCAGCGCCAGCCCCTATTCTGGCTATGGTTATTTTGCATTGTCCGGCGAGCACGAGGGCGACCGCTTTGCCGGCGTGTTTGAGAATGGGAACCGCAACGGCCCCGGCGTGTACGACTGGGCAGTGAACAGCAACAATCCCGATTCCGCGAGCGGCGCCCTCAGATTCGCAGGTCGCTTTGTCGATGGCGCGTTTTCTGGTTCCGGCGTCTATACGTGGCGCAATGGCAATCAGCATTTCGGCGCTTGGTCAGGCGGACAACGCAGCGGCTATGGCGTGTACACGAGGGCCGACGGCACACGCTATGAAGGTCAATGGTCCAATGGCAAACGTCATGGCTACGGCGTCGAGTGGGACGCCTATGGCAACGTCAATTCCTCGGGGTATTGGAGTGAGGGCGTGCTTGCTTCGGCAATGTAAGTTGCGCCCTAAAGTTCTTCGTGAAATTTCGCCGCGACTAGCGCTTCAATGGCGTTCAACGCAGCTTCTGCGTCGGGTCCTTGCGCCTCCACTACGATGTCCATTCCGATCCCGGCGCCGAGCATCATCAGATCCATCAAGGAGCGGGCGTCCGCCTCGTCCTCGTCGCGGCGCACCACGATCCGGGTAGCGTCATCATACCCCAGGGCCAGTTCGGCGAGTTTGCGCGATGCACGCGCGTGCAAGCCGCGCAGGTTCACGATCCTCAGCGTCCGTTTCAGCCCCATCGCCTCAAGCGCCCTTTTGCGCGCCTCCGCCCAATTCAACCGAGGCGACCCTGATATAACGCCGTCCCGCTTCCTGCGCCGCCAACGCCGCCTCAGGCAATTTCATGCGTGGGCGCACCTCGGCGAGCTTAATCAGCATCGGCAGGTTCACTCCGGCGATCACCTCGATCTTGACTTGGTTGATGATGGAGATCGACAGGTTGGAGGGCGTGCCGCCGAACATGTCGGTCACAATCACGACCCCGTCGCCGCTATCGACGCCGGCCACGGCGGCTAGAATATCGCCGCGCCGCTCCTCCATGTCGTCGTGAGGGCCGATCGCCACCGCGGACATCTGCTTCTGGGGCCCAAGCACGTGTTCGGCCGCGGCGACGAATTCGTGCGCCAAGCGGCCGTGGGACACCACGACTATGCCGATCATCCAAAGCTCCCGCTGGTCCCCAGATTGGACCGGCTCGAAGCTGCGCACAATACTATTTCGCAAGTGCGAGAAAAGCCTGTGACGCACGCCAAGTGCAGTTTTCCCGATTTAGGCGCTAACCAGCGGCAACTCTACTACCAACCTGGCCCCGCCAGTGCTCCCGCCTCCTGGCGCCATATTCTCCGCGTAGACCCTGCCGCCGTGGGCAGTAACGATCTGGCGCACGATGGAGAGCCCTAGCCCGGAATTGCCCCCAAACGCGGCCCCCGCCGGTCGCTGCGTGTAAAAGCGCCGAAAGACGGTCTCGAGGTTTTCCGGGGGGATCCCCGGTCCTTCGTCCTCGACCGCCACGCGCACCCGATTGTCTTCCTTGCCGCGCACCAAGGCGAGTTTCACCGCTACCGCCCCACCAGGGGGGCTGAAGGAAATCGCGTTGTCGATCAGATTGCGGTACACTTGGCCCAGCGCACTCTGCTGGCCCAATACGACCGCCTGGTTCGGCCCGGGCCCGGCCACCACGGAAAACGTGACCCGGACAGGGGTTGGCTCCTCCGAACCGGAGGCGTAGGCCTGGGTCAAATTCTGCAGCAAGTCCGTAAGATCGACGCGCGCGAGATCGCCGCGAGCGGTCTCAGCCTCGATGCGGCTGGCTCGGGCGATGTCGGTGACCAGGCGGTCGAGCCGGCGCACGTCTTGGGCGATGATGCCCAACATAGTCGTCTGTTGTTCCGGTGTGCGGGCGGCGCGGGCGGAATCGACCGCCGAGCGTATCGACGCCAGCGGATTCTTGATCTCATGGCTGACATCGGCGGCGAAGCGCTCGTTAGCGTCGATGCGATCGGCGAGGGCGCCGGTCATTGCCTCCAGCGAATGCGCCAGCCCCCCGATTTCATCTTTTCGCTTCGAAACGTCCGGCAATTTGAGCCGCGTAGCGCCGCTGAGGCGCAGGCTGTCAGCCGCACTGGCCAGCCGGCGCAACGGCCTGGCGATGAAAAGCGCCAACAGCAGCGAAGAGAGAAAGACCACCAATCCCGCGCCCAGCACGAAAGGCAACATGCTGGCGCGCTCGGCCAGCAGAATTCGCTCCACGTCCGCGCTTTCAATCGTGACTGTACCGAGAGCGGCATGGACGCGTCGCAGCGGCATGGTCACCGACACAACGCGTTCGCCACGCTCGTTCAGACGTTCGCCGCTGACGATCTCCCCGCGGAGCGCGCGCGCGCGCTCATCGCCTAAAGTCGTGGTTGCGCGCCACGGCGTTAGCCGGAAATGCTCAGCCCCGCGCGCCGCCCGTTCGAACCGCCGCACGAAATTCTCGTTTGCCTCGCCCGCGATGGGGGTGCCTTCCAGGCGATCGTACATCACGTCGCTGTCGGCGATCGGGCGGCCGTCGCTAGCGAAAACGCGCACCCGCGGCTGGCCCACGCCGGGGCGCTCGCCTTCGGCGATTGGCGGCAAAATCCGTTGCAGCACTAAGCGAACCGCAGATTCGTTGACATAGGGATTTGGGTTTCCCACGTCGCCTTCGACCGTGCCCGCTTCGATCAGCAGATTGGTAATCAGCTCGCCTTGCGTGCGTAGATTTCGATATTGCGCGTCAGTGAGGCCTGCGCGCATCTCCGTCAGCAGCAGCACGCCCAGCACCAGCACGGCCAAGCCGGCGAAATTCCAGATGAAGATGATCTGGGCGATGCGCGAACGCGCGAACGCGCGCAGCCCGTCAGCTCTCGTTGTAGCGATATCCGACGCCATAAAGGGTTTCGATCGAGTCGAATTCGCCGTCGATGTCACGGAATTTCTTGCGGAGGCGCTTGATGTGGCTGTCAATGGTTCTGTCGTCCACGTAGACCTGATCGTCATAAGCCGCGTCCATTAATTGGTCGCGGCTTTTCACGTAGCCAGGGCGCTGAGCCAGCGCCTGAAGGATAAGAAATTCAGTGACGGTAAGGCGCACCTGGTCGCCCTTCCAGGTACAGGCATGGCGATTCGGATCCAGCGTGAGCTCGCCGCGGACGATGGGCTTTTTGTCGCCAACCTCAGGAGCGCCTCCCGCTTGGGCGCGAGTGCGCCGTAACAACGCCTTCACCCGCTCGTTCAGCAGACGCTGCGAAAATGGCTTTGTTATGTAGTCGTCGGCCCCGACATTGAAGCCGACCACTTCGTCCATCTCGTCGTCCTTGGAGGTGAGGAAGATGACCGGCAGGCTTGAGCTTTGCCGCAGCCGCTTCAGCACCTCGATCCCGTCCATGCGCGGCATCTTGATATCGAGGATGGCCACGTCGGGAGGGCTCTCCGCCAGCGCGGCAAGCGCCGTTGCGCCGTCGGTATAGGTGCGCACAGCATAACCCTCGGCTTCGAAGAAGACCTTCAGGGACGCAAGGATGTTCTCGTCGTCGTCGACCAGGGCGATGGCGGGCATGGTGGTGATGGCGTGTCCTGACTTTGGCGGCCTTGCAGATTGTTTAGCGACTGCGAGGGGGGTGCGCTAGCTGGGATCGAGCAAGTCCGAGCTATCGACGGGACGGGCCACGCCCGTCAGCGTGACCGTCCGCGTGGTTGTGCTTGGCTAAACGCCACCGACGCTTCCGCCACTTGCCGCTGCGTTCTCCAGTTCCAAGCGGCCACTGCCGCGCCGGCTATCGCGGCTTGATAACGCAGTTCGCGCACCTCTCCGGAGCGGCAGGTCAGCGCCCCGTTGTTCGCCTCCGCCCAGCTATTGAACGCGGGCACAGCCGCATTGAACTGACTTGTCGTGAGCCGCCCCAACGGCGGCGTGGGCGCCTGCCCGATTGCCGGGCAGCGCGACTGGTATCCAGCGCTCATTAGTTCGCGGCGGAGTTCAATTGCGCCCGCGACCGGCGTGGAACCAGCGCACTGGAGCGCCTCATATCCTGCCTGGACTGCGTTATGGATCGCGGTCTGCACCGATTGCTGGCTGGGATCGACGGCGGGCGCCGCGGTCTCATCCAGTACACCGCGCAATTCGGCGCAGCGGTCGCCTTGCTGTGCGGCGGCGGTGGGCGCGCTAACGGCGAGAAATATCGCGCAAAGCACCGCGGCGGATAGGACCAATTTCATCGCGTTCATTGTGCACGCCCCCCGTTCGGTTGCGCCGCCTGCCACGCTGATTGCGCCGTACGTCCTGCGGCGTTCAACCTGGTGTGTTCTTCAACCAGCGCGGTTTCGTTCGCGCCCATGGCCGCGAGCGCCTGCACGGCGCAGGTTAGAGCGGCATTGCGTTGATTGATCCACTCATTGTAGGCGGCGGAAGCCGCGCTCCAATCTTGCTCGTTCGCGCGCCGCCGCGGCAAGGCCGGCGGATCGGCGAGCGGGGGACACGGGAGCTGCGCCATCAGCTGGCCTATCTCATCAGCCGCCGCCGGCGCCCCTACGCCCGCGCCCAACACCATGGCCGCGAGCGCCCCCACCAAAAATGACCGCATGGAACCTCCCTTTTGGCCTGTTTATTCGCCCGGGGCGGCAAGCGCAACGATCCGGTTCACATTGGCGACAGTGACCGCGCCATGACGCGCGACACTGGAGATGGTGCAGGCGGATCGAATATCCATGGCGCTCGCGCAAGCCGGATCCTGAATTTCGAAACCACTTGTTCAAGTACAGCCGACTGCAATTAGAACCAAACCCAATTGCCAGTCCTTCGCGAAACCGCGGAATAGAAATGCCAAGATCGCCAGGTCGCGACCGCGGCCGCTGCAACGATGCCTTGGCCGACTGGCGAACCGAAAAACACCCCCCAATCAAATCCCCCCAATCGCAATCCGAGCATCGCTGCAGCCTGCGAACCGGAGATCACGCCGGGCAACCCGCTCCCGGTAGGCGGCGGCGGCCACCATCCCTCGTTCAAGCCAACGAGAAAGGGGAGTAGCGGCGCGCATGCGATCACGGCCCAGAAGTAGTATCGGTTTCGATCGCGCTTGATGTCGGGACGCCATTCGCCACACTTGGCGCACTTTGTTGCGGTGGGCGCAACGGGACTGCGACAGGCGCTACAAACAGGAGCGGCAGTGTTCATGGGCGCACCCATCCACGTCGCGCAGCATCTGACCTGGTCGCGTTCGCCGGCGCGCGACCCCACCCCCAATCTCCTTGCATGGCTTGAGCCACGCCTGTCCTGTTGACGCCCCAGTGCACGTGACTGTTCCCGGCCCATGGCCGAACTCTTCCCACTTCCTGGCCCGCGGTTACCGGCGCTCCGACTACCAGCGAACTCGAAATATGACCCAGCACATGTTCAACGCCATGCGCGGTCCGTATTACCAGATAGGCCTGCATGACCTCCGACGCCGACGTATTGTTGGTGACGATGACGCCATCGACCGGCGCAAATACCGGGGTTCGCCTTGGCGCCCGAAAATCAACGCCAAGGTGCTGTCGATTTTCAGACCGAGCATAAGCAGGATCAAAATACCCGTATGTGATTGGCGCGGGCCCCGCGGGTAGCGTCGTCCTACCCGACTGGGCGTAGACCTGGGTTACGAGGAGCAACAACCCCAACGCAATCGCAGCGGTGCGCATCATCTGCGGCCCTCCTCGCTTTCTCCACCCAACCCAACCACAGGCATACGCCGGATACAATCAAAACAGGTCAATGCGCCGCACCCCAAGTCACGCCGGCTTTTGCTTCCACCGTTAGCGGCACGCTCAGGCTGGCCGCCGGCGCGGGCGCGGATTCCATCACGCTTTTGGCCAGCGCGCAGAGTGCCTCCGCTTCCGCCTTCGGCGCCTCGAACACCAATTCGTCATGCACTTGCAGCAACATGCGGGCCTTCAGCCCAGCGCTTCGCAGCGCATCCGGGAGCCGCACCATGGCGCGGCGAATGATATCGGCCGCCGCACCCTGCAGCGGCGCGTTGATGGACTGGCGCTCCGCAAACGCGCGCTCCTGGTAATTCTTCGACTTCGCTCCAGCGATCCAGATACGGCGACCGAAGATGGTCTTCACATAGCCATTGGCGCGCGCGTAAGCTTTGGCCTCTTCCATGTAATCGCGGATCCCCGGGAAGCGTTCGAAATATTTCTTGATGTAGGCGTCAGCCTCGCCGCGAGCGATGCCGAGATTGCGCGCGAGACCAAACGCAGAGATTCCGTAGATAATGCCGAAATTGATCGCCTTGGCCTGGCGGCGCACGTCGCTGGGCATGTCCTTCACCGGGACGCCGAACATTTCAGACGCCGTCAGCGCATGGATGTCGATGCTATCGGCGAAGGCCTGCTTCAATTGCGGGATGTCAGCGACGTGCGCCAGCAAGCGTAGTTCGATCTGCGAATAATCCGCCGAGACCAGCACATTCCCCGGCTCAGAGATAAACGCTTCGCGCAGCCGCCGGCCCTCCTCGGTGCGGATCGGGATGTTCTGCAGGTTAGGATCGTTCGACGACAAGCGCCCGGTCGTGGTGGAAGCAAGCGCATAACTCGTGTGCACACGGCGCGTGCGCGGATTGATCGCCTGGCCGAGCGCTTCGGTATAAGTTGAGCGCAGCTTCGAAACCTCGCGCCAGTCCAGCACAACCCGCGGCAGATCGTGGCCTTCCTCGACTAATTGCTCCAACACGGACGCATCGGTCGACCAGGCGCCGGTCTTGGTTTTTGCGCCCCCGTTGAGTTTCATTTCGTCAAACAGGATCTCGCCCACCTGCTTGGGCGAGCCGATGTTGAACTCGCGCCCAGCAAGCCCTTGCGCCTCCGCTTCGAATTGCAGCATTCGTTGGGCGAAGTCGCCCGAGAGCCGGGAGAGCATCTGCGGATCGATCCTGATTCCCTCGCGCTCCATCGCCGCCAGCACCGGTGGCAGCGGCCGTTCCAGCGTTTCGTACACGGTGGCGAGACGTTCGCGCGCGAGTTCCGGCTTGAGCTTTTTGTACAGCCGCAAACCCGCGTCCGCCTGCTCGCATGAATACAGCGCCGCACGCGTCACGGGAGCGAGGTCGAAGCCGATCTCCGCTTTGCCTTTGCCCACGACATCCGCCAGCGGCGTCAGCGCATGCCCGATATGTTTTTCCACCAGCGACGTCTTGTCATGCGGATCGAGGCCGCCATAAAGCGCGTAGGATTGCAGCATTGGGTCGTCGAAGGGCGCGAGCCCGATGTCGTGACGTGCGAACAACGCGATGTCCCATTTAATGTTGAGCCCGATCTTGAGAACGGATGGGTCTTCGAGCAACGGCTTGAGTGCGGCGAACGCGGCAGGAAGCTGAATTTGTGCTCGCCCCCCCTCGATGGGGGTGCACTCACTCGGAGCGTTACCGAGGGGGTGAGGCCCGCCGCCGTTCCCGGCAGCGCCTCGAGAGGCCTCGCCCTCATCGGCGGCGCGCGCACCCCCTCCGGCCGCTCCGTGGCCACCTCCCCCATCGAGGGGGAGTTCGCTCGCAAACAGCTCCCCCGCGCGCGGTTCGGCGGCGCGGTGGCCTAGGGGCAGGTAGCAGGCATCGTTGGCCCCGAGCGCGAGCGAGACGCCCACGAACTCGGCGCGCTGCGCGTCGTACGCACTGGCTTCGGTGTCGATGCCGACGACGCCAATTGCCTGGGCGCGCGCAATCCACTTGTTCAGCTCTTCGAGGTCGCACACGATCTTGTACGCATCGCGTCGGAACTCGGTTTCCACGGTTTCAAGTGAAGGCCCGTTCCCAGCGGGGGCTGAAATTGGCGCGGCATATTGCGCGACGATGGCTACCCCCTTCTCCTTGGCATAGTGCTCGCGGACGCGCCGGCCCAGAGTACGGAATTCCATCGTGTCGAGAAACTGCAGCAACATGGGAGGGTCGGGCTCGCGCACGGCGAAGCTTTCCCAGCCCTCCTCCACCGCCACGTCGTCTTTCAGGGTCACCAGCACTTTCGAGAGCCGGATCTGGTCGGCGAAATTGATTAATGTTTCGCGGCGCTTTGGCTGCTTGATCTCGCCAGCGCGTTCTAGAATGGCTTCGAGCGAGCCGAATTGCGCGATCAGTTCGGCGGCGGTTTTCGGCCCTATGCCCGGCGCGCCGGGGACATTGTCCGTGCTGTCTCCGATCAGCGCCTGCGCGTCGATCACCTTGTCCGGCGTAACGCCGAATTTTTCCAGCACCGCTTCGACGCCGAGCGGCTTCTGCTTCATAGGATCGTAGAGCTGTATCTGGCCGTCCGTCACCAATTGCATAAGATCCTTGTCGGACGACACAATCTTGACGCTCGCGCCGACCTTCGCGGCTTGGCGCGCATAAGTGGCGATCAGATCGTCAGCCTCGAAGCCGCCCATCTCGATGCACGGCAGATTGAACGCGCGCGTGGCGTCGCGGATCAGCGGGAATTGAGGGACAAGGTCTTCTGGCGTCGGCGGGCGATGCGCC
>JBEBIU010000150.1:0-5683 GCA_040080225.1 Terricaulis sp.
GTCCAGTGTTACATCTTCCGGCTTCTTGTCGCGGGGCACGTTGGCGTTGATTTCGCCGTCATTGATGTAGGGCCCGTAGCGGCCCGAAAGCACGCGCACGGGCTTGCCGGTGACCGGGCTCTCGCCGAGTTCCTTCAGCGCGGCGGGCGCGGCGCGTCCGAAGCGGCCTTTGCCGCCGCCGGCCTTCTTTTCGTCGATCACCGCCACCGCGCGGTTCATCTGGATTTCGAGCACGTCCTCGATGCTTGGCAAATTCGCGTACATCTTGCCCATCTGCAGATACGGACCGTAGCGGCCGAGGCTGGCTAGGATCATCTCATTCTCGCTCGGATGCACGCCGACCTGGCGCGGCAGCGAGAGCAGCGCCAGCGCGCGTTCAAGCGTGATGCTCTCCGGCGGCCAATTCTTCGGCAGGCTGGCGCGCTTGGGTTTGTCCTCGCCATTGGGCATTTCGACGTAAATCCCGAAGCGGCCGCTCTTGAGCGTCACCGGGCCGGTGGGGCCATCGCCGAGTGGAACGCCCTCCGAAGGAATGGCGTTCTCAGCTTCCTCGCCATTGCCGGCGAGTTGCCGCGTGAATTTGCACGGCGGCTCTGCATTGTAGTTCGAGCAGGCGACGAACGCGCCGTACTTGCCCAGCCGCAACGAAAGCCGCCCCGTGCCACACGAAGAACATGTGCGCGGGTCGCCGCCATCCTCGCGCGCCGGGAAGATGTGGTCGCCCATCACCTCGTTGAGCTTTTCGATCACATCGCCGATGCGCAGATCGGCGATGTCGCCGATAGCGCCGTTGAAATCCTTCCAAAAGTCGCGCATCAGCGCCTTCCACTGCAAATCGCCAGCGGAAACCAGATCGAGTTTTTCTTCCAGATCGGCGGTGAAGTCGTATTCGACATATTTGGCGAAGAAATTCTCCATGAACGCGGTGAGGATGCGGCCGCGGTCGTCGGCGATGAAGCGGTTCTTGTCCATGCGCACATAATTGCGCTCGCGCAGCTTCTCGAGGATCGCGGCATAGGTGGAGGGGCGGCCGATGCCAAGCTCTTCGAGTTTCTTGACCAGGCTTGCTTCCGAGAAACGTGGCGGCGGCTCGGTGAAGTGCTGGTCGGCCTTCACGTCCTCGACCTTTGCAGCTTCGCCTTGTTTCATCTGTGGCAGGCGGCGGTTTTCCTCGTCCTCTTCGTCGTCGCGGCCTTCCTGGTAGAGTTTCAGAAAGCCGTCGAACAGGATCACCTGGCCATTGGCCCGCAGCTCCACTTTGCCGGTGGGCTCGGTAAGGTCCACAGTTGTCCGCTCAATCGACGCCGCTTCCATTTGCGACGCCACCGCGCGCTTCCACACAAGTTCGTACAGCCGCGCCTGATCGCCTTCGACATTCAGATCCTTGGCCGCGCGGGTGGGATCGGTGGGGCGGATGGCTTCGTGGGCTTCCTGCGCGTTCTTGATCTTGGAGGCGTAGCGGCGGGGCTCCGCGGGCGTGTATTGCGTGCCGAATTGCGCATCGATGGTGCGGCGCAGTTCGCGGATGGCGCCTTCGTCCATGGAGACGCCGTCGGTGCGCATATAGGTGATGTGCCCGGCCTCGTAGAGGCGTTGCGCCGTCTGCATGGTGCGCGAAGCGTTGAAGCCGAGCTTGCGCGCGGCCTCCTGCTGCAATGTGGAAGTCGTGAAAGGCGGGGGCGGATTGCGCTTGGTGGGTTTGGATTCCACCGCGCTTACCTTGAAGCCGCCGCGTTTAATCGCATCGCGCGCGGCAAACGCCATGGCCTGGTTCGGAATATCGAGCCGCTTCAGCTTCTTGCCCTCGAAGGCGGCAATGCGCGCGGTGAAGGCTTCGCCGCGCGGCGTGCTCATCTGCGCATCGACCGACCAATATTCCTGCGGCTTGAAACGCTCGATCTCGACTTCGCGGTCGACGATGATCCTGAGCGCCACCGATTGCACCCGTCCCGCCGAGCGCGCGCCCGGCAGCTTGCGCCAGAGCACGGGCGAGAGCGTGAATCCGACGAGATAGTCGAGCGCGCGGCGCGCCAAATAGGCATCGACCAGTTCCATGTCGATCTCGCGCGGCGCGGCCATCGCCGCCTGCACGCTCGCCTTGGTGATGGCGTTGAAGGTCACACGCTGCACGTTCTTGCCCTTGAGCGCCTTGCGGTTCTTCAGCGTCTCCAGCACGTGCCAGGAAATGGCCTCGCCCTCGCGGTCGGGGTCTGTGGCGAGGATGAGATTGTCGGCGTCCTTCAAGGCGTCGGCGATGGCCTTGACGTGCTTGGAGGACTTCGCATCCAACTCCCAATCCATGGCGAAATCGTCGTCGGGTTTGACCGAGCCGTCCTTTGCCGGGAGATCGCGGATGTGGCCGTAGGAGGCCAGGACCGTGTAGTCCGAGCCCAAATACTTGTTGATTGTCTTGGCCTTGGCCGGGGATTCGACGACGACGACGTGCATGTTAGGGGGCGATCCTCAATCGGGCGCCGGGCCCGAAGCGCGCGGAAACTGGGGGCGGCGCCTTGGGCTGTCAACGCGCTGCGTGGGCCAGGCGATCAGGATAGATCGCGCCAAGTTCAATAAAATAAAGTGAAAACATGAACTAACGGGGAAACTCGCCGGCCTTGGCAAAAGCAACCAGAGCGTGCTATATGCAACCGATGCGCGATAATAGAACCAGCGTGGCCGCGACCGAAGGCGATGACAACGCCCCGATCGGCGCGTTTGACGCCTTGACCTACATCTTCGAAGTCAGCCGCGAAATGGCGGCTTTGGCGGAGCGCCATAAATTATCGCGTTTGGCGGCGGGGTTGGAACTCACGCGCTCACTGGCGGCTGAGGCCTTGGCGTTATTGGCTATTCAGTCGCGCTCGGGAAAAGCGGCGCCAGACGAAGCAACGTAGCCGCCGGGTAACGAGGCGGCTTGGCCGTTGAACTCCAATTCGGTCAGGGCGGCGGCGACCGCCCCGAGCGGGGCTTTTGTTAGGCGCGCCAGGTCGTTGACATGCACCGGCGTCGGCGAGAGCAGAGCGGCGATCCTCTTGGGCAGACCAGGCGGGGGCGGTTCTGGTTCGCGGTCGTCGAACAACGGCCCGTGCAGCATCGGCCTGGGTGCGCTGGTCTCGCCTAGGGCTTCGATTACGTCGGCCGCGCACTCGATCAGGGTTGCGCCCTGTTTAATCAGCGCGTTGGAGCCGCGCGCGCGCTGGTCCATGGGTGACCCGGGGGCGGCCATCACTTCGCGTCCCTGGTCGGCGGCCGCGCGCGCGGTGATCAGGGAGCCCGAACGCAGCGCCGCTTCGATCACCACCACTGCGCGCGAGAGCCCGGAGATGATCGAATTGCGGCGGGGAAAATCGCGTGCACGCGCCGCCGAACCTAATGGCGCCTCGCTGACCACCACGCCTTTGGCGCAGATCGTTTCATGGAGTGCAAGGTTCTGCGGCGGATAGGGATGATCGAGCCCGCCGGCGAGCACTGCGGCGGTCCCCGTAGCGAGCGCGCCGCGATGGGCTGCGGCATCGACGCCGCGCGCCATGCCGGACACCACGACGAAGCCAGCCTCGCCCAACTCCCCCGCCAAGCGCTCGGCGAACAGCAACGCCGCCGCCGATCCTTCGCGCGAGCCGACGATGGCGATGGTGGGGCGCTTAAGCAGGCTCGCGTCGCCACGCAGCGCGATGAGCGCGGGCGGAGCGTCAAGTTGCGCCAGCAAGGGCGGGTAATCCGGTTCGCAGGACGCCAGCAGGCGCGCGCCCATCGCTTCAACGGCTTCGATCTCCGCCACGACGCGCGCCTCGGGCGGCGGCGTGAGTTTGGAGATGCGCGGCAAGGCCTCGAGCGCGGCCGCGGGCGTGCGATAGCGAGCAATCAAGCCTTGGAAAGTCAGCGGGCCGATGCGCGGCGTGCGCGCGAGCCGCGCCCACGCGATCCGTTCTGAGCGCGCGAGCGTGCGCGCCATCGCTTCAGGATTCCGCAGCCGCTGGCGGCTCGATTGCTGGGTCGGCTTCGCCTTTCTTGCCGCCGATACGCGGCTCGGTTCCCGCGCGCAGGCGTTCGATGTTAGCGCGGTGGCGCCAGAAGATCAGCACCGCCAGAAGCAACGCAAACACGATCTCTGGCCATGAATAGGCGGCTATCAAAGCAGCGATTGGCGCTATTGCGGCGGCGCAAAGTGCGGCCAGCGAGGAATAACCGAACATGGTGGCGATCGCGAGCCAGGTCGCGCCCGCAAGCAGGCCCAACGGCCAGCCCCCGGCGAACAGCACGCCGAAGAAAGTAGCGACGCCCTTGCCGCCTTTGAAGTTGAGCCACACCGGATAACAATGCCCGACAAAGGCAGCCCCCCCGGCGACCAGCCCGATCTCGATCTGTTGGGGATGGCCCGTGGTTAGCAGCCGCGCCAGGATCAACGCCAGTCCGGCCTTGCCAGCGTCTAGCAGCAACGTCGCCAGCGCTAGATCTTTCCGGCCCGTGCGCAGCACGTTGGTCGCGCCGATATTGCCCGAGCCGATGGCGCGGATGTCGCCCAGGCCGGCCCATTGTGTCAGCACCAGGCCGAACGGGATCGAGCCAAGCAAATAGCCGCCAAGTGCGGCGAGAACGATGAAAAAGACTAGCACCGGGCGTCTCTATCAGGCTCGTCAGCCTCTGGGGAGAGCGAACTTAACCTGGGCGACAGAAAGTTGCGCGCGCGAGCAACGCGCTGATAGGCAGAAAGCATGACAGTTCCGATCTACGATTCTATTGGCGAAGGCTATGCGCTGCGGCGCAGGCCCGATCCTCGCATCGCTGCATTGATCGCCTCGGCGCTGGGCGATGCGCGCTCGGTGATCAATGTCGGTGCGGGGACGGGGTCTTACGAACCCTTAGATCGCATCGTGCTCGCTGTGGAGCCTTCGCAACTGATGATCGGCCAGCGCGCGCCGGGCGCCGCGCCCTGCGTGCGCGGTTCGGCTGAGGCGCTGCCGGCCGAGAGCGGCGCGTTCGACGCCGCGATGGCGGTGTTGACCATCCATCATTGGCGCGATTGGCGCGCGGGCCTGCGCGAAATGCGCCGCGTCGCCCGCTCCCGCATCGTCTTGCTCACGTTCGAGGCGCACGCGTCGAACTTCTGGCTGACGCGCGATTATCTGCCCGCCATCATAGCGCTCGATCGCGAGACCATGCCGCCACTTGCCATGTTGGCTGAGGAGCTCGGCCCCTTCGAAGCGTTCCCCGTGCTTGTCCCGCACGATTGCAGCGACGGATTTCTCGGCGCCTATTGGCGCAGGCCGGAGGCCTATCTCGACCCGCACGTGCGCCGCTCCATCTCCGCCTTCGCGAAAGTCGATTCCGAGGCGGGCCTGAGCAAGCTCGCACAAGACCTCGCTGCCGACGCCTGGCGCGAACGCAACGCAGATCTGCTGACGCGCGATGCGCTCGATGTCGGCTATCGCTTGTTGCTGTGGGAATTGTAGCGCTAATTCCCCCGACAGCTCACCGGCGCCGAGCGGCCGACCGTCCAGTTCGCCTGAGCAGCGCTTCCGCTGAGCCCGTAGCGACCATTGGAATAGGCGCCATTGCCCGCGCTCGGCAGCACCATTGAAGGGCCGCCCAGGATCGCCACGCGGGCTTCGTCGCCGGTATATTCCACCATCAGCTGTGCGCCATTGGCGCAATTATAGGCGATGGCGCCGTGGGTGGGCAGGCGATC
>JBEBIU010000037.1:0-24012 GCA_040080225.1 Terricaulis sp.
GCGATCGCCTGGCCGATCGAGCCCATGCCGACGATCCCGAGTTTCATGCCGCGCAGGCGCCGTTGCGGCGGCACCGCCAGCGGCGGCGTCCAACGGCCTTCACGTAACACACGCTCGCCCATGGTGAACGAACGCGCCGTCGCGATAATGTGGCCCAGCGCGACATCGGCGACATCTTCATGGTTGATTTCGCGCCCGTTCGTGATCGCGATTCCACGTTCGCGTGCGGTTTCCAGATCAAGGCCGTCGATGCCGACGCCGAAGCAGATGATGGCGGCGAGGTTCGGTAGCGCGGCGATCATGTCGTTGGAAATGCCGACATGGCCGATGGTGATTGCGGCGCGAATTCGTGTGCAGGCTTCCGGGGTTTCGATCGGCCAATGCGCGATTTCGTAATCACCGAGCTGAAGCTCAAACAGGCCGAGCGGCGGGTGAACCAGGACAAGCGGTTTGGCGTTCATATCCCGTTTATGCGCCGATGTCGGTCATGCTCGCAACAGGGACCAGTTCGGTCTCCCTATGCCGCGCGTTTCCTGTTGGCGGCCATCAACGCCGCGAAACGTTCGAACAGATAATGGCTGTCCTGCGGACCGGGGCTGGCTTCGGGGTGATATTGCACGCTGAACACCGGCTTGCCTTCAACCGAGATGCCGCAATTAGAGCCGTCGAACAGCGAGACGTGGGTTTCCTTGACGCCCTTCGGCAATGTCGAGGCATCGATCGCGAAGCCGTGGTTCATCGAGACAATCTCGACCTTTCCGGTGCTCTTGTCTTGTACGGGATGGTTGGCGCCGTGGTGGCCTTGCGGCATTTTCATGGTGCGCGCGCCAAGTGCGATGCCCAGCATCTGGTGGCCGAGGCACACCCCCATCAAGGGCACGCCGCTTTCGATCAGCTTGCGGATCTGCGGGGCGGCGTAAGCTCCAGTTGCAGCTGGGTCGCCGGGGCCGTTGGAGAGCAGTATGCCGTCGGGCTTGTGCGCCAACGCTTCCTCGGCGGTGGCGCTCGCGGGCAGCACGACGCATTTTGCGCCGATGTCGCCCAGGCCGCGCAAGATATTGCGCTTTACGCCATAATCGAAGACCGCCACGGTGAAACGAGGCTTCTTGATCTGCTGCACGCCGTCGGGCCAACGCCAGCGGCCTTCGCTGACCACATAGGTTTGCGCGCAGGTGACCTCTGTCGCGAGATCGAGCCCGACGAGCCCTGACCAAGCCCGGGCGCGAATAACGAGCGCTTCGAAATCGAATTGCCCATCCTGTGCGTGGGCGATCACGCCGTTGGGCATGCCATGTTCGCGGATGCGTCGGGTCAGCGCCCTCGTGTCGATCCCGGCAAGGCCGATAATGTTGCGGCGATTGAGCCAGGTGTCGAGGTCGCCCGTCGCGCGCCAGTTCGACGGCGGGGTTGGCGCCGAGCGGAACACAGCCCCGCGCGCTGCTGCGGCGGCGGTGGGGGAAGAGGCTTCGATGTCCTCATCGTTGGCGCCGACATTGCCGATATGGGGAAACGTGAAGGCGACGATCTGGGCCGCGTAGGAGGGGTCCGTCAGGATTTCTTGATACCCTGTAATGGCTGTGTTGAAGCAGACCTCACCAAGGGCGTCGCCGGCGGCGCCGAGGCCGGCTCCAAGAAAAATCGCGCCGTCGGCGAGTACGAGCGCGCCGGTAGCGTGGGAGGTTCGAGTCGGTTCGGCCAAGGCGGCTGTGGGATAAGGGCGGCCAGGCGGAGTGTCAAAAGCTGGGCGCCGATCCGCTGCCGCCCAATGACTGCCGCAAAGGGCAAACAGGGGTGGGCGCCATTACGCGTTGGCCAGGGAATGAAGTTCCTGTAAGGTTTGGGTGTGGGGACGAGTGCGATCAGGACGTGGGGCGGCGCGATGCTGCCAGCGCTTGGGTTGGCCGGAGCTTTGGCTTCGTGCGGCCGGGACGCCGCGATTGCGCCCGTGCCTTCGAATGCTACGCCGCCCATGGTGGCGCGTGCTGACCTCTTCGGCGACCCGGTTCGCAGTGCAGGGCAGCTGTCGCCACGGGGAGACAAGGTCGCTTTCCTTGCCCCGCGCGACGGGGTCGGCAACATCTGGGTGCTTTCGGTCGATGCCATGGACGATGCACGCCCAATCACCGCCGCTGACCGTAGCGTGGGAGCGCCAGTGTGGGCGTACGACAACACCACCATCCTTTATCTGGCGGACGAAGATCTTGCTCCTGGCGGGCAGCTGCTCGCGGTTTCCGCCGATGGAGGAGAGTCGCGCGCGCTGACGCCGGCGGGGATGGGCGCAGAGATCGTCGGGCTCAGTGCGGAGGATCCCGGCGGCGCCATGGTGACGTTACGTCAGCCTGATCGCGCTTGGCCCGACCTTTACAGGATCGATCTGGCCAGCGGTCGGCGCACTCTGGTCTACCGCAATGACAACCGCCGGGGTGTTTCTCAATTCCTGTTCGATGCCGGCAATCGCTTGCGACTGGGGGTTCGTGCAGAAGCCGATGGCGATGCCGAGTTGGTCGTGCGCGAACCTGGGGAGAGGTGGCGGACGCTTTTCTCCATTCCGTTCCAGGACACGCTGAGTTCGCGTCCCTTGTCGATTGAGTCAGACGCGCGCTCCTTCCTGATGCTCGACTCAAGCGGCAGGGATCGCGCCGCTTTGGTGCGTGTGGACATCGACACCGGCGTCAAGACGGTGCTGGGGGAAAGCGCACGCGCCGATGTCGCCGACGTTTGGCTTGACCCCGCGACGCGCGCGCCGGAAGCCTATGTCGCGGAATATCTGCGCCGCGAGTGGCGTGCGCTCGACGCCGACGCCGAAACCGATCTTGAGTTTCTGAACCGTCAACTCAGCGGGGATTTCGAGGTGACCTCGCGTAGCGCCGACGACGCGCGCTGGATCGTGGTCGAGCAGGGTCCGACTTTGGCGCCGCGCTCCTATCTCTACGATCGCGGCGAAAGCCGTCGCATCACTTTGCTGTTCCGCCATTATCCGTCGCTCGAGCAGGCGCCGTTGCAGCCGATGACGCCGGTGGAGATCGCGGCGCGCGATGGGTTGACGCTTGTCTCTTATCTGACCTTGCCGATCGGCTCCGATGCGGATGGCGACGGGCGTCCGGAAACGCCGGCGCCTTTGGTGCTCCTTGCTCACGACGGCCCGTGGGCGCGCGATTCCTACGGTTACAATCCGCTGCACCAATGGCTCGCCAATCGCGGTTACGCGACGCTCAGCGTCAATTTCCGTGGCTCGACTGGGTTTGGCACCGCTTTCCTCAACGCCGGCAACGCCGCCTGGGGCGGACGCATGCAGGAGGATCTGATCGATGCAGCGCATTGGGCGGTCAGCAACGGCGTCGCCGAGCCTGGCCGCCTCGCCGTCGCCGGCGCCGGCTTTGGCGGCTATTCCGCGTTGATCGGCGCATCCCATTCGCCTGGCGAGTTTCGCTGCGCCGCCAGTTTCGGCGCCATCACCAACCTGACCGCCTACATCGAAGCCGCGCCGCGCCGCGGCGAACTCACGCGCCGCATCGGCGATCCCAGCGCGGGCGAGGGCCGCCTGGCGCTGCGCGACCAATCGCCGGTTATGCGAGCCGCTCAGATCGGCGCGCCGGTATTGATGGCTTTGGGCGGGCGCGATCCACGCGCCTCCCGCGGCGATGCCGACCAGATTGCACAGACGCTGCACGCACGGCGGATCGGGGTCACTTATCTCTATTTCCCCGACGAAGGCGGCACGCTGCTGCAGCCGACCGATCGCGCCGCTTTCTTCGCCGTGCTGGAGCATTTCTTCGGGGATTGCCTTAGCGGGCGCGTCGAACCGGTCGGGACTGCATTCGAGGGCGCTTCGATGCAGGCTTTGCAGGGGGCGGTGAACGTGCCTGGTCTCAACGCCTTCGCGCGCCGAACCGCGCCGCGGCCACAGCACGCTCCGGAGGTGTCGACCAACGCAGCGCCAGCGGTCGCCCCCGCAGAACCTGCGCCGACGCGAACGGGGCCGCCGTCGTGATCGCGCTATTGCAGAGCAGGTCAATGCCTGAAGCCGCTAGTGTTACACCGTCGGGTACAATGAACTCACCCGCGATTTGCGCCGGTTGAAACTGTCCCACACCAGCGAGTCCACGCGCGCGCCCTGAGCGCCAAACAGGACGCCATCAAACATCGATCCCGAGGTCACGCCAGACGCCGCAAACACGACATCGCCGCGAACCAAATCGTTGAGCGTGAGCTTCTTCGAAACATCGGCGAGACCCATCGCGCGCGCGCGTGCGGCTTCGGTCTCGTTCTCCGGCAAGAGCCGCCCTTGCATTTGTCCCCCGGCGCAGCGGATGGCGGCGGCGGCAAGCACGCCTTCGGGGGCGCCGCCCGAGCCGAAATAGATGTCGATGCCCGAGCGTTCGCTCTCGGTGGTCCAGAACACGCCGGCGACATCGCCGTCCGGGATGAGCCGTATCTTGGCGCCGGCGGTGCGCAATTCGCCGATGATGGCGGCGTGACGGTCGCGGTCGAGCAGGCAAGCGCAGATGTCGCTCACTGGCGCTCCTTTGGCCTTGGCGAGCTGGGCGACATTTTCCGTGGGAGAACGATCGAGATCGACCACGCCAAGCGGATAGCCGGGTCCGATCGCGATCTTGTCCATATACATATCCGGCGCGTGCAGGAGGCCGCCCCGCGGCGCCAGCGCCACCACTGTCATGGCATTGGGCGCATCCATGGCGCAGAGTTTGGTGCCTTCGAGCGGGTCGACCGCGATATCGACATCGAGGCCCCCCGCGCCGACGGTCTCTCCAATATAGAGCATCGGCGCTTCGTCGATCTCGCCTTCACCGATCACTACCGTCCCGGAAAACTGCGCATGCTCGAACGCCTTGCGCATGGCGTCGACCGCGGCCTGGTCGGCGTCGTTCTTGTTGCCGAGCCCGCGCCATCTGGCGCTCGCCAAAGCGGCGGCCTCGGTGGCGGCGAGGGCGATTTGGGAGAGCAGGAGGCCGGTCTGTTGCAGGTTCACGGGCGCCTGTTTAACGCGACGGCGTCGTGGGGCAAGCGCTGCGGCGCTGGTCAGCTGGGCGGTGGCCGGTGCATAATGGCGGCCATGAGCTTGTCCGACCCTGAACTCCGACGCGCAATCGCCCATGCCGCGCTCTCGCTCGCTGCGGAGGGCGGCTGGAAAGACGCCACCATCCCCAAACTCGCACTGGCGGCCGGATTGAGCGCGCCTGATCTCTATCCGGCTACGCTGTGGGAGGCGGTCGATTGCGTGGAGGAAGCATTCGACCGCGCCATTGCCGTCAGCATGGACAAGCTCGATCCCAAGCAGAGCGTACGCGACCGCCTGTTCGAAATGATCATGCGCCGTTTCGAGGCGATGGAGCCGCACCGCACCGCGGTGCTGGCAATGGAGCATGGCGTTGACCGCGATCCCACCCTGATGGCTTCCCAGCACCAGCGCCACGTCCGCTGCGCGCGCTGGGTGCTGGCGCTGGCGGGGTTAGAGGCCGACGGCATGACGGGCCAAGCGCGCGCGCAAGGCTTGGGTGTCATCATCGGCCAAGCCCGCGCGGCATGGCGCGGCGACGACGCGGCCGACTTCGCAAAGACGATGGCTTCGCTCGATAAGAATTTGCGGCGGGCGGAAGAAATGTTCGGGAGATGGGCGGGGTTTGACGGGAAGAAGGCGGAAGAGGCGTCGTCGTCCTAATTCCCCGAAACCTAGGAACGAGCTGACAAGACATTGACTCTCTCTCGCAAACCCAACCAACCTCCGTCATCCCGGACATGCGAAGCATGATCCGGGACCCAGGGGCAAACGCACCGCTCTACGATCCCCTGGGTTCCGGATCGCGCTCCGCGCGTCCGGAATGACGGAAGTGGGAAATCAAGAGACGCGGCGCAAGCGATGACCAAACTCCACCCCATAAGCGGCGCCGGCGCGCCGGATCGCAAGCCTATCGAGCCCGAGCGGCTCATCGAAGGCGCACCCATCGCAGAAACCCGGCTCGATTATGAGCGCGCGGGAACTTACGCCGGCGAATGGAGCGCAGAAATCGGCGCCTGGCGCGTCAAGTACGACGAATGGGAATTCTGCCACATGCTCGAAGGCGCGTGCGCGTTGGTTCCTGACGATGGCGAAGCGCAGCGCTTTGAGGCCGGCGACAGCTTCGTGATCGAACCCGGCTTTGTCGGCGTGTGGCGCGTGCTGGCGCCGATGCGCAAGCGGTTTGTGGTGCGCGTCTGATACGAACGCCCACCAGTGCTTCGTCATCCCTGACACGCGGGACGCGTGATCCGGGACCCAGGGGCCCAAGCATGGCTCTACGATCCCCTGGGTTCCGGGTATCGCTCCGCGATCCCGGAATGACGGATTTGTCTTGGTTCAATGCAGCGCTTGTGGTCAGCGCGCGCCTTAACCTTTCGCTTAGCCTTTATTCACACCTCGGGCGCCATGATCAACACGCATTAAGCGAGGGCGCGGATGATGATCGGCTTGAGCTCTATGAAGCGGAAGTTTCGCAATGCGGTGGCGTTGGCGGCGGGTGCGCTTGCTGGTGTCGGGTTCATGGTGTTGGCTGGAGTGTCGATCCAATTCGAGGAAAGCGTTGGCCAGAAGCTCGCTCACTTCAGCCATGGCGCCGCCGATATCAGCCGCAAGCTATTTTCCTCGTAACAAGCGTTAACGCAATATCAGCAGCGCGGCGCGACAACATGGCGAATGGCGCAGCATTACGATCTCATCGTCATCGGCTCGGGTCCGGCTGGGCGGCGCGCGGCGGTGCAGGCGGCAAAGCTGAAGAAAAGCGTGCTGGTGATCGAGCGTGGCCAGCGCGTCGGCGGGGTTTGCGTGCACACCGGCACTATTCCCTCGAAAACCTTGCGCGAAACGGTGCTCAATCTCTCCGGCTGGCGCGAGCGCGGCTTCTATGGGCGTGCGCATCGCAACAAGCAGGACATCACTGCCGAGGATCTGCGCCGGCGCCTCCATATTACGCTCGATCACGAAGTGGAGGTGCTGGAGCATCAATTCGCACGCAACAAGGTCGCCTGCATGGCCGGCGCGGCCCGTTTCCTCGGACCGCATGCAATCGAGGTCACCAACGAATCGGGCGAGGTGCGCCACCTCCACGGCGACAAAATTATCCTCGCCGTCGGCACTCAGCCGTTCCGGCCCGCGCACATTCCCTTCGATGGCGAGAACATCGTCGATGCCGACGAAGTGCTCGACCTCAAGCGCCTGCCGCGTTCGCTTGCGGTGATTGGCGCCAGTGTAATTGGCGTTGAATATGCGTCGATTTTCTCCGCCCTTGATGTGAAAGTCACGCTGATCGAGCCGGGGGAATCGCTGCTCGGCTTCGTCGATCGCGAATTGGTCGACGAGTTCATCCACGATCTGCGCGATCGCGGGCTTAATCTGCGCTTCAACAGCAACGTGAAAACCGTGCGCCGCGTTGGCGCTGAGGCCTGCCTCATCGACCTTGAAGATCACCGCCAGATCGCCGCGGATATGGTGTTGTTCGCTGCTGGGCGCATGGGCGCCACGGCCTCGCTCAATCTTGCTGCAGCTGGCCTCGAGGCCGACGACCGCGGCCGCATTGGCGTCGACAAAGCCAATTTCCGCACCAAGGTCGCACATATCTACGCCGTGGGCGACGTGATCGGCTTTCCGAGTCTTGCATCGACCTCGATGGAACAGGGGCGCATCGCCGCGTGTCATGCGTTCGGCGAGACAGCACATGCCCCGCCGCAATTCTTTCCCTACGGCATCTATTCGGTGCCGGAAATCTCCACCATTGGCATGACCGAGGAGGAGGTGCGCGCCAAGGCGATCCCGTTCGAGACCGGCATCGCCCGCCTCCGCGAGACCTCGCGCGGCCACATCATGGGGCTCAATTCCGGCTTCATGAAAATGATCTTCGCGATCGAGACCCGTCGACTGCTCGGCGTCCACATCGTCGGTGAAGGCGCCACCGAACTCATCCATATCGGCCAGGCCGTACTCAATCTCGGCGGCGGCTTGGACTATTTCGTCGAGAACACCTTCAACTATCCAACGCTGGCGGAAGCCTACAAGATCGCAGCACTTGACGCCTACAACCGCATGCCGCAGCGCCAACCCAGCGCGGCCGCGTTCGAGGCGCCGTTAAGAGCGCTAAAGGCTGGTTGAGCGGCGCCATGCGCGCGCCTTGCATGAGGAGCGGCGCGAATCCTCGGGGACTCTTTGAGATGTCGGGCATCTTCAAACGCCAAGGAGGGAAGCGTTGCAGATGAGCGCCAGCCGAGGCGGCGCGTCATCCGCTACATCCGCAAGTCGTCCAGGCCCTAGAGAATTGATGCAAGTCAATTGAGAGGCGCGGCGGACACGAAAACACCCGGCATTTGACATTACGCAAGCCACAAGCCGGACAACGATCAGGCGTGGCGATGTCGAACGTTCAATATTTCTCGTGATTGCGCGCCTCCCTTGATCTGCATCAAACGCTCCGACGCGGACTTGCCGCTCTTGGAGGTTGCGAGCGGTCTCACACTCGCGGGGCGTTCGGGGCGGTCAATATGTCTCTGCAGACGGAAGCGGCGAAACGAGACGGGGCCGATACAGCGCTTTGGTTGAGCACAATCGCCTTCACGGCGAGTTTTGCTGTTTGGACAATCTTCTCGATCATCGGCGTTCAGATCCAGCAGGACTTGGGCCTGTCGGAAACGCAATTCGGCTTGCTGATCGGCACCCCGATATTGACCGGCTCGCTTATCCGACTCGTGTTGGGCGTGTGGACTGACCAGTTTGGCGGACGCGTCGTCTATCCCATCGTGATGCTGGCGGCCGCCGGCGCAACCTTTCTGCTCTCATACGCGGAGACCTATCCGCAGTTTCTCATCGCGGCGCTCGGCGTTGGCATCGCCGGCGGCACGTTTGCCGTCGGCGTGACCTATGTGTCGAAGTTCTTCGGCGCAGAAAAGCAGGGGACGGCTCTCGGGATTTTCGGCGCGGGCAACGTGGGCGCCGCCGTCACCAAGTTTGTTGCGCCCTTTGTTCTGATCGCCATGGGTTGGCAAGCGGTGGCGCAGATCTGGGCTGTCGGGCTCGTCGCGATCGCGGTATTGTTCTTCCTGTTCACGAAGGACGATCCAGAACTCGTGGCGCGCCGCGCCAAGGGACTGAAGCCGCGGCCGATGCGTGAGCAGTTCGCGCCGCTCAAGAATATCCAGGTGTGGCGATTCGCGCTCTACTACTTCTTCGTCTTCGGCGCGTTTGTCGCGTTGGCATTGTGGTTGCCGCGCTACCTCGTTGGCGTTTATGGCCTAAACCTGAAAACGGCGGGTATGGTGGCCGCTGCGTTTTCGGTGCCGGCGTCGCTCTTCCGTGTCTATGGCGGACAACTCTCCGATCGTGTCGGCGCGCGCCAGGTGATGTACTGGACATTTCTCATAAGCGTCGCCGCGGCGTTCATCTTGTCCTATCCACCGACATCCTACGTCATCGATGGGATTCGTGGACCTATTGCATTTCGACTTGAGACGGGACTCGTTGCCTTCACGGTGATCTTATTCGTGCTCGGCTTCTTCATGAGTCTGGGTAAAGCCGCCGTATATAAACATATCCCGGTCTACTACCCGAAAGATGTTGGCGCCGTCGGCGGCCTGGTCGGCATGATTGGCGGTCTCGGCGGATTCGTGTTGCCGATCGCCTTCGGCGTGCTCAACGACCTCACAGGCATCTGGACTAGCTGCTTCATGCTGTTGTTTGTTGTTGCTGCCATTGCGTTGGTGTGGATGCATTTCGCGATCCGGCGCATGGAAGGCGAGGCGGCAGGGTCAATATTGCAGACGCTGCCGCAATTCCCCGAAATGCAGCCGATCCACGAACCGGCGAAACACAAGGCGGGCGGCGCCGGCCTCATCACCGATTGGCGACCGGAAGATCCCGTGTTCTGGAACGAGACCGGCAAGAAGATTGCGGCGCGCAATCTCTGGGTATCCATCCCCTCATTGTTGCTGTCCTTTGCGGTCTGGATGGTGTGGTCGATTGTCGTCGCCAAGTTGCCGCTGATCGGTTTTGACTACACAACGGACCAATTGTTCTGGCTGGCGGCGCTACCGGGCCTGTCAGGCGCAACCTTGCGCATCTTCTATTCCTTCATGGTTCCGGTGTTCGGCGGGCGGCTCTGGACCACTTTGACCACGTGGTCACTGCTTGCGCCCGCTCTGGGCATCGGCTTCGCGGTGCAAAATCCCGAAACGCCCTATTGGATCATGCTCGGTCTGGCGCTGTTGTGCGGTCTCGGCGGCGGCAATTTTGCCTCGTCGATGTCGAACATCGGTTTCTTCTTCCCGCGCTCCGAGAAAGGCAACGCGCTTGCCCTGAATGCCGGCCTCGGCAATCTCGGGGTCAGCGCCATGCAATTTCTGGTGCCGGTCGCAATCACCGCCGCTGTGTTCGGCGCATGGGGCGGCCCGGGCCAGGACACGTCCGCTGGCGCCGTGTTGTTTATGCAGAACGCGGGCTTCATCTGGGTGCCGTTCATCGTCGCCTCGGCGTTCGCGGCGTGGTTCGGCATGAACGACCTGTCCACGGCAAGGGCGTCCTTCGCCGAGCAATCGGTTATCTTCACCCGCACGCACAATTGGATCATGTGCTGGCTTTACACCGGCACCTTCGGCTCGTTCATCGGCTTCTCGGCTGCGTTCCCGTTGCTGACGAGCACGCAATTCCCAAGCGTGAATGTGTTGCAAATAGCCTTCCTCGGGCCGCTCGTGGGCGCGCTTTCTCGTTCGCTGACCGGCTGGGTCTCGGACCGCTTCGGCGGCGCGCGCGTCACGCTGGCCGTGTTCGTCCTGATGATGCTGGGCACGATCGGCGTCATCTACTTCTTGGACAATAAGGATGCGCCGGGCGCCTTCAACGGCTTCTTCGCCTGCTTCATGTTGCTGTTCTTCGCGAGCGGCGTCGGCAACGCGTCCACCTTCCAAATGATCCCGGCGATCATGCGTAAGGAAATCGCGCGGCTGACGCCCACTTTACCCGCGCCAGAGCAGCTTAAGCAGGCGGAAAAGGAGTCCGCCGCCATCACCGGTTTCACTTCGGCGATCGCCGCCTATGGCGCGTTCTTTATCCCCAAGAGCTTCGGCCTCTCCATTGCAAGCACGGGCGGGGCCAGCGCGGCATTGATCGGGTTCCTCGTCTTCTACGTTTCGTGCCTGGCGATCACTTGGTTCGTCTACGCGCGCCCTGGTGCGTTTTTGTTCGACGTCGAGAACAAGCGCTTGCCGATGACTGACGCGGCCAAGGCCATTGCGAGCTGAGGGAAAGAGATATGAGCCACACACTCGACCGTCTCGCCTTCTTCACGCGCAAGACCGAGCTCTACTCGGAAGGCCATGGCGTCGTGAATGATGAGGATCGTTCCTGGGAAGAGGCGTATCGGCGCCGCTGGCAGCACGACAAGATCGTGCGCTCCACGCATGGGGTGAATTGCACCGGCTCGTGTTCGTGGAAAATCTACGTCAAGGGCGGCATCGTCACGTGGGAGACGCAGCAGACGGACTATCCGCGCACGCGGCCCGATCTGCCCAACCACGAGCCGCGCGGCTGCGCGCGCGGCGCCAGCTATTCCTGGTACCTCTATTCCGGTAACCGGGTGAAATATCCGCTGGTGCGCGGGCGATTGATGAAACTGTGGCGTGAGGCGCGCAAGACGCTTTCACCGGTGAGGGCATGGGCGTCAATTGTCGAGGATGCGGCCAAGCGCAAATCTTACACGTCAAAGCGCGGCGGCGGCGGCCTCGTGCGTGCGACGTGGGACGAAGTCACCGAACTGATCGGCGCGGCCAACGCTTACACGGTGAAGAAGCACGGTCCCGACCGCGTGTTCGGCTTTTCTCCGATCCCAGCGATGTCGATGATTTCATACGCCGCCGGCGCGCGCTATCTGCAATTGCTCGGCGGCGCCTGCGGATCGTTCTACGATTGGTATTGCGATCTCCCACCCGCCTCGCCGCAAACGTGGGGCGAGCAGACTGACGTTCCGGAATCCGCCGACTGGTACAATTCCGGCTTCATCCTGGTCTGGGGCTCGAACGTGCCGCAAACGCGCACGCCGGATGCGCATTTCTACACCGAGGTTCGCTACAAGGGCGCGAAGTCAGTCGTCATCTGCCCGGACTATTCCGAGGCGTCGAAGTTCGCCGATCTCTGGATTTCGGTAAAGCAAGGGACGGACGCTGCCCTCGCCATGGCGATGGGCCACGTCGTGCTCACCGAGTATCACCGCGACCGGCAAGTTCCGTACTTCCAGGACTATGTCCGCCGCTACACGGACATGCCGTTGCTGGTGCGTTTGGTGAAGAAGGATGGGCGCTACGTGCCGGAGCGCCTGTTGCGCGCATCGGATTTCGTCGATGGCCTGGGTGAAGACAATAATCCAGATTGGAAGACCATCGGCATCGACGAAGCGTCAGGCAGCCCAGTCGTGCCGACCGGCTCGATCGGCTTTCGCTGGGGCGAGCAAGGCAAGTGGAATCTGGAGGAGAAGGCGGCGAGCGGCGAACCTGTGAAGTTGCGGCTTGGTCTTATGGGCGCCCATGACGGTGTCGCCGAACTGCTCTTCCCTTATTTCGCCAACACCGCCTCCAATGGCTTTGCCAGCACCGATCATCCCGGCGTGCTGATGCGGCGCGTGCCGATCAAGAAGCTGAAGCTCAAGGACGGCGAGACGCTGGTTGCCTCGGTCTATGATCTGATGCTCGCCAATTACGGTGTCGATCAGGGTTTTGGCGGCGAGCATCTTGCCGCGTCCTATGATGAACTTGAGCCTTACACGCCGGCCTGGGCCGAAGCGGTAACGACCGTGCCGCGCAACCAGATTATCGCAGTCGCGCGCGGCTTCGCTAGCAACGCCGAGAAAACCAATGGCAAGTCGATGGTGATTATCGGCGCGGCGATGAACCATTGGTACCACATGGACATGAATTATCGCGGCGTGATCAATCTCCTCGCGATGTGCGGGTGCATCGGCCAATCCGGCGGCGGCTGGTCGCATTATGTCGGTCAGGAAAAATTGCGACCGCAGACGGGCTGGGCGCCGCTCGCGTTTGCGACCGATTGGGCGCGCCCGCCGCGTCAGCAGAACTCCACCAGCTTCTTCTACGCGCACTCAGATCAATGGCGTTATGAGACGCTGGACGTGAAGGAAATCCTTTCGCCCACCGCACTCGATGGCGATTGGGGCGCGACCTTCATCGATTACAACGCCAAAGCCGAGCGGATGGGTTGGTTGCCGTCCGCGCCGGCGCTGAAGGTAAATCCCTTGGAGGTCGCGAAAGCGGCCGAACGCGAAGGCATCGACCCGCGCGCGTACACGGTGCGTGAGCTTGCGGCCAAGCGGCTTGAAATGAGCTGCATGGACCCCGACCACCCTGACAATTGGCCGCGCAATATGTTCGTTTGGCGCTCGAATCTGCTGGGTTCATCCGGCAAGGGGCACGAATATTTCCTGAAGCACTTGCTCGGCACGGCCAATGGCGTGCTTGGCAAAGACCTGGGCACGACGGGCCGGCGTAAACCGGTGGACGTGAAATGGCGGGATGAAGCGCCGGAAGGCAAACTCGATCTGTTGGTGACGATCGATTTCCGCATGTCCACCACGGCGGTCTATTCAGACATCGTACTGCCGACAGCCACCTGGTACGAGAAGAACGACCTCAACACCTCTGACATGCACCCGTTCATCCATCCGCTGACTGCGGCGGTGGATCCTGTCTGGGAGTGCAAATCGGACTGGGACATCTTCAAGGCGATCGCCAAGGCGTTCTCCGAAGTCTGCCCCGAGGTCCTGGGCGTCGAGAAAGACGTGGTGCTGACGCCGATTCAGCACGATAGCGCCGGTGAAATGGCGCAGCCCTTCGATGTGCAGGATTGGTGGAAGGGCGAGTGCGACCTGATCCCAGGAAAGACCGCGCCGCAGATTACGGTGATCGAACGCGACTATCCGAACCTCTATAATCGTTTCACGTCCCTCGGTCCGTTGATGGGAAAGATGGGAAATGGCGGCAAGGGTCTCACCTGGAACACCGAGCATGAAGTGGAACTCCTGAAGGCGCTTAACGGCGGTGTGCTGGAGGGGCCCACCAAAGGCTTGGCCAGGATCGAAACCGACATCGATGCTTGTGAGACCATCCTCATGCTGGCGCCGGAAACGAACGGCGAGGTCGCCGTGAAGGCATGGCGGTCTCTGGAAAAGCAAACCGGACGCGAGCACGCGCACTTGGCGCTACCGAAGGAGGGCGAAAGGATCAGTTTCCGCGACGTGGTGGCTCAGCCGCGCAAGATCATCTCGTCACCGACCTGGTCCGGTATCGAGAGCGAGAAGGTCTGCTACAACGCCGGCTACACCAACGTGCATGAGCTGATCCCGTGGCGCACGCTGACCGGGCGCCAGCAGCTCTACCAAGATCACTTGTGGATGCGGGCCTTCGGCGAGAGCCTGTGCGTCTACAAGCCGCCGATTGATCTCAAGACCACGGCTTTGATGCACAAGTTCCGCTCGAACGGCGAAAAGGAAATCACGCTCAATTTCATCACGCCGCACCAGAAATGGGGCATCCACTCCACCTATTCCGACAATCTGCTCATGCTGACGCTCAATCGCGGTGGACCGGTGGTGTGGCTGTCGGAGAACGACGCGGGCCGCGCAGGCATCAAGGACAATGATTGGATCGAGGCGTTCAATTCGAACGGCGCGCTCACCGCGCGCGCTGTTGTTTCTCAGCGTATCCGTGAGGGTACGGCCTTCATGTACCACGCGCAAGAGAAAATCGTGAACACGCCTGGTTCGGAGATGACCGGGCATCGCGGCGGCATCCACAACTCCGTGACGCGCACCGTGTTGAAGCCAACACACATGATAGGTGGCTACGCGCAGCTGGCCTATGGGTTCAATTATTACGGAACGGTCGGTTCAAATCGCGATGAGTTCGTCATCGTGCGAAAGATGGACAAAGTCGATTGGCTCGACAAACCGGTCGCCGAGGTGGGGGCGACCCAATGAAAGTCCGCGCTCAAATCGGCATGGTGCTCAACCTCGACAAGTGCATTGGTTGCCATACCTGCTCGGTCACCTGCAAGAATGTTTGGACGAGCCGCGAAGGCGTTGAATACGCCTGGTTCAACAACGTCGAGACGAAGCCTGGCGTGGGCTACCCGCGCGAATGGGAAAACCAAAAGCGTTGGAATGGCGGTTGGGAGCGTACGCGGAGCGGGAAGATCCAACCTCGTATGGGCCCGAAGTGGCGCATCCTGGCGAAGATCTTCGCCAACCCCGATTTGCCTGAGATCGACGATTATTACGAGCCGTTCGACTTCGATTACGCGCACTTGCAGACCGCGCCGGAGATGCAGGCGTTTCCAACCGCGCGCCCGCGCTCGCAGATCACCGGTCAGCGTATGGAGAAAATAGAGTGGGGTCCGAACTGGGAGGAAATTCTCGGCGGTGAGTTCTCAAAGCGCTCCAAGGACATGAACTTCGACAAAGTGCAGAAGGACATCTACGGGCAGTTTGAAAACACCTTCATGATGTATCTGCCTCGCTTGTGCGAGCACTGTCTCAACCCGACTTGCGTCGCGGCCTGCCCATCGGGCGCCATCTACAAGCGCGAAGAGGATGGCATTGTTTTAATCGATCAAGACAAATGCCGCGGCTGGCGCATGTGCGTATCGGCGTGTCCCTACAAAAAGATTTATTACAATTGGTCGAGTGGAAAATCCGAGAAATGCACGTTCTGCTATCCACGCCTCGAGGCGGGACAGCCTACGGTTTGCTCTGAAACCTGCGTTGGGCGCATCCGCTACCTGGGAGTCATCCTTTACGACGCGGATCGCATCGAGGAAGCCGCCAGCGTCGATGAAAAGAATCTCTACGAGGCGCAGCTCAAGGTCTTTTTGGATCCGAGCGATCGGGCGGTGATTGCGCAGGCGCGTGCTGACGGTGTGCCGGAAGCGTGGATCGAAGCGGCGCGAAAGAGCCCGGTCTATAAAATGGCGATGGAGTGGAAGGTCGCGTTTCCGCTTCATCCGGAATATCGCACGTTGCCTATGGTCTGGTACGTCCCGCCGCTGTCGCCAATCCAGGCGGCGGCGTCGATGGGCGCGATCGAACACGATGGCGTCATGCCGGATGTGCGCTCGCTGCGGATCCCGGTGAAGTATCTCGCCAACATGCTCACTGCAGGTGAGGAGCCGCCGATCGTTGCAGCGCTCGAGCGCATGCTGGCGATGCGTTCATTCATGCGCTCGAAGTCCATCGACGGCGTGATCGATCATGGGGTGGCGGAGCGCGTGGGCTTAGTCGCGGCCCAGATCGAGGACATGTATCGGATCATGGCCATCGCGAACTACGAGGATCGTTTTGTGATCCCGACGTCGCATCGCGAGGGCGCCGAGGATGCTTTGGGCATTCGCGGCGCCTGCGGCTTTAGTTTCGGCAATGAAGCGTCCGGCGGGCGCACTGAGTTTGGCTTGTTCGGCAAGGCCGAAAGCAGTCGCGCCAAAACCCCGATGGAGATTTGAGTATGGCGCAAACTTATCGCGCGCTCTCGATGCTGTTGAGCTATCCCACTGCGGAAACGGCGGGATTGATACCGGCCGCTATCGACGCCCTGCAAGCCGAACGACTGGCGCCGCCGGGCTTAGTGCGCCGTCTGACCTCGTGGGCCTTTGAACTGTCGCGGCAAGACCTCTATGAAGCGCAAGCGCGTTACGTCGATCTGTTCGACCGCACGCGCTCCTTATCGCTGCAACTCTATGAGCACGTCCACGGTGAAAGTCGCGACCGCGGTCAGGCAATGGTGGAGCTGTTGAAGCTCTATTCGTCGCGCGGTCTTGAACTGACCGCGAAGGAGCTGCCGGATCATCTTCCGGTGTTTCTCGAGTTCCTGTCGATGGCGCCGACGGATGAAGCGGCGGCGCTTCTCGGTGAAGCCGCACATGTTTTGGAAGCGTTACGAGAGCGTTTAAAGAAACGTCGGTCGCCGTACGTGCGTGTGTTCGACATCTTAATGGCCCTGGTCGAAACGAAACGGAACGCCGAAGCGCTCAGTGCCTTGCTGCAGGAACCGGACGACGATCCCGACGATCTTGAAGCGCTCGATCGGGCCTGGGCGGAAGAGCAGGTGACTTTCGGTCCCGATCAGGTCGGTTGTCCCAAGGCGGCGGCGGCGGTCGCGTGTATGGGGGAGGCGGCCCAATGAACGCGGTACAGCAGCCATTGCGCGTTCTTACGATTGCACTTGGCGCCTTCGGCGCGTGTTGGGCGGCGCCCTTGCCGGCCATGGCGCAAACGCAGGCCGCGGGTGATTGGATTGTTGATACTCGCCTGCGCTACGAAAGTGTTTCGCAAGAGGGGCTCAATGACGCCGACGCGCTCACCCTTCGCACCCGCCTGGGCTACGAAACCCGCGTGTTCAACGGTTTCAGATTTCTCGGTGAGCTTGAGGGCGTGGCGCAGCTGACTAATGATTTCAACGATACGGTGAACGGCAACTTGGCATTCGCCACAGTGCCAGATCCTGAAGCGTTCGAGCTCAATCGGCTGCAGGTCACGTGGGCCGGCGCCCAGGGTCGGCGTGCTGTAGCGGGTCGCCAGCGCATCACCCTCAACAATGCGCGCTTCCTCGGAAACGTCGGGTTTCGCCAGAACGAGCAGACGTTTGACGCACTCCGCATTGAAGGACGGCCGTTTGAGCACGCTGCCTTCACCTACGTTTACATCGACAATGTGCGACGGATTTTTGGAGACGACAGTGCGCAAGGTGCGTGGGACAGCGATTCGCACGTAGTGCAGGCCGATCTCGATCTGCCGGTTGGGCGCCTCAGTGCGTATGGCCTCTTGCTCGACTTTCAGAATGCCGCGGCGCAGTCGAGTCAGACGTACGGTCTGCGGTGGTCGAATGAGTGGCAAGCGGGCTCGGTTCATCCGCGCTTGACGCTGGAAGGCGCGGCGCAGAGCGATTATCGTGGCAACAGCGCCGGCTTTAACCTTGGCTACCGCCACGGCGAGATTGCTGTCCGTTACGATCAATGGACCGTGACCGTCGGCGGTGAACGCCTCGAAGGAGACGATGTTCGGGGCTTCTCAACGCCGCTGGCGACGCTGCACGCCTTTCAGGGCTGGGCGGATGTATTTCTAGCAACGCCGCCTGACGGCGTTCGCGACCTCTATGCGGGCGTCGCATATTCGACACATCCCTGGCCAGCCCAGCAGGCGGTCGTCTTCACCGCCGTCGCGCATGATTTCACTGACGATGGCGGCAGCGCTGACTTCGGCTCCGAACTGGACGCCTCGGTTCGGCTCGTTCTCTCCGAGCATGTCTCGCTTGAGGCCAAGGCGGCAATGTTCGAGGGCGAGGATCCGCGTTTTGCAGACCGCACCAAGTTCTGGTTTGCGATCGAGTATCGGCTCTGAGGGCGCATCATGGTTTGGCTCAATCAGGCGCTGTTCGGGTTCTACCCATACATCGCGCTAGCGATTCTGGTGATTGGCTCAGTGCTGCGCTTCGACCGCGAACAGTACACGTGGCGCACGGGATCGTCGCAATTGCTGCGCCGAAAACAGCTCGTGCTGGGCTCCATCCTTTTCCATGTGGGAATCCTCGCGATTTTCGCCGGGCATTTCGCCGGTCTGCTGACGCCGATCGCGGTGTGGGATGCGCTCGGGGTGACGCACGGCGCAAAACAGATGCTTGCGATCGTGGCGGGCGGCGTCGCCGGTGCAATGTGCCTCGGTGGCGGCCTCTTGCTCTTGCACCGGCGCGTTTTCGACGCGCGCATTCGGGCAACGTCAAGCTTTGGCGACACCGCGATACTCGTGCTGCTATTGGCGCAACTCTGCCTTGGTCTCGCCACCATCCCGATCTCGTTGGAACACCGTGACGGCGGCGAGATGATCAAGTTCATGTACTGGGCGCAGGGTATCTTCACGCTCCGCGCCGGCGCGGCGGACTACGTGGCCGATGCGCATTGGATATTCAAGGCGCACCTCACGCTTGGTCTCACGATCTTGCTGGTCTTCCCCTTCACGCGGCTGGTCCACATGCTGTCAGCGCCAATCTGGTATCTCAATCGCCGGGGGTGGCAAATCGTACGTTCGAAGCGCCTGGCGGCAGGGCAGGGCGGGCGATGAAACACACCCTTATACAAACCGCGCAGAAAGAACCAGAAGCGTTTTCGGGTTGCAATCATGAGCCGGTTCCCGCGGCGCGTCGTCCAGCCAACGCCCCGCCGGTGTTCGTGAACGGAATTGCGATACCGGAGGCAGCGATTGCGCAAGAGGCGCAGAACCACGACGCCGCGTCTGGCTCTGAGGCCCGCGCTGCCGCTGCTCGCGCGTTGGTCATTCGTGAACTATTGTTGCTTCGTGCTCGTTCGCTGGCGTTGCAGCCGACGCCAGCTCGAGATGTTCACGGACGCGAAGAGACCGATGAGGAGGCGCTTGTCCGGCAAGTACTCGAGCTGGAGATCACCCCGGCCGAGCCAAGCGAAGCTGAGTGCAGACGCGTCTACAACGCCGCTTCCTCAGGGTTCGTCGTGCCGGAACTCTACGAAGCTTCGCATATCCTGTTTGCACCCGAACAGGACGGGGTGGCGGCGTGGGTCGCAGCACATGGACGCGCTGCCGCAGCCATCGAAGCCATCGAGGCAGGAGAGTCGTTTCCCGAATGGGCGCGCGCCTGCTCCGCCTGTCCAACCGCCGAGCAGGGCGGATCGCTCGGTCAACTCCAGCGCGGCGACTTGGCCGATGATCTTGAGCGCGCCTTGATGGATCTTAGTCCCGGTCGGATCGGGGCAAAGCCAGTTCGCACCCGCCATGGCTGGCACGTTATTCGTCTTGATCATCGGAGCGCGGCGAAGGCGCTCTCGTTCGAAAGTGTTGCGGATTTCATCAAAGGGTCGTTGCGCGCGCGCGCGTGGGCGGCTTCCGCGGCTCGGTACGTGGCGGCGCTTGCAGCTTCGGCCCAGATCGAGGGGCTCGCGCTTTCATTCGGGGCAAAAGCATGAGCCGAGTCATGCAACTTGGCGAGCTGCTATCGCTCGGCCAAAGGCCTGGCGCCGCGTTGCAGGCCTGGCTCCGCAACGAAGACATGCGCCTTGAGCAAGAGCTTCAGCACGAAGCCAACCTCCGCGGCGAGACTTTGGATCAGTTCGTTCGCATCGCCGTTTCCGATTTCATGGCGGAAGCCGATGAAGGGGCATGGGCGGATTTAGTTTCGGCGCTGCGCGACGCCCGGGATCCTGGCGCGGCATGCGTATCGAAGGTCGCCCGCTTCCGTCTTAGAATGGAGCATGCGCCATGACGGCGCGTCGGGCCGGGCTGAGACTCATCGACCCACGCCTCCGGGCTGGACAGAAGCGCCCTGGCGGAGAGGGAGGGATTCGAACCCTCGGTGGGCTTGCACCCACTCCGGTTTTCGAGACCGGCGCGATCGACCACTCCGCCACCTCTCCGTGCGCACCCCTCTGGGGGAGGGGAGGTCGAGCGGGGGTATCTAGTGCAGGCCCGCGCGCAGGGGAAGGGCGGCGATTGGCGGATCGGCAGTCGGGGGGGATTTTGGGCTGATTGGATGGCCGACCTAAACACTGCACGTCATTCCGGGGCGGCGAAAGCGAACCCAGAACTAAGGGCCGCAATCGCGCCTGTCGCCCCGGGGGTTCCGGGCCTCGCTCCGCGAGCCCGGAATGACAGAACACGGAAATTCCAGGAATCAGGGTCGGGCGGTCACTTGCGCTTCATCTTCGCGCGCGCCGCCGCCAGCAGCGGGGCGGCGAGTTTTTCGTAGAGCGCGAACAGGTGTTCGACGCGGGCGCGGTCGGAGGTGAAGGCTTCGCGGCGGTAGAGCTTGTCCACGGCGGCATCGAGCTCGCGGTGGGCGCGGCGCAGATCGGGCGGCATGAGATCGGCGTCGTAGAGATCGGCGAGCGTCGCACCCGGATGCGCCGCGCGCGCATCGAGCACGGCTTGCGCCAGCGCACGGATTTTGTCCTTGCCTTTGTCGTCGGCCTCGGGCCAGGGGAAGTTGTTGTAGACGACGCCGACGGAATACATGTAGTCGGACTTCATGCGCCCAGTGATCGCGCGCATCCAAGCCATGTGCATGCGGGATGTGAGGATGGCGAAGTGGTAGAGGTCGGCGTGCGGTAGGATGCGCAGCTTCTGGTTCGCAACTGCCTGCTCGGTGAGCCAGCCTATCGGCACGTATTCTCGGGTCTCGGAGCTGACATTAGGCACCACGAGGTATGGTGGCGACAACTTTCGATCGACGCCCAGCTTGGTAGGATAGTTGGACATCTTGCGCGTGCTATCTCGCTGACTCGAAGCGCGATAATCACGAACGCGCTTCACCCGCTCGCTCACGATTGGAAATTGGCGAAGGGTCTCCGGCGCTGCATCCGTAAGGTACAGAATAAAGCGTTCGACGTTGTTTATATATTCGTCGCCGCCGATGTATCGAACGAACAATGACGCTGCCCCCGGCTCCTTGGAGAGAAAATCCGCCTTCTCTTCTGGCGTGAATGTATAATGGCCGTCGTCTATCATCTGAACGCCAGTGAGTAGTTGGGGGGCTTCCACAAGCGGCGTGGCCGTCTCTGCAACCACAACATGCCGATCCGCGAGCCCGCTCGCGTCAAACAAATACGGCGATAGCGCCGTGTGGCGGCTTTCGACCGGGTCGGCCTTGATGTCGTCATAGGAGAAGAGGCGCTTTTCCTTCGGCTCATCCTCGGCGCGGGCGAGGCCAAGCACCACCACATGCACGTGCGCCTTGCCGCGTGCTTCGCTTTCCCAGGCGAAGGTGCGGTGGGCGAAGGCGATCTCGAGGCCGCAGCGGTCGAACAGGATCGGCCAGAGCTGCGCTACTTGCTCGCCCTGGGTGATCGAATTGGTGGCGACAAAGGCAATGCGCGCAGAACCACCCATCCCCGGATTCGCCGCAGGCGAAGTCCGGGGCCCAAGATCGCCGGCGTTCGTGTTCATGGGTCCCGGACTGGCGGCTGGCGCCGCCATCCGGGAATGGGTGTTGTTTGAAACATATGCGCCTGCCTTGATGAACCAAGCCGCCACATAATCGAGTGTGCCGCCAGAGCCGCCCAAATCCGCGACCCGCCGCACCTGCGCGCGCTGCTTCTCGCTCTGCATCTTAGCGCCCACGAACGGCGGATTGCCCATGATGTAGGAACACCTCGCCGCCGGCAGCACGCTCTCCCAATGCAGCTCCAACGCGTCGCCGTGCTTGATATGCGGCGATTGTTTGAGCGGGATGCGGGCGTAATTCTGGCCGAACTCCAGCGAGAGCCGCACGTTGGCGATGTGGTCCATCATCCATAAGGCCACTTCGGCGATGCGGGCGGGAAACTCGCCGAGTTCGATGCCGTAGAATTGCTCGACGCTGAGCTTCGAGAGCGCGCCGACATCGAGCACCAATTGCTTGCCGGTGTAGAGTTCCTTCAGAATCTCCAACTCGATTTCGCGCAGTTCACGATAGGCGATAACGAGAAAATTGCCGCAGCCGCAGGCGGGATCGAAAAAGGTCAGGGCCGCGAGCTTGTCGTGAAAAGCCTTGAGCCGCGCTTCGCGATCCCGCTTCAGGCCCTTGGTGTGCGCCAGTTCGGCGCGGAGATCGTCGAGGAACAGGGGCTCGATGACTTTGAGAATGCATCGTTCGTTGGTGTAGTGCGCGCCCTCCTTGCGCCGCTCCTCCTTGTTCATCACGAACTGGAACAGCGAGCCAAAAATGGCGGGTGAAATCGCATCCCAGTTAAACGCGCAGGCTTCGAGCAACAGCGCGCGCATCTTGGCGTTGAAGTGCGCGGGCGGCAGGCGTTCGGCGAAAAGGTCGCCATTCACATAGGGAAAGCGCGCCAAGTCTTCGTCTGTTGTGGTTTGTCGCCGGTCTTCTGGCGTGTTTAGCACTTCAAACAAGCTGTGCAGCCACTGGCCGGTGTCGGCCCCGTCCTCGCTCGTGCGGTTGAGGATAAAATCCTCCATAAGGCCGCGATCGAAGATGCCGGTGTCGTCGGCGAACAGGCAGAACAGCAGCCGCACCAGCAGCCGTTCCAACTCGTGGCCTCGGTATCCGCTGGCTTCGAGGGCGTCGTGCAATTTGCCCATCAGCTCGGCGGCGAGGATGTTGACGGGGTCTTGCTCGCGGAAGGTCCGCTTCTCGACGCCTAGGATAAACCCGAACTTCTCGACGTGGCGGGGCAGGTCAGCGAGCGCGAAGCGCGCTTCCTCGCGGGTTTCGAGATCGATCAACTCGAAGAATTGGAAATCGCAGAGCAGCACGTAACGGGGCAAGTCGCGCTCGGCGATGCCGGGGAAATAATCCATGGCCTGCTCGCGCGCCTTGGCCAGGTCCTTTCCCGCGCTCTTCTGCTCGACCAGAAATTTGCCGGGCCAGAACAGGTCGATGGAACCGGCGCCGCCGCCGTACTTTTTCACCGCGTGTTCGAAATAGGCGACGCGCCGCCGGGTGACGCCAAACACGTCGAAGAAGGCGTTGAAAAAGCTCTGCGCTTCGCTGCGCTCGCGCGAGGCGGATTCCCAATCCTTGGCGAAGCTGGCTGCCCGGCTCCTGATCTCGTTCCAGCTTAAGCGCACGCACTACCCCCGGTTGGGGCAGTATTGGACGGGCGCTGACGGGAAATCCATCCCGCCCCCGCGAGCGGCGCGGCGTACTCCAAATCACACACACCGCAAAAAACCCAAAAAAATCTATCCCACACCCCCTCCAGCGCCCGTACACTCTCCCAATCCCGGCTAGGGGAGGCGATCTGCATGCACCAGCCGAACGTTGTCGGGATGCGGTTTGAGCGCGAGCGCGAGGCAAAGGCTGCAAACGAGCCCAAGCTCCGCGGGTTCCGGGTTGAAAGGCCCGGGCTTTACGGCGCAAGCAGGTGAGCTTGCCCGCGCGTCGGCCGGGTACGAAAACGAGGCGCTAAGCGCCTGTCGGGAACCCCAGCGTCGCGGGGATCGGGTGCGCGGAGTAAGCCCC
>JBEBIU010000038.1:0-23902 GCA_040080225.1 Terricaulis sp.
GAAGGGCGAAGGCTCATCGTGCGTTTGTTCCGCATTCCGCAGAAGGCACAACGATAAACGCCACGCAGTAGCCAACAGAATGACTCGTGTCTCCCGTAGCGAAGATCGGTTTGTTCAAGACGATTAAGTTATCTTCGCATGTCCGCTCGGCGGGCGTGCGTGCTAGCAAAGGGGGTGACGTTACACCCCATCCCCTTGATTCCAGCATCTCGTAGTAAGCGTTGACGATCCGGGAAGCATCCCCGCCGGAAATCCGAACGTACGCCGAGTCTGTTGCGCTGGATGTGAATTCTGCAAAACCTTCCTCGCAATCCGGTGCAAGTTCGGCGGCGTCGATCAGCGGTAAATCGACTGTTCGGGGCAAGATCGTATCGTAGCGCTGCATGGATGCGCATGCAGCAGTGGCGAGGCCGACCGACAGCATCAGCGCAACGAGAGCGGGTGTGTGAGGCGGCGCTCTCACGGCCCCACCCCCAACGCATCCGCCACCGTGAACACGTCTTTATCTCCGCGCCCGCAGAGGTTCATGATGATGAGGCCGTCGTTGCCAATCTCCTTCGCCACATCCCCCACGCGCGCCAGCGCATGCGAAGGTTCCAGTGCGGGCAGAATGCCCTCCAGCCGCGCGCAGAGTTGGAACGCCGCCAGGGCTTCTTCATCCGTCGCGCTCAGATATTGCGCGCGGCCGATGTCGTGGAGATAGGAGTGCTCGGGGCCGACGCCCGGATAATCGAGCCCGGCGCTGATCGAGTGGCCTTCTAAAATCTGGCCGTCTTCGTTCTGGAGCAAGTACGTGCGGTTGCCGTGCAGCACGCCGGGGCGGCCGCCATTGATGGCGGCGGAGTGTTCGAAGCGCGCGTCGATGCCGCGCCCCGCCGCTTCGACGCCGATCAGGCGCACGTTTTCGTCGGCGATAAAGGGATGGAAGAGACCAATCGCATTCGATCCGCCGCCGATGCAGGCCATCGCTACGTCCGGCAAGCGGCCCTCTCGCTCCAGAATTTGCGCACGTGCCTCGCGGCCGATGATGCTTTGAAAGTCGCGCACCATTTCGGGGTAGGGGTGCGGACCGGCCGCGGTGCCGATGCAATAGAAGGTGTCGTGAACGTTGGTCACCCAATCGCGCAGCGCTTCGTTCATCGCGTCTTTCAAGGTCGCGGCGCCCGCCGTCACCGGGCGCACTTCCGCGCCGAGCAGCTTCATCCGGAATACGTTCGGCTTCTGCCGCTCGATGTCGGTGGCGCCCATGAACACCACGCAGGGCAGGCCGAGCCGCGCGCAGACCGTAGCGGCGGCGACGCCGTGCTGGCCGGCGCCGGTTTCGGCGATGATGCGGGTCTTGCCCATGCGCTTCGCCAGCAGGATTTGCCCGAGGCAATTGTTGATCTTGTGCGCGCCGGTGTGATTGAGCTCGTCGCGCTTGAAGTAGATTTTCGCTCCGCCGAAATGCGCGGTGAGCCGTTCCGCAAAATAGAGTGGGCTCGGCCGACCCACATAATGGGTCCAGAAATCGGCCATGGTGGCGGCGAAGGAATTGTCGGCTTGCGCTGCGCGATAGGCGCGTTCCAGATCGAGCACCAGCGGCATCAAGGTTTCGGCGACAAAGCGCCCGCCGTAAGGGCCGAAACGGCCTTCGGAATCGGGGAGGTCCTGCCAGTTGCGGAGGGTGGTCATCTCGCGTCCGAGAGGCGAAGAGCAGGCGTGGAGCAATATGGACCGCCGGCGCCCCCGCCGGCAGGCGCCAATGTTTGGAGGTTGGAGCGCTCGGCTCCGCCGCGCAGCGCCGCGGGAGCGACACGCTCCCAAGGACGCACGCTTGCGCATGCCGGCGAGGGCGCCGGCGGTCCATATTGGGCGCGGCCGGCTCGCACTGAAGCAACGAAGGAGAGGATCATGGACTCGCCGCGTCGCGCGCCGCCGCCAGAAAAGCGGCGATCTTCGCTGGGTCCTTTAGGCCTGGGACGCTCTCCACGCCAGAGGACACGTCCACAAGGGCGGCGCCGCATGCTGCAATCGCCTCGCCGACGTTTTCCGGCGTCAGCCCGCCCGAAAGCAGCCACGGGCGCGAAAACCGCCGTCCCGCCAACAGGTTCCAATCGAAAGCCAATGCATTGCCGCCAGGAAGCCCGCCGGTGGGCGCCTTGGCGTCGAACAGAAGCATGTCGGCGACGGGCTCAAACGCGGTTGCCTGGGCCAAGTCCTCGCTCCGGGCTATGCCTACCGCTTTGATCACGCCCCGCTGGGCATAGCGCCCCGCGTCCGCCACCCGGCCCGGCGTCTCGTTTCCGTGCAGCTGGATCCAGTCCGGTTGGGCGATAGCGGCCAGCCCGGCCAGAGTTTCGTCATCAGCGTCCACGGTCACCACTACGATCTCGGCACGTCCGCGCGCCCGCGTCGTTAGCGCCGCAATCTGGTCGCGTGAAAGATGGCGTGGGCTTTTGGGAAACACCACGAAGCCGACCATGCGGGCGCCGCCGGCGATCGCCGCGTCGAGCGCTTCCATCGTTGTGATGCCGCAGATCTTGGTTTCTGCCATCCTCTGTTCACAACAACACTACCCATTCCCGGATGGCCCATAGGGCCGGTCTGGGACCCATAAACACGAACAATCGGTGCTTGTGGGCCCCGGACAACGGCTTCGCCGTTTCCGGGGATGGGTGCTGAGGTGGATCATGCATTTTTTTGCCGGCGCGGCGCGGTTTCTCCGCAATTCAATCGCAATTTGTCGCGCTCATTTCTTCAACGCGTCCCTGATCTCGCGCAGCAGTATGATATCTTCGGCCGGCGCTGTGGGGGCGGGGGTAGCTTCGTCCTTCTTCTTCATGGCGTTCATGGCGCGGATGATCATGAACAGCACCCACGCCACGATAATGAACTTGATCGCGGCGTTGATGAACTTGCCATAAGCGATGGCGACTTCCGGCCTCGCGGCCACGAAGTCAGCAGCGCCTTCAGCGCCGACCGCGGGCGCGGCCTGCTGGATTACCAGTTTCAGGGTCGAGAAATCGATCCCGGCGAGAAGCAGCCCGATCGGGGGCATAACCACGTCGTCAACCAAAGACGATACGATTGTGCCAAACGCGGCGCCGATGATCACGCCGACGGCGAGATCGACGACGTTGCCCTTCATGGCAAAGTCGCGGAATTCCTTGAGCATGGACATGAGTTGCGGTCCTCCCAAACCGAGTCACAAGCGGCGGTCACACCGTACTTTGCTACCGCAGTCAAGCCGAGCGAATCCCCGCTTACGGTTCCTCGCCGCCATTGACCTTGAGCCGAAGTTCCTTGCCCGGCTTGAAGAACGGTACGCGCTTGGCCGCGACCTTCACCGTGGCGCCGGTGCGAGGATTGCGGCCGGTGCGGGCGTCGCGCTTGCGCACGGAAAATGCGCCAAAGCCGCGCAACTCGACGCGCCCGCCCTGCGCGAGCGCCGTGGCGATCTCGTCGAGCACCACATCCACGGCTTCCTCCACGTCGCTTGTTCGTAGCGGCTGAAATTCTTCCTGCAGGCGGTTGACCAATTCGGAACGCAACATTGGGTGAGTCCTCTGGAGACGATAGAGGACCGAGTGTGCCCGTCCGTCAATGGTTATGCGGTTGAAAATAACGGATATTACATCAGCCAACAAGGAAGCCCCGCGCGGTTTGCGCGCTGGGCTTCCTTCTAGAGTTGGGATTCGTTGCTCAGGACTTGCCGGCTTTGTCCTTCAGCGCTGCGCCGAGGATGTCGCCGAGCGATGCGCCCGAATCAGATGAGCCGAACTGTGCGATGGCTTCCTTCTCGTCCTTCAGCTCCATGGCCTTGATCGAGAGCGCGACCTTGCGGCTGCCTTTCTCGAAGCTCGTCACCATGGCGTCGACGCGGTCGCCCACGGCGAAGCGGTCGGTGCGTTGCTCGGAGCGATCGCGCGAGAGATCCGACTTGCGGATAAACGAACGCAGCGCGTTGTTCTCGCCGAACGCCACTTCGATGCCGCCAGTCGCCACGTCCAACACTTCGACCGTGAGGATCTGACCTTTGCGGAAATCAGCATCGCCCATCGGATCGGCCGCGACCTGTTTGATGCCGAGCGAGATGCGTTCTTTGTCGGCGTCGATGTCGAGCACCTTGGCCTTGACCATGTCGCCCTTGTTGTGACGGGCGAGCGCTTCCTCTCCCTGCACATCCCAGGCGATATCGGAGAGGTGCACCATGCCGTCGAGGTCGGCCGAGAGGCCGACAAACAGGCCGAACTCGGTTATGTTCTTGACCTCGCCTTCGATGATCGAGCCTACCGGATGGTCGGCGGTGAACGCCTCCCACGGATTGGCCTGCACCTGCTTGATGCCAAGCGAAATGCGGCGCTTTTCGCCATCGACGTCGAGCACTTGCACGTCGACTTCCTGGCTGGTGGAGAGGATTTTGGAGGGGTGTAGGTTCTTCTTCGTCCAGCTCATTTCCGAGACGTGGACGAGGCCTTCGACGCCCGGCTCCAATTCAACAAACGCGCCGTAATCGGTGATATTGGTGACGCGGCCGGAGAATTTGCCGCCGGCGGGGTATTTTGCGTCAACCGCATCCCAGGGATCGGTCATCAACTGCTTCATGCCGAGGCTGATGCGTTGCGTGTCGGGGTTGATCTTGACGATCTGGACCTTCACCGTGTCGCCGACATTGAGCACTTGGCTCGGGTGCGAGACGCGCTTCCAGCTCATGTCGGTGACATGCAGCAGGCCGTCGATGCCGCCGAGATCCACGAACGCGCCGTAATCGGTGATGTTCTTGACCACGCCGTCGCGAACTTCGCCTTCCTTTAGGTTTCCTACGATCTCAGCGCGCTCGGAGGCGCGGCTTTCTTCGAGCACGGCGCGGCGGGAAACCACGATGTTGCCGCGCTGGCGGTCCATTTTCAGGATTGCGAACGGTTGCACGATGTTCATCAACGGGCCGACATCGCGCACCGGGCGGATGTCGACTTGGCTGCCGGGGAGAAACGCATTGGCGCCGCCGAGATCGACGGTGAAGCCGCCCTTCACGCGTCCTACAAGCGCGCCCATGACGGTTTCGGTTGCGGCGAAATTCTTCTCGAGCCTGGTCCAGGCCTCCTCGCGGCGCGCTTTCTCGCGCGACACTACAGCGTCGCCCAGCGCGTTTTCGATGCGGTCGAGATAAACTTCGACGATATCGCCCACCTTGGGCGCGCCCGAACCGTCGTCGAGTATGAACTCACGGACCGGAATGCGGCCCTCGGTCTTCAAGCCGATATCGACGACGACAAAGTCGTTCTCGAGCGCCACCACGGTGGCTGGCATGACGCGGCCTTCGATCATGCCGCGGGAGGTCAGGCTCTGGTCGAGCAGCGCGGCGAAATCGTCGCGCGTGGGGTTCATACTGGATTGGGCGGACGTCATAGATACTGCAACTCCAACAATGATAGGGCCAACCGGTTGAATCCGGCGGTCTCGGCCCCACCATGGGGCCGTCCTCGGTTAGGCTTGGCGAGGCTGGGCTGTCGGGCCCGGCGACGCAAAAGCGCCGCCTCGACGATCCGCCGGGCAGCCTCTGCCGGCGCCTCTATAGGAAGCGTGGCAGTATCGGGCAAGGGCGCAGATTGTGCTATGGTGGGCCCATGACCGTCGCCCGCCGCCCTCAACCCATGGACCTTGAGACCTTCCTCGCGTGGGAGGACACTCAAGAGGAGAAACACGAACTGATCGATGGGCTTCCGGTGCTTCGGCGGTTGCGGCTGATGTCCGGAGGCACGCCGGAGCACGCTCTGATCGCGGCGAACCTCATCTTTTCGCTGAGGAGCCGCTTGGGCGCAGGGCCTTGCCGGCCGTTCACTTCCGATTTGCGGGTCATTATGACCAATGGCGGGTTGCGTTATCCAGACGCGACGGTTTTGTGCCGGCCTTTGCGGAAGGGCGAGCAGGCGGTCGCTGACCCCAAGGTGCTGTTCGAGGTGCTCTCGCCCTCCAACAGCCCGCTTCAGCTAACGCGGCTGTTGCATGAATACCAAGGCGTTGCGAGCGTCGAGCACATTGTTCTGGTGAGCCAAGACAGCCCCTTCGCGCAGATATGGACCCGAGCCGGGGCGGATTGGGCGCTGGTGGAAGTTGGAGGCGGCGACAAACAGATTGCGCTGCCCGCGATCGACGTGGTGCTGGCGCTGGCGGAACTCTATGAGGGCGTGGAACTAGCGCCGTCGGAGACGAACTGAAGCTCCGAGATCAGCACCCAAAAGCCTGGGGCGCCTTGATGAACGGCGTGGGCGCTTCCATGAAACAGCCGCATTTGGTTCATGTCTGGATCAGTCGCTCCGCGATAGGAGGGACTGGCGTTTTGGGAGATTGGGTATGAAAAACCTCGCCGCCGCCTTGATCGGCATTGGGCTAGCGATCGCGGCCGGACCGGCGGAAGCGCAAAGCGGGCCGCAGCGTCGCGTGGAAGTCGTGTTCGGCGCAGTCGCTCGCGGCGTCGACGCCGGCGATTTCACCTTCTCCTACAGCCAGAACGGCCAATCCTATCAGGCGAGCGCACGGCGGCGCTTGACCGGGTTTGCTCGCCTCATGATGGGCGGCAGCCAGGACTACACATATTCGGTGAGCGGCGCCGTCGATGCGCAAGGCGTGCTGCGTCCGGCCGCGTACCGCCATCAGGGCGGCCGGCGCAACCGCGTGGTCAACGCGGCTTTCACCGCTAACGACGTCGTCACCACGTCGAATCCACGCATGGGCATGGGCTCGCCCGCCGCCACTCCAGCGCAACGCCGCGGCGTGGTTGACCAGGTCACCGCCATAGCGGCGCTGGCAGCCTCCACCGTCGATCCGTGCACGCGCACCATCAACGTCTACATGGACGGGCGTTCCCGCTTCGATTTTGTGCTGACCCCGAACGGAACCGTGAATGTCAACACGCAGGGCTATCGCGGCCCAGCTTTACGCTGCAATGTCGATTTTCGTCCGATCGCCGGCTTCTCCGATCCGCAGGAACGCCAGACGCTGACCTTCATGTTCGCGCGAACCGCAAGCGGCCTCTGGGCGCCGATCCGCATCGAAATGCCTACCGACAATGTCGGCATCGTGCGGCTTGAAGCGCGTCAGATCACCATCAACGGAAATCGATTGCGGTAGGGCTAGGGCGCATCGCGCGGCACGAAACCCGAAGGCTTCATCATCCGCGCGATGTCGATCGCAGCGCGTACCTGAACGGCGTCCTTGGCGCGGTCGCTCTCGCTCAGCGCCTCCCATGGAACCAGTTTGTCATGGACCATGAGATCGTTGTTGCGGGCCTCGCCAGGCCCGGCGGGGCGCCAACCCGACATCAGCCGCTCAGCCACCCAGCGGTCGTGCTCGCGCTGGGCCATGCGCCCCATCAGTTCCGCAGGAACCGACGGCGCGGTCTCTCGTTTTTCGCCCGCGGATTTCGGCGCTGGGCGCCAGCCGGAATCCCATAATTTCGTCATGGCGCTGTCGGCGACCGCGCGGTTCGCGGCGCGATAGGTTTCCAGCACTTCGTTCCAGTCCTTCAACGCGGATTGCAACTCGCGCATGCTCATGGAGTCTTTTTCGCCTAGGCCCTGGTTGTAGTGCTCGTGTGCAACCGCGGCGCCGCGATCGAGCGCGCCGTCGATGATGCGCGCGCGTGTCGCGGTGGTCTGGTGGGCCCCGAACGCCTGCAAATAGGCGTCCAATTCCGCGGTTTCGTCTCCCTTCGCGTATTGTTGCGAAAACTCCGACTGGCTGCTCTCGTACATGAAGATCGGAACCGGCCAGCGTAGACCGTGATTGCACGCGCGCTTCAGCGCGATGGCGAGGTGGATGTTGCCCGGATCGGTTCCCGAGGAGACCACGATCGCTGTGGGCTTGCCGCGTGCGGCTTCTACGGCATCTAGCACTTCGGCGCCGATCGATGCTGCGTCCCAGTTGAAGGGCATGAAGGCGACATCGGCGCTCCAGAGGCTGGGGTGGGCGAAGGCCTCGCGGTGGCGCGCTCGGAACCCTGCTTCCGTCGCCTGGGGGTCGGGCGCGAGCACAGTGAGGCGCGGGGGAGCGAAATACGCCGACCATAAGCTCTTCAGCGTACAACTCGCGACCATTTCCGCATTGGCGTCGAAGCCGAAAAACACCAGGTGCACGCGTTCTTGCTTGAGTTGCTGCGCCAGCGAGAGCAGCGTTTGGCTTTCCTGTTGCAACAGTGCGCGCGCCGCTGTTTCGTTGAGCGAGAACGGTTTTGGATCGATCGCAGACTGCGCGTCGCCGCCCTTCTTCCGCGATTGCGCCGAGCGCATTTCGCGCGCTTCCTTGAGCAGCATGGCCGAGCGCGTAGCGACGTGAACGCCGATTGGCGGTTTGCGTCTTCCTTTGCCGACCAAACGGCGCACGGCGGCTTCGATCTGCAAGTTCGCAGTGTCGTCAGCATTGAAGGCGATGACATGGGCGGCGTGATCGGCCCGTGCGGTGCGCAAAGTTTCGAGCTGAGTCGCGTCGCCGACCAGAACAACAATCCCCTTGCGTCGTAAACCCAGCGCGGTCTCGTCTGGGAGCTCACTCGAGATCATGGCCACGGCGTCGCCGGCGCGACTGCAATCGAGCGCAAGCGACAACGCCGCCGGACTTTGGCCGGCGATGACAATGTGGCGTGCGGCGCCAAGGTTGAATATGCGGGCGAGTGAGCCGCCTAGTTGCCCCGAAAACGCAAACAACAAGCCGACCACCGGCGTCGCGATCGCGGCGAAGCGAACCAGTTCGAGTAGGGCGCCGTCTTGGCCTTGGACGGGCGTCGATTGGAAATAATTGTCCCACATGCTGACGGCGCCGATGGTGCGATAAAGCGCCTCCGACGGCGCCATTTCCCGCCAATAGATCAAGCCGCCGCCAATCCAGAGCACGCTAAGAACGATGACGATGCCCCAGCGTACGATGCTGGCGCGGGCATGCGAGAGCGCGGTGAGCCCTGCGGCCGCCTTCGACAAGGCGTTGCCATAATGGTGCGCCATGAGCTCCCCTCCGCTTCCCCTGTGGCCTCGCAGGCCGGCCCCCAAGTGCCTTGCCCACGCATTGTCGCCCTGTGGAGAAAGCGTGTCCAGCCCGGAAGCTGGTTGCGGCGCCCGCTTGCTTCGCTTAGCTCAAGGTCCGCATGCGTTGGCCCCGTAGCTCAGCTGGAAGAGCAGGTCCGTCCTAAGGACACGGTCGGGAGTTCGAGTCTCTCCGGGGTCGCCACTCTAATTTTTCGGAATCAGCGCATCGTCGATCTCGCGCGCGCGTTTGGCGGCGGGGCGGCCCATGATGCGTCCGAGATAGGCTTCGAACGCAGGGCGTTTTTCCAGGGTGCCAAATTGGACGCCCCAACCGATTTGCGAGCCGAGATAGACGTCGGCCGCCGAAAACATGTCACCCAAAATATACTCGCCCTGCGACACTGCCCCTTCAAGGGTGTTGAGAACTTCCGTCATTGTCCCGTAGCCCACCATGCGGCGGCGATCTTCTGGCGGCTCGAACTGCATCGCCTTCAGCCAGGCCGCAGGCTCCACGCAGCCCGCCGCGTAGAACATCCAGCGTAGGTAGGGGCCGCGCCGCCTATCGCTTAGCGCAGGCGCGAGCCCCGTTTGCGGGAACGCATCGGCAAGATAGGCGCAGATAGCGCCAGTCTCAGTAATCACGGCGTCGCCATGCTTGATCGCCGGCACCTTGCCCATCGGATTGATAGCCAGATATTCCGGCGCCTTCATGCTTGCGCCGTACTCCAGCACTTCGGTGCGATAGGGTTGGCCCACTTCCTCCAGCATCCATCGCACTATCCGCCCGCGCGACATTGGGTTGGTGTAGAATACGAGTTCAATGGCCATGGTGCTTCTCCGAAATATCAAGAATCTCGCACTTGCGAGAAAGAATTGCATCAGTCGCGAAGTTCGTCTCAGCGGCGAAATCCGAATCGGCGCATCAGTTCTTCGCGGGTTGCGACTTCTCGCTGTGCCTCCGGCATTCGTACAACTCGCTCATAGAGGCCAGGCCGCACTTCACGCCACCAAGGCAGGTCGATCGCGCCTTGAACCTCCAGATGCGCGAGATACTCGTCGAGAGAGCAGAACACCGCGCCGCGGGCGAAAGGCAATCCTTCGACGCACTCGCTGTCCGTTTGCGCCGCGGCGGGCGCACTCGCTGTTGCAGCATTGTTTGTGGAGGGCGAATTCGTCATGTGAGGAACCTCCGGGGCGGTGGCCACGATTGGGTTGTCAGACGCCTGGTTTGAGCTGGGTCCCACGCTACAGCCGGCTATGGCAATCGCTGACAGCACCGGAAAAAATAGGGCTTTCATAGATTTCATGTTGGCGCCGTTCGCTGCATCGCTTAACCAAGCCGAGTTGGGGCGGCACACCTTTAACACCAACAGGCGCCGCGGTCACAAGGGAGACACAGATGAGCAAGTTGAGAAGCCGTTTGCAGGTTCTACTCGATGGCGATGATAGCTTCCGAGATAATTTGACCGCGCTCGCTCGCGCGCCATCGCCAACGGGACGCGGCGACGTTGCGGCGTTACTCAGCAAAAGGGATTTTGGCGCCAGTGAAATCGCAATTCTTCCTGAAGGCCGCGACATGGGAACCAGCAAAGGTTCGGGAGTGCTGTCTCCTTCGGTGAATTTCTCCCAAGCGGCTATGGTCGGTGCTTTGGCCGCGCCTGCGGAAGTTCTGATCAACGGCACCATCAGTGGAACTGAAACCGACTTCTATGGGATCAGCTTGGTCGCGGGTCAGACCTATATGTTCAGCGCCTTCGGTTCTGGCGCCACGCCGTTGCAAGATACGACTCTTTTCCTTTTTGACGCGACAGCTGGCGATTTTGTCAGCGGCGGTTACGGGTTCTTCCCGGAACTCGCGGACGATGACGGCGGCGCGGGAACCGGCTCGCTGTTCACTTACACTGCGACGAACACCGGAACTTATTTCGTCGGCGTTGGCGCCTTCTCCGGCACCGGCGGGTATACTCTCGACGCGGTTGCTCAACCGGCGACAGACGTCGTTCCCGACACCTTTGGCGGCGCCGCGTCGATCGCCCTCGGCACGACCCAGTACGGCTTCATCGAAGCGGGCCCGGGCACCGTCTATGGCCCCGGCTTCAGCGAAGTGGATACCTTCAGGTTCGAGGCGACAGCAGGCATGCTGTACACCTTCGAAATCGCTGGCGGCGCCGACTATAATTCCTTCCTCAGTCTCCCCGCAGGCGAACTCGACACCGTGCTCGCTCTCTACGATTCTGAGGGCAACCTCCTCGCGATCAATGACGACATCAGTTTCGGGGCCGGCGATCTTGGCTCCCGGGTTTCGTTCTTCGCGGAAGCGGACGGCACATATTTCTTGGACGTGTTCTCCTACCAACCCACGAGCGGGGGCTATTCGATCACCTCCAGCGTCGTCAATCCCGCGGATTTCGATCCGCTTGACTCCATTATTTGGGCCAATGCCAGCAACGTGCCGTTTGACGCGACCAATACTGCATACGTTTATTTCGCGGTGGCCGGTGAGAACTTCGGCGAATCCGATGACGGCGTAACGCCACTGCCGTCGTTCGGCTGGAACGATTACGAAATCGGCCAGGTGATGCTTGCGCTCGAAGAATACGAGAAAATTCTCGGCGTTAATTACGAGATCACCACCGATGCGAGCGCGGCCACATTCCGTCTGATCACCACTGAATCTCAACAATACGGCGCCTACATGTACCCGCAGGATCCTGCATTCGGGACACAGCAGGGCATCGCCGCTTTCAATGTGTTAAGCGGGGGATGGTCGTTCCAACAGCAGCAGAGCCTGGAGCAGGGCGGCTTCGCGTTCGCCGTGATCCTGCACGAATTCGGCCACGGCCACGGACTTTCCCACCCGCACGATCGCGGCGGCGGTTCGGACATCATGCTCGGCGTTAGCGGCCCGTTCGACTCGCTCGGCGTGTACGATCTCAACCAAGGGGTCTACACTGTCATGTCGTACAACGACGCATGGCAATTGCATCCCGATGGCCCCTCGCCATTCACAGCCGCCGGCATTGACAATGGCTGGTCTGGAACGCTCAGCGCCCTCGACATCGCCGCACTACAGCGGCGCTACGGCGCCAACAATGCGTTCGCGACCGGCAATGATGTTTACCAGCTGAAGGACGCAAACGATCGCGGGACTTATTACCAGACCATCTGGGATACCGGCGGTCGCGATGTCATCCGCTATGACGGCGCCCGCAATGCGCGCATCGACCTGCTGGCGGCGACCATCGATTACTCGCCGACCGGCGGGGGCGTGCTCTCGTTCGTCGATGACATCTGGGGCGGCTTTACGATCGCCCAAGGGGTCGTCATCGAGAACGCAACCGGCGGTTCGGGCCACGATTCGTTGTTGGGCAATGCCGTCGCCAACGTCCTCACGGGCAACGAGGGCGACGACATCCTCGTTGGCCGCGGTGGCGGCGACGTCTTGAACGGCGGCGCCGGCTTTGACATCGCGAGCTATATCGATGCGCAAACGGGCGTCAGTGCAAGAATCCACGAGCACAGCGACGACAACACCGGCGACGCTGCCGGCGACCGCTACTACAGTATCGAAGGCCTGCAAGGGAGCGCGTTCAACGACATCCTGCGTGGCGATGACGGCGCTAACCAGCTCGATGGGCTGGGCGGTAACGACAATCTCCGTGGCGATGATGGCGCTGACATTCTGCTTGGCGGCGCTGGAAACGACATCCTGAGCGGGGGCGACGGCAAAGACGGCCTTGACGGCGGCTCGGGCAACGACCTGTTGTCCGGCGGCGATGGCGCTGACACCCTCGTCGGCGGCGCCGGCGCCGACCGGATGACCGGTGGCGACGGACGCGATAGCTTCGTGTTCAATCTCCACGAAGGCGCCGACACGGTTACGGACTTCCGACGGGGTCAAGACACGCTTGATCTCAGGGAGACCGGCCTCAACTGGGCGGACCTCGACAGCTCAGGCAACGGCGTACTCGATAACGCCGACGACTTCGTTTCTGTCGCGGGCGGCCGCATGATCATCGATCTTGGCGCGGCAGCTGGCGGGGCAGCCGACCTCGACACGCTCACTCTGCTGGGCATCAACCGTCTCACCCAGGACAATTTCTTGTTCGGGCCGTGACGACGGCAAGCGTCGCGGTTTCGCGGCACGCTTGGTAAACCGGGAAGGGCGCGGAATATTTCCGCGCCCTTCTTGTTGCATATTAGCGCGGCTCGAGAAGCGGTGGTCCGTTGAACTCGGCCTCGATGGCGAAACCCACTTCGTCGCCTACGCCCATAGTCGAGCCTTCCGGCGGAATGCCCAAGGCCATCCCTAAATCGGAGCGCTTCAATGTCCTCCGCACAATACCCGGACAATAAACTTCAACGCCTGTGGTTATGGCCCCCGGACTGCTTCGCGGGGATGGGTGAACAATGAGCCGCACACTACTCGAGCACAGTCTCAAGAAACACCGCAAGCCGCGCTAAGGTCTGCTTGCCGCCTTCGATGGCGTTATGTTTCTCGACGACCAGATCACGCGCTGCCTTGCTTGGAAAGAGGCTTGTCATGGTCACGCGCGTGCGTCTGGCGCCAAGCGCTTCGAAGATCACCGTGACGTGAAAATGCGGCGGCGCGGCCTCGTCCCCCGCGCCATGCGCATAGATCAGCCGCTCGGGCGCGGCCACATCCATGTAGAATTGGTGATTGGGAAACACCGCCCCGTCTGGCCCGGTCATGGTGTAGCGCCAGAGGCCATTGGGGCGCACCTCCATGCTCTGGGTGCGCGTCTCGAACCCGTTCGGGCCCCACCAATGATCGACGTGTTCGGGTTTGGTCCACGCCTCCCACACCAACTCGCGCGGGGCGTCGTACTCTCGCATCTGCACGATCTCTCGGGCCACGCGCGTCTCGCCGAGTAGCGTGAGTCCGAGGCCATCCAGCAGACCCGCCCATCCCGCGCGCACGCTTTCCCCGTACGCCGCCCATTGCGCGTCCAGTTCGTGGGTAAGCGTGACCAAGCAGCCGCCGTCGCGCGCTTCGAAATCGATAGTCACGCGCGTTGCGCCCTGCTCACGATCCGTAGCGAAATCGAACGCGAGCCGGATTGGACGATGGATCTCGACGAAGGTTCCAAAGTGCGTCGCCAATTGCGACCCGCGCCGCTCGAACACCTCGAAGCCGCCGCCGACGCGGGGGACGATTTCCACTCTCTCCATCACCCCGCCGGGGGTTGAGAACATCCATTGCGCCACGCTCTCGGCGTCAAGCCAAGCGTCGAACACGGTTTCTGGCGGAGCGTCGAATTGGCGAGCGACGGTGAGCACCACGGATTTTTCCCGCAGGAACGCTGCGAGCTGGTCAAACGAACCGGCCCAGCCCATGTTCATGCTGGCGTGGCCGTCGTCGAAGATCCTGCACTCCTCTTCGCTGGCTTCGATTGGCGCGGAAGTGAGGGTCAGCCGTGTCTTGCCGGATTCTTCCGTGAGCACGATGGAGTTGAGGATCTGTAGCGGCCACCCCTCGTGACCCGCGTGGCTTGCGAGACCGCCACCAGCGTCGGAAAAAGAATTGATCCAGGAAAGACAGCGCGACGGTTCGACCTCCCGGTAGATCGCGCGGCCCCACATCATCTCGCCATTGCCGAAGCGAAGCGCGTAGTGCGTCATGCCGCCTACGCGGACATCCATTCGCAGATGGTCAACAGCGCACCCCTTTGGCCCCCACCAATGACAAAAGCTCTCCGGCCTGGTGAAAGCGCGGAATACGGCTTCACGCGGCGCGTCGAAGACACGCGTCAGCACAAACGGCAAGCGCGTCTCATTTCTTCTTGCGGCCACGTTTCTTCTCCTTCGCCATCGTTTTCAGATACACATCGAGCCGATCGAAGCGCGCTTCCCACTGCGCGCGATATTGGGCGATCCATTCGTCCACTGGCTGCAACGCCGCCGCCTCCAGGCGGCACGGGCGCCATTGCGCTTCGCGCCCGCGCGAGATGAGGCCCGCGCGCTCTAGCACTTTCAGATGCTTGGACACCGCCGGCAGGCTCATCGTGAATGGCGCCGCCAGTTCGTTCACGTTCGCCTCGCCCGACGCCAGCCGCGCCAGGATGGCGCGGCGGGTGGGGTCAGCGAGGGCGGCGAACTTGGCGCTGAGGGGATCGAGCATTTTATATTTAACCGAATGGTTTATTATGAAATCGGGTCAGCCTCGTCAAGCAAAACTTGTCAGCGGCGCTGGAGGATGTTCAGTGGGCCTGTGATGAGAAATAGGTGCAATCGGAACCAGCCCAGTTTCCCCCGACACGACGACAGTCGCGATCCGGGCCCCAACGATTGCACCAGCGCTGTTCTATTCAGATTGAATCGCGTCAATATCCATTCCCGGATTGCGTGCAGCGCAAGTCCGGGACTCATAACCACGAACGATGGAGTTCATGGCCCGGGCTGAATGCTGCGCACTCACCCGGGGATGGGTGGTGTTTCAATCCGATGGAAATTGTCTGTACCTAATGCCCGCCCGGCAAAAGTGGAGAAACACATGCGCCGATCGATGCACGTATCCGTTCTAGGCGCGCTTTGCGGCTTGGCCTTGCTGACAAGCGCATCCGCACAAACCGCGCCCGCGCGCGATCCGAACTTTGGCCGAGGCGAGCGCGTGAGCGGGGAGAGCTTCGCTGCGCGCTCCCCGGTGCTTGGCGCGCATGGCGCGGCGGCGACTGCCCATCCGCTGGCGACGCAGACCGCGCTCGATGTGCTGCGCGCTGGCGGCAGCGCCATCGACGCGGCGATCGCGGCGAATGCGATGCTCGGCTTGGTCGAGCCCACCGGCAACGGCATTGGCGGCGACATTTTCGTGATCGTCTGGGATCCTGCGACGCGGCGGCTCCACGGCTACAACGGCTCGGGCCGCTCCCCGCGCGGGCTTTCGTTCAATGAAATGCGCCGCGTCGCGCGCGCGCGCGGCGATGCGGAACACGTGCCCAGCTTCGGCGCGGCGAGCGTGAGCGTGCCGGGCACGGTCGATGGCTGGTTCGCGCTGCACCAACGCTTCGGGCGCACGCCGATGGCGGATTTGCTCGCGCCCGCGATCCGCTATGCCCGCGAAGGCGCGCCGATCCCGCAAACGATCGCGATGTATTGGGGGAATAACGAACGGCGCTTGGAGCGAGAGTTCGCCGAAGGGAGGCTGGAGGAAATCGAAAACGCCCGAGAAACCTACTTCTGCGTGAGCGACGTGTGGCTCGTGGCAGCCCGCCACGGCCCCTTGCCGCCAACAACCTGCGAACCACCCCGTACACCAGACGGTCATTCCCTTTTCCGCAACCCCGATCTCGCCAACACACTGGAGCTGATCGGCCGCGAAGGGCGCGATGCTTACTACAAGGGCCAGATCGCGCGCACGATCGATGCCTACATGCGCCGCATCGGCGGCTGGTTGCGCTACGAGGACTTCGCGTCGCATCAGGGCGAGTGGGTCGATCCGGTGTGCGCGCCGTATCGCGGCGTTGAGGTGTGCGAACTGCCACCGAACAGCCAAGGCGTGGCGGCGCTGCAAACCTTGCGCATGCTCGAAGGCTTCAATCTGCGCGAGATGGGTTTCCTCTCCGCGGATTCGCTGCACACGCAGATCGAAGCGACGCGCCTTGCCTTCGCTGACCGCGCGCAATTCTACGGCGATCCGGCGTTCACGCGCTTCGATGTGCGCCGCTTGCTCACGGATGAGTACACAACCCAGCGGCGCGCCATGATCTCCAACGATCGCGCCATGGCGCCGCCGCCGCACGCCGAGCTGCGCATCGACGGCGATACCACGTATCTCACCACCGCCGATTCTAGCGGCATGATGGTGTCGCTGATCCAGTCGAATTATCGCGGCATGGGGTCGGGCCTCGTTCCCGACGGGCTCGGCTTCATGCTGCAGAATCGCGGCGAACTCTTCTCGCTGCAACGCGGCCATCCCAATCAATACATGCCGAACCGCCGCCCGTTCCAGACCATCATCCCCGCCTTCGCGCTGCGCAACGGAGAGCCGTGGCTCGCCTTCGGCGTCATGGGCGGGGACATGCAGCCGCAGGGCCATGTGCAGATCATCGTCAACCTCGTGGATTACGGCCTCGATTTGCAGGCGGCCGGCGATGCGGCGCGCTATCGCTTTTACGGCGGCGCCGAGCCCACGGGCGATGCGCCCGATGGCGTCGGTTTCGTGGCGATGGAAAACGGCGTTCCGCCCGCCGTGCGCGCCGAGCTTGAACGCCGCGGCCACCGCATCCGCCCAGCGGATGGCAGCTTCGGCGGATATCAGGCGATCATGCGCAACGCCAACGGCGTGTACGAAGCGGCCACCGAGATGCGCAAGGATGGAAGCGCTGGGGCGTATTAGAGAATTCAATGATGTACAAAATATCCCCGTCATTCCGGGGCGCACGACGAGCGAACCCGGAATCCAGGAGCGACCAGCACCGCGCCCTACGACCCCCAGGGTTCCGGATCACGCTTCGCGTCCACGGAATGGCGGCGGCCTTGTTCGCGTGCGTGGTGCTAATGTCCTGCGGCCCCAACATCGGCAATCTTGAAAAAGGCGAGGAAGGATCCGTTACACGCGCACTCGGCGGCGACACGCTGGAACTCGATTCCGGTCTGCGCGTGTTTCTGGCCGAGATCGACGCGCCGCGCGGGGAGGAGGAATACGCTGCCCAGTCACGCGCGGAACTGGAAGCGTTGGCGCTGCACCGCAAGGTGCGGCTCGCGTATGGGGGAACGCGGCGCTGGGTTCGGCGCGTGCGCGAGGGCGAGCTGGCGCCCGAGCCGCAGGGAGAGACCGCCGTCGCGCACGTGTTCGTGCAGAGCGAGGGTGGACGCTGGTTCTGGTTGCAACACGAATTGGTCGCGCGCGGCGCGGCTTATGTGCGACCGCGGCGCGACAATCATGCGCGCGGTGGCGAGCTGATGGCGCTGGAAGTGCAGGCGCGCACGGGCGAGCGTGGGCTTTGGGCCAAACGCACATACCGTGCGCTAAATCCAGGCGAGGCGTCGGCGGCGGCGCTCGCGTTTGCGGACAGTTGCCAACGCGCAGCGGCGCCGTATCGAATTGTCGAGGGCCGCGTCGCCAGCGTGTTCCAGAACGAACGGCGCGCCGCACTCGATTTCGATACAACAGAGGAGACAGGCGTGCCGGGCTTCAGCGCCGTGGTGTTCGGCGAGGCGTTCAGCGGCTGGGATGGCGAGCCCTTGCAATCCTTTTCCGGCGCACGCGTGCGGGTGCGCGGGCCGCTCGGCGTATTCCGTGACGCGCCACAGATTTGCATCGACAGCCCGCTTCAGATCGAGACGCTCAAGCCGCCAGCATAAGCGCCGCCGGCGAAGCGGGCATTCTTAGCGTGAAGACCGAACCTTCTCCGGGCGTGCTGGAAAAGAGGATATCGCCGCCCATGGCTCGCGCCGCTTTGCGTGCAATCGAGAGGCCGAGACCTGAGCCGCCATAAAGGCGCGAAATCGAGGAATCGGCTTGGACGAAGGGAGCAAAGATGCGGCTTTGCGCCTCCGGACCGATGCCGATGCCGGTGTCGGCGACTTCGAACAGGATGCAGCGCTCGGCCCCGTCGTTCCCTGAACGCACACTCACATTCACCGCGCCCTTGCTGGTGAATTTGATCGCGTTCCCGACCAGGTTGAGCAGACATTGGCGCAAACGCGCAGGGTCCCCGAGCACCCAATCAGCGTTGGTTTCGGTGCTGAAGGAAAGTGTGTTGCCGCGCGCTACCGCGAGCGGGCGGACAATGTCATCGATTTCCGACAGAATTTGGCTTGTACCGATTGGCGTCGATGCGATCTTCCAGACGCCAGCGTCGAGGCGGGCGTGGTCGAGAATGTTGTTGATGAGGCCGAGCAGGTGCTGGGCCGATCTGACGATGCGCCCGGAATCGGCGCGGATGTCCTTCTCGTTTTCGTCACCGGTCGAAACCTGCTCGCCGATCAGTTCGCCATAACCGATGATGGCGTTGAGTGGCGTACGCAGCTCGTGGCTCATGGTGGCGATAAACTCGGATTTGGCGCGGCTGGATTCGAGCGCGGCCTCGGCGCGCGCCAGCACGGCGACTTGGTTGGCCACCATGCGTCGCGCGACGAACATAGCGAGGGCGCCAATCAAGAGCAGGCCAATCGTGATCGGCCAGACGCGCCCGGCGAAGTCGGCGCTGCCGGGCCGTTCATTGCGCCATGTCAGGTGGCCGACGATCCGACCGGAGCGGCCGATGACGGGTCGGGAGACCAGATCCGCGGCAGGTGTGAAACTCTCTTGGAAGATCATGTCATGCAGTCCGAGCGCCGCGCCGCGCTCGGCCAGTTCTTCAGGCGTAAAGATTTCGACGCTCGCCACATAGTCCTGCGTGGCCCGTGACGCCCTGCGTCGCACTTCGGATTCCAGCGCGATAGGGGCGATGGATAAGCCGATGAGGTGATTGTCGACGACGGCGAACCGGTTGATGGAGTGGGTCTCGTTTGTAGACGCTGCGATCTGCAATTCCGTTTCTGTTGTAGCGTCCAGGATTGCCTCGGCGATCGCGTTAGCTTGCTGCTCCGGGGTGTCGTCGAACCAGACATGGCGAACGCGCCCACCGCCGAAGACAATCATGCCGTCAGCGACTGAGGAATAGTAGTTTGCGTCGAGCCAGGCTTCGTTCCATTTGACGCTGATCGCGTTGAACGCGTCGTTCCAATAGGCGTAATCAATCGTCGTGTTGGCCAGCGCTTGGGTTCGTCCGGCGATTGCACTGGTGACAAGGGCGCCGCTGTTGGTGACGAAGTCGCGGTCTTGACGTTTGGCGACATCAGAGAACAGCCAAAAGGCGGCGATCAGTATGGCGAGCACGAGGCCAAGGATAGGCGCGCCGACGCCAAGCCAAATCTGTCGTGACCGTGCTCCGGTGGCGGTTGCATCGGGCATTTCTTGGGCGCACTCCGGGGGCCGTTGCCTCGAAGGGCGACAGCTGAGCGGCGAAGGCTAGCCGACGATCCTTGAAAGTTAGTTCACGCGGGCGCTGCGCAAATGTTCGTTAACCACGTGTTGGCGCGGCGCGCTTGAGTACAGCGCGCCGCACGCTTGGACCGCCGGCGTCCTCGCCGGCATATCGGCGCTTGCTACGGCTCAGTCGTAAGTTTGCAATACCGAATGCCGGCGAGGACGCCGGCGGTCCAAGTTGGTGAAACCGGGCTTCCGGTTACGCCGCTTCGGCGTCCTCGGTTGCGGCTTCCTCCGCCGCGGCGGCGGCGACCGCGCGCGCGCGCTTCAACGCCAGCGAGGCCGAGACCTTCTGCACCGCTTCGTCGCGATCGACCTTTTCAACAGCGGCCAATTCCCGCGCCATGCGGTCGAGCGCGCTCTCGAACAATTGACGCTCGGAATAGGATTGCTCGGGCTGGTCGCTGGCGCGGTAGAGGTCGCGAACCACTTCCGCGATTTGGACGAGGTCGCCAGAATTGATCTTGGTCTCGTATTCCTGAGCGCGGCGGCTCCACATCGTGCGCTTGATGCGGGCGCGGCCCTGCAGCGTCTTCATCGCCTGGGTGACCACATCGGCGGAGGCGAGCGCGCGCATGCCGCTGGCCTTGGCCTTGGCGGTCGGCACCCGCAGCGTCATTTTGTCTTGCTCGAAGGAGATTACAAACACGTCCAAATCCAGCCCGGCGACGGACTGCTTCTCCACGCCCATGACGCGTCCGACGCCGTGCGCCGGGTAAACGATGTGATCGCCAGGGCGAAAGCTGTTCGGCGTGGTTGCGGTCTGCATGTAGCGCTCCTTCTCATTGTGGTTCAGCGACAGAGGCGCTTTCCGCTACGTCAGCCAAGATCGCACATAGGAGATTGCGGCCGGCCTTACCGCCCGCGACCCCGTTTCGTGCATCCTATGAGCGTAATGGACCGTTCCAGCTGCTGCCGGGCGCGGTTTCCCTACGCGCCCTTTAAGTATGAGCGATTTGTATCATAGTTTTAGGCGTTTCGGAAGCACTTGCTTATCGCAAGTTCAGTCGCCCTCGCCGGGCGCCGGATTGAAGTATTTCTCAAATTTATTTGCCTCGTCCTTGAATTGATCGGCGTCCGCGGGAGGATTTCCCCTCCGGGTGATATTTGGCCAAACCTTCGCGTAGTCGGTATTGATCTTGAGCCATTTGCCGTCGGTGGAATCCGCAGAATCGGGTTTTATCGCGTCAACGGGGCATTCTGGCTCACACACGCCGCAATCGATGCATTCATCCGGGTGAATCGCGAGGAAGTTCTGGCCCTCGTAGAAGCAATCGACCGGGCAGACCTCGACGCAGTCCATATATTTGCAACGCACGCATGCATCGGTGACGATATAGGTCATCTGTTTCCGTTTCCCCCAAGGACGGCCCTAGGAGCGGCGCTGACATGGCGGCGCCGGGCTTGGGCGTCAAGCGAGGCCATCTGCGTCAAGTTCGCGATAGAGCGTGCTGGCCTCCCCCGGTGGCCCGCGCCGGGCCGGCAGAGCAAGGATCCGCACCGCCTTCAGTTCCGATAGCGCAGCAAACACCAAGCTGTCGCCGATCTCGATCTCGGTCGCCGCCTTCTCCAATCTGCGGTTCTGGTTTCCCCGCATGAGGCGCACATTGCCGGCGGCGACCAGCTGGCTGGCGGCGGTCCTGGTCTTGGCCAAGCGCGCCCGCCACAGCCAGATGTCCACGCGCTGGCGATCGCTCAAAGCGAGCTCCGCTTTCTTCGCCGACGGGGGGGCTTGGTCGGCAACAATTCCGCCAGCGGCGCGAAGGGGCCGTCGCTTTGCCGCTCGTGGCGCGTCGATTTTATCGGGCGGGCCGGAACCCATCCCGCCGGCGTCGCCGTCGATGCGGCCAAATGGCGGAAGCCCAGCGCTCGCAACACCTCCGGCAAATCGGCCAGCGGGCGTGCGATCGACCGCGCAATCTCTAACGTCACCGTTGCCGGGGCATGCGCCGCCGCAGCGCTGATCGCTTCGCTGAGGCGCTCGACGGCGTCGAAACGCACCGCAAACCGGCCGCAGGCGCGGTAGCCCGCCGCAGCCGTTTCGGGCCAGCTCCAGGCGCGCGCGATCGGAACGGAGACAGCGCCGGGGCGGGGAAGGAACCGGCCATGGGGCGAAGGATGCGCCGCATGAGACAGCTCCGCCAGCAAGGCGGCGGCGCGCGGCTTGATCAGCGCCGGCATGAAAGCCGTGTGCCGTCCGATCCGTACACCCAGGCGCTGCAAAGCCGCACGCCCCTGCGGCGTCAGGTCGGGAAGCGGCGCGGCGCTGAGGTCGAGCGCTCCAGATTGTTCCAACATGCGGAACGCCAGCCCGCGCGCATCGGGCGGCAAGCGCCCGTCGCGCCAGGCTTTCTCCAACATGACGAGCGGGCGCAGTTCCTTCTCCAATGTGCGCGCGAGCCACAATTCTAGCCGTTCGCGCGCAGCGGTGCGTTCTGGTTCCGCCGCTTGCTCGGCGCCGATCAGGGTGACGCGAGGTTTAAGGATCGGCGCCCCGGGCGCCAGCCGCGCCATTACCGCGCCGTGAACGCGCAAGCGTCCCTCGCGCACCAGCGAGATTTCATCGCCTCCCGCCGCCGCGATGCCCGCAAGGCGGCGCGAAACTTCCGGCCGCAGCGCGCGCCATGCGGCGTTGCGCACCGCGCGGCCTTCGATGTCGGAGGAGGCGCGTGGGTCGGGTTTGAATTCGAGCCCGTCGAGGCGGCCAACAAAATGGCCCTCGACCGTGACCTCGCCGTCCTCGGAAATCCCCGCCAGCAGCGCTTCCTCGCGTTTCAAGCCCCTGAGCAAGGCGGATGTCCGCCGGTCGATAAAACGCAGCGTCAGCGCTTCGTGCAGCGCATCGGAAACCTTGTCCTCCAAAGCGCGCGTGCGCTCACGCCAGCTTTCGGCGTCCTGGAGCCAGTCCGGCCGGCTGGCGGCGTAGGTCCAGGTGCGCATATGTGCGAGGCGCGATTGCAGCGCGTCGAGGTCCCCTTCGGCGCGGTCGAGCTTTTCGAGTTCAGCGCCGACCCATTCGCTGGGCACACGCGCTTTCGGCGCAAGGATGTAAGCTGCGATGCGCCCGGCGAGGCGGATGTGCTCCTCTGGCGTCGTTTTGCGAAAATCTGGTAATTGGCACGCTTCCCAGAGCCGGCGCACGCTCTCGTGAGTGCGCACGCCCGCCATCAGTTCGCCGTCCTCGGTGAGACGTTTCAGCACCATTTCATCGTCCGCGCCACGCACGCGCGAGAGACCGGGCTGTCCGGGAGACGCCTCCAGCGTTTGCAACAGCGACGCGATATTGTCGAAGCGGAGTTCTCGGTTGCGCCATTGAATGGCCTCGACCGACTCGAACTCGTGGCCCTCCACGCGCTCGATCAAGTCTTCGTCGAACGGCGCGCACTCGCCGGTTTCGCCGAATTGTCCGTCGCGGGTAAAGCGTCCGGCGCGTCCGGCAATCTGTGCGATTTCGTCGGCGCGTAGGTCGCGCCAATGATGGCCGTCGAACTTGCGCCGGGAAGCGAAGGCGACATGGTCGACATCCATGTTCAGCCCCATGCCGATCGCGTCGGTGGCGACCAGGAAGTCCACTTCGCCGCTCTGGTACAACGCCACCTGCGCATTGCGCGTACGTGGGGAAAGCGCGCCCATCACCACTGCCGCCCCGCCGCGATGGCGGCGCAACAATTCGGCGATGGCGTAAACTTCTTCGGCGGAGAAGGCGACCACGGCCGAGCGTTTGGGCAGCTTGGTGATCTTGCGCGCGCCCGCATACGCCAAGGTCGACATCCGCTCGCGGCGCACGATCTCGGCGTCCGGCAACAATTTGCGCACCATCGGGCGCATGGTGTCGGAACCCAAGAGCATGGTTTCCCCAAAGCCGCGGGCGTGGAGCATGCGGTCGGTGAACACGTGGCCGCGGTCGAGG
>JBEBIU010000151.1:0-5556 GCA_040080225.1 Terricaulis sp.
GGCGCGGCTGTTTTCATTCACGCTCTCCAAGCCAACGGTCAGCATCGAAGTTGACGTGGACGGAAAGGCCTCCGCTTTTGTCGATATTGCGGAGGTTTACAGGGATCGGTCAGCGCGTCCTCAGCACGAAGCGCCTGATGTCGGCAAGGACGATGCGAGCGTAGCCGTTCCGCTGATTGCGCTCGCCTGGGCGCGCAGCGGCGACAAGGGCGACAAGGCCAACATTGGCATCATCGCGCGGCGCCCGGATTATTTCCCGTACATCTGCCGGTCGCTTACCAGGGAAGTCGTCGCCGAACGTTTCAGCCACTTCCTACAAGGCGGTGTGGAGCGATTTGTTCTGCCGGGGCCCCACGCGCTCAACTTCCTCCTGCACAATGTGCTTGGCGGGGGCGGCGCCGCGAGCCTCAGGAATGATCCCCAAGGCAAGGGCTATTCACAATTGCTGTTGGAAGTCCCAATCAAGACGCCTAGGGCGCTGGTCGAACGCGACAAGCTCCCGACACTGTGAGGATCAGTTCCCATGCCGCGGTTCGTCTCGAAAGTCAGCACGCTGTCGGAGGCATTCAAGACAAACCGAACAGAAATGTTGGCGCTGACGACAAAGCTGGGTGAATTAAATCACCGCGCCTTCCATGAATCGGAGAAACGAAAACCGCGCTTCGACGAGCGCGGCCAGTTGACGCCGCGTGAGCGGCTGTCGCGCTTGCTCGACCCCGGCCTTGCTTTCCTCGAGATCGGCAACATGGCGGGCTCTCTGCTCGACACGGACGACCAGGAGAGATCCGTTCCCGGCGGCAGCGTCATCGACGACAGCGGCATCAATGCCGGCGCCATGACGCAAGCCGGCGGCTACCGCTTGCGCCGGTGCCAGGAGATCGCGCTCGCGAAGAAACTGCCCTTCATTCATCTGGTGGAAAGCGCCGGCGCGAACTTAATGAAATACACTGTCGAGGGCTTCGTTGCCGGCGGCGGGTTGTTTGCCAACCTGGCGCGATTGAGCGCCGCGGGCATTCCCGTCATCACGGTGTTGCACGGGGCGTCGACCGCGGGCGGCGCCTACATGCCGGGGCTGAGCGATTACGTCGTCGCGATCCGCGGGCGCGGTAAGGCGTTTCTTGCAGGGCCGGCGTTGCTGAAAGCGGCGACCGGGGAAGTGGCGAGCGAAGAGGAACTGGGCGGTGCTGAAATGCACGCGAGCGTTTCCGGTCTTGCCGAATACCTGGCGGAGGACGACGGCCACGGACTCATTATCGCGCGAGAGGTCGTGGCGCGGCTGCAATGGAATGCGCGTTGCCCAAGGCGCGAAAATCCAATGGCCGCGGAACCGCAATACGATTCGGACGAGATCGCCGGCATCGTGCCGTTGGATTACCGCAAGCCCTACGACGTGCGCGAAGTCGTGGCGCGCGTGGTGGACGGTTCGGAGTTTCTTGACTTCAAGCCAGTTTATGGCGCCTCGACCGTGTGCCTGCAGGCGGAGGTCTATGGCCACGGCTTCGGTCTGCTCGGCAACAATGGTCCGATCGACCCAGACGGCGCGACCAAGGCGACGCAGTTCATGCAATTGTGCGACCAGGCGCAAATCCCGCTCGTGTTTTTTCAGAACACGACCGGCTACCTGGTTGGCGCCCAATATGAACGCGCGGGCATGATCAAGCATGGATCGAAGATGATCCAGGCGGTCACCAATGTGAGCGTGCCGCGGTTGACCTTCATGATCGGCGCCAGTTTCGGCGCGGGCAATTACGGCATGTGCGGGCGAGGCTACAACCCGGACTTCGTGTTCTCGTGGCCGAACACCAAGACCGGCGTGATGGGCGGGGCGCAGGCGGCGCGCACGATGTCTCAGGTGATGATGGCGGGCGCCGAAAGACGCGGCGCGGCGATGGATGCCGCGCAAATGAAGGCGCAAGAAGCGATGTTGACACAACATTTCGACGGACAGTCGGACGCTTTCTACACATCTGGCCGGATGCTCGATGACGGGCTCATTGATCCACGCGACACCCGCAAGGTGTTGGGGTTCCTGCTCGACACCTGCTGGGAAGGGTCGCACCGCAAAGCGGCGCCGAACAGTTTTGGCATCGCGCGCATGTAACAGCGAGGAACGTGAACAATGGTGACGCTGCCAACGACGAACACGCTAGCCCTTGATCGCGAGGACGGCGTGTTGCGGATTTGGTTCAACACCCCGGAAACGCGCAATGCGCTGACCGCGGAAGTCGTGGGCGAGCTTTCCGCTGTTCTCGAGGCTGTGCGCGAGGACCGCACGATCCGCGCCCTGGTGTTGCGCGGCAAGGGCGGCGTGTTCTGCGCTGGCGGCGACATCAAGGGGTTCAAGTCGGGCCTGCAGGACGTTGGCGACGCGGTGGCCATCGCGCGCAGCAATCGCGCTTTCGGCGCGCTGATGTGCAAGCTCAACGAACTACCGCAGGTGGTGGTGATGCTGGTCGAGGGAGGCGCCATCGGGGGCGGGCTTGGTCTGTGTTGCGTGGGCGATGTCACCATCGTCGAGAAGCAAACGCGTTTTCAGTTGAGCGAGACCAGCCTAGGCATTCCGCCCGCGCAAATCGCGCCGTTCGTGCTCGAACGTGTGGGACTGACGCAGGCGCGCCGGCTGATGTTGACCGGAGCGCGGTTTGGAGGCGAGGAGGCGGTGCGTCTCGGCATCGGCCATCTGGCGGCGGACGGCGCCGAGGAGCTGGAACGCCTTTGCCAAGAGGCGCTTGCCCAGATCGCCAATTGCGCGCCAGGCGCCAACGCGGCCACCAAGGCGATTGCGTTCGAAACAATGCGCAGGGCGCGGGCGGATGCGCTTGATTTCGCCGCCGAAAGCTTCGCGCGCTGCATGTTGAGCGATGAAGGACGCGAGGGTGTGGCGGCGTTTCTCGAAAAAAGAAAGGCGCGATGGGCCGTCTGATGCGGGACTTCGGCAAAATCCTTGTCGCCAATCGTGGTGAGATCGCGGTGCGGGTCATGCGCTCGGCGCGGGCGTTGGGCTATGGCGTCGTGGCGGTCTATTCCGAGGCGGATGTGGGCGCCTTCCATGTCGCGCTTGCCGACGAAGCGGTGTTGATAGGCCCCGCGCCCGTGGGCGCTTCTTACCTCGATCCAGAGCGAATAATCGGAGCGGCAGCGGCCGCCGGCGCCGGCGCCGTGCATCCCGGTTACGGGTTTTTGTCTGAAAACGCAGATTTCGCGCGCGCGTGCGCCAGGGCGGGACTGACGTTCATCGGGCCGACCGCTGACGCGATTCAATTGATGGGCAATAAGGCCGAGGCCAAGCGGCGCATGAAGGCTGCGGGCATTCCGTGTGTTCCCGGTTATGAAGGCGAAGATCAGTCCGACGCCGCCTTTGCGGCTGCCGCCGACGCGATTGGCTTTCCGGTGATGGTGAAGGCGGCTGCAGGCGGGGGCGGGCGCGGCATGCGACTTGTTGCGAAGAAGAAGCAACTCGCCGCAGCGCTCGCCTCGGCGCGATCTGAAGCGCGCAACGCCTTCGGCTCGGATGAGCTCATCTTGGAGAAGGCGGTGTCAGAGCCGCGCCATGTCGAGTTCCAGGTGTTCGGCGACAGTCATGGCAACGTGATTCACCTCGGCGAACGCGATTGCTCGGTGCAGCGTCGCCACCAAAAGGTGGTGGAAGAGGCGCCTTGCCCTGTGATGACGCAGGAACTGCGTGACGAAATGGGAAAGGCTGCCGTCGAAGCCGCGCGCAGTATCCAGTATGAGAGCGCAGGAACCGTCGAATTTCTTCTCGATGCGGGCCGCCGTTTCTATTTCCTGGAAATGAACACCCGGCTTCAGGTCGAGCATCCGGTGAGCGAACTCATCACCGGCCTCGATTTGGTTGCGATGCAGATTCGCGTCGCGCGCGGTGAACCGCTGGGAATCGGGCAGGATGATGTGAAGTTTAGCGGCCACGCCATTGAGGCGCGTCTCTATGCGGAAGACCCTTCGAACAATTTCCTGCCGGCGAGCGGCTGCATCGACGTCTGGCGCCCGCCAGGAGGCGCCGGCATCCGCGTCGATCACGGTCTTGAGCAGGGGCAGGAAGTTTCGCCTTACTATGACCCGTTGCTCGCCAAAGTGATCGCCTGGGGCGCCGATCGCGATGAAGCGCGCCGTCGTTTGATCCGCAGCCTTAAAGATACCATCGTTTTTGGCCCCGTGACCAACAGGGATTTCCTAATCGCCGTTCTGGAGCATGAGCGGTTCGCAGCCGGCGAGGTCAGTACCGCATTCCTGGCCGACAATCTTTCAGAGGCGATGCTTCAGGAGGCACATCCATCGCCCGCGCAGGCCGCAGTTGCGACTGTACTGCAATATAGGGCATCGCGCGACCGTTTTGCGGCGGTGGCGCCGGTGTTCACGCCGAAGCTCAAAGACTGGGCGAGCGCGGGTTTGCTTGCGAGCCGGTTCGGCTATGCGCTCGGCAGTGGGGCGCCGGCGGAGTTCCGTGTTTGGGCGCTCGGCCGCGAGGCGTATCGTGTCGAGCACGCCGGCGGCGCACATGCGGTCGAGGTGCTGCACGACAAGGATTGTGTCGCGCGCGTGATGCTCGACAGTGTGCAGCGGCAAGTGTGTTATATCGACCATCACGATGGCCGCCTGCAGTTCGCCATGGATGGCGCCAGCTTCCGCCTCGATAATCTCTTGCTGCGAGCAAAAGTCGCAGATGAGGCAGTGTCGAGCGGTTATGTCCGTGCGCCGATGCACGGCAAGATCCTGCGCCTGGACGTGGCCGTCGGCGCCGCCGTGAGCGAGGGTCAATCCATCATCGTGCTTGAAGCGATGAAGATGGAGCATGACATCATAGCGGCGTTTAGCGGTGCAGTGACCGCCGTGCATGTTGCCGAAGGCGATCAGGTTCCGGCCAACACGCTGATGATCGAGATCGAGCGAAGCGGGGCCGGACGATGACGTTCAAGCACTTTCATTGCAGGGGCGCGCGCTCGTTGCGTCCGCTTTGGACCATGGAGGAAATGGGCATCCTGTTTAAGTTGGAGGTTCGGGCCAATTTGACCATGGAGTTCTCCGCTCTCGTCGAGGCAATGCAAATAATGGGCGGCGCCAGCTACGTGCGGGGCTGCCGCGTGGAGCGGATATATCGCGAAGTACGTATCAATGCGATTGGTGGGGGTTCTGAGGAGATCATGCGCGATCTCGCCGCCAGACAACTCGGTATTTAACAGAGGTCGATCATGAGTTTGTCAAAGCAAGAACTGGACGACTTCCACGCCGAAGTGCGCGCATGGCTCGACCAAAACGCGCCAGGCGACCCGGGTTTTCTGTTGCCGCAGAGCTTTATGGAAGTAGGCACGGACGAGCAATTCTATTTCCTGCGTGATTGGCAGCTTAAGGTCTATCAGGCGGGTTACCTCGGGATGGCATGGCCGAAGGAATATGGCGGTGGCGGCAAGCCGCAAGAATTACAAGACATCGTGACGCGTGAAATGATGCGCCAAAAGACGCCGTTCATGACCAACACGATCGGGCTCAACTGGGCGGGTCCGCTAATCCTCAATATGGGCTCGGAGGCACAGAAGCGCG
>JBEBIU010000039.1:0-23679 GCA_040080225.1 Terricaulis sp.
TCACTAAGCAGGCGCGCCGCTGCGGGGGCGCTTCTCGAGGGAGGGAGGGCCGACGGCTGGCGCGCGGCGCGCCTGCTTAGTGACGTGACCGATGTAATCACGGCGGCGCTGTTTTCGAACGCGGCGGATGCCGTAGACGGCAGACGCTTGGCTCTAGTCGCAGTTGGCGGCTACGGCCGCGGCGAGCTGGCGCCGCATTCGGACCTCGACCTGTTGTTTCTCCACGACGCGAAGGCAGGCGATTTCGCCAAGCCGGCGATCGAGCGAATACTTTTTTCGATCTGGGACGATCTCGGCCTCAAGGTGGGCCACGCGGTCCGAAACATCGACGACAATATCGCGCTCGCGCGCGCCGACCACACAATACAAACCGGACTTCTAGAATCGCGTCTAGTTGCAGGCGATCAGAAGCTGTTTGACGAACTTTCAGGCAAGCTCCGCAAACACGTGTTCGAGCGCGACCGCGCCGGATACATCGCGCAAAAACTCCGCGAGCGGGATGAACGCCACGCTCGCATCGGCGCCTCGCGCTATATGGTCGAGCCCAACATCAAGGAAGGCAAGGGCGGGCTGCGCGATCTGCATACCCTGTTCTGGATCGGGCGGCGCAGGTTCGGGTTCTCAACCCCCGGGGAATATGTCGGCGCTGGGGTCCTCAGCGGTGAACAGGCTTCCGCGCTCATCAGGGCGCGACGCTTTCTGTGGACAGTGCGGTTTCATTTGCATCTGACAGCGGGGCGCGCATCCGAGCGGCTGACCTTCGATGTGCAAACGGAAATCGCCAAGCGCATGGGGTTCGCGTCGCGCGACGGCGCGACCGGCGTGGAGCGCTTCATGAAACGCTACTTTCTTGGCGCGCGCGAGGTTGGCGGGCTGACGCGGATCATTTGCGCCAAGCTCGAAGCAGAAAACACGAAGCGCGCGCCGGCAGGTCTGGGGCGATTTTGGCGACGTCAACACGATTCCGGCGAGTTTGCCGCGCCTGGCTTCCATCTGGAAACGGGCCGGCTCAACATCGATGGACCGGAAACGCTGGCCGCGGCGGGTGGGCTGATGCGGCTGTTCGAAATCGCTGAGGAACGCGATCTAGACCTGCATCCCCGCGCGCTGGAGGAGGCGGCGCGTCGGGCTCGGCGCATGCCTGCGGCCTGGCGGACGGACCGCGAAGCTCAGGAATCTTTTCTAAGAGTTCTTGCTTCGCCGCGGCGCCCCGCGCCCGCACTCCGGTTGATGAACGATTCCGGCGTGCTTGGCCGCTTTGTTCCCGAGTTCGGCCGCGTCGTCGCGCAGATGCAGTTCAACATGCATCACCATTACACGGTCGATGAGCACACATTGCGCGCCGTTGAAGCCATTTCAGAGATCGAAGGCGGAGAACATCGCGACAAGCATCCTTTGGCGACAACGATCCTGCCCAAGATCATAAACCGGCGCGCGCTATACTTGGCGATGCTGCTGCACGACACCGGCAAAGGCGCTGGTGACCAGCAGATCGAGGGCGAAAAGGCCGCTCTCGCGGCGTGCCGGAGACTCGGTCTTGCAAGGGATGAAGCCGACCTGGTCGGATGGCTGGTGCGCAATCACCTTCTGATGAGCGAGGTCGCGCAGCGGCGCGATATCGGCGAAGCGCGGACGATCGCCGCCTTCGCGGGCGCCGTCGGCAATGTGGAGCGATTGCGCCTGCTGCTGATACTCACGGTAGCGGACATGCGCGCCGTCGGCCCCGGGATTTGGAACGACTGGAAAGGGCAATTGCTGCGCGACCTGTACCGACTCACCGAAGCGGCTTTGCTGGGCGGCGGCGGCGAAGCGGCGGTCCGTGGGCTGCTGGAAGAAATGGCGGAGGAGGCGAAGAAGAACTTGCGGCAGGCGGGGCTGCTTGAAGCCGCCGCCGCGGAAGCCTGGATTTCGACGCACGAAGCCGGTTATTGGCTGGACCACGAAGCTGAGGCGCTTATTTGGCATGCCGCCGAGGCGAATGCGGCGCAGCACTCGGGAGCACACACCGCCGCGCGCTTCCGGCCGCAGCGAGGGATCACAGAAATTCTCGTCATCGCGCCCGACCGCGCTGGCCTGTTCGCGAGCCTGGCTGCCGCCATTTCCGCGTCCGGCGCCGATATCGCCGCCGCACGGGCGCACACCACGAAAATTGGCTCCGCGCTGGATGTGTTTTCGGTGCAAACCTCCGACCACAGGCCGTTCGGCCAGGATAATCCCGCCGCCCTCGACGCGTTACTTAAGCGCCTGCGCCGTGCGGCGACCAAGGATCATGCTTCGCCCGTAGCGCCTGCACCTTCTCGCCGCCGCTCGGCTTTCGCCATCGAACCGCGCGTCGGCATCGACAACGACATAACGTCTGCTGCGACCGTGATCGAGGCGTCCGGCGGCGATCGGCTCGGTTTGTTGGCGGATTTGGCGCGCGCGTGCGCGGCACATTCAGTCTCCATCGTCAGCGCCCATATCGACACCGCTGGTGAGCGCGCTTCGGATGTTTTCTACGTGCAAGAACAGGGCGGAGGTCAGGTCGTCGATCCGCACAGACTTTCGTCGCTTCGGGCCGAATTGGAGGCTGTGTTCAGCGGAACCAGCGCGCTCTCGACGCCAACGTGACGGCGCGCTAGGAGACCCCCTCCTAATCGAAAGGGAATCGCTTGAGCCTTGCCCGCAACACGTTCGTGCAGGCGTCGCTGACGCTCGTGAGCCGGATCCTGGGCTTCGGCCGCGATCTGGTCGCCAACGCGCAATTCGGCGGGCAGGGTCCGCTCATGGATGCATTTGCGACCGCGCTCATGTTCCCGAATCTATTTCGCCGCCTGTTCGCCGAAGGCGCATTCGCGCAGGCCTTCGTGCCGATCTACGCCAAGGAACGCGCCGCCGATGGCGAAGTTGCGGCGACCCGGGTCGCTTCCGAGGCGATGTCATTCTTGCTGGCGATTGTCGCGGCGTCTTGCATCGTGGCGCAGATCGCGATGCCGTCGTTGATGCCGTTTCTCCTGTCGGCCTATGTCAACGATCCCGAGGTCATGCAGACAGCGACGCTGATGACGCAACTCACCATGCCTTATCTCGCCTGCATGACGCTCGCCTCGCTGCTGTCGGGGGTGCTCAATACGAGTGGACGGTTCGCGCTTTCGGCTGGCGTGCCGACCTTGTTGAACCTCTGCACCATCGCGGCGTTGGCGCTTGCGCCCAATGCCGAAGCCGCCGCGATCTGGGTTGCATTCTCGGTCACGGTCGCGGGCATTCTGCAGGCTGCGCTGTTGTGGTGGGGCGTACAGCGCTCGGGCGTCCGGCTCCGGTTTGGGTGGCCAAACGCCACCCCAGCCGTGCGTCGCGTGCTCTGGCTGGCCATTCCCGGCGCGCTCGCGGGCGGCGCCACGCAGCTCAACTCGCTGGTCTCCCAATTTCTTACCGGGTCGGATGAGGGCGCGCGTTCGGTGCTGTACAATGCCGACCGGCTCTACCAATTGCCGCTGGGCCTTATCGGGGTGGCGATCGGGCTGGCGCTGGTGCCACGCCTTTCGCGCCACCACGCGGCGGGCGAAACGCAGGCGGCGGCCTCCGCCATGGACGACGCGATCGGTCTTTCCATGGCGTTCTCGGTGCCGGCGGCGGTGGCGTTCCTGATCATGCCGTTCTTTATCATCGACGCAACGGTAACCCGGGGCGCCTTCACCAGCGAGGATGCGCAGCGCACGGCGGACGTGCTGCGCCAGTTCGCGTGGGGCGTGCCTGCTTTTGTGCTCGCCAAAGTGTTCACGCCTCCGTTCTTTGCGCGCCAGGATACACGCCGGCCGATGTATTATGCGGTCGCGTCGGTGATCGTGAACACGGCATTGGGCGCATGGCTGTTTTTCGCGCTGCCCGAAATCGGGATCGACGGCGTGATTGGATTGGGCATCGCCACCAGCGTGGCGGGATGGCTCAACGTCGTGCTGCTCGCTGCTACTCTGGCGAGCGATGGCGTTTACAAGATCAGCGCGCGCGCCTGGTCGCGGCTGCTGCGTTTGGGCGGCGCCTGCGCGATCATGGGTGTATTCGCGGGGTTCTGCGCGACGAATTACGCGATGCTCAGAGACCTGTTATGGCGCAAGGAGGTCGCGGTTCTCGCCGTCGCCGTCGCGGCGTTCATCATTTATGCGATTGCGGCGCTCGCGCTTGGCGCGGTTAAGCTGCGCGAAGTGCGCGGCGCGCTGCGTCGGGAGCCGGGCGCGGCTGGGGGAAGCGACTTGCCGCCGGCCGCGGACGCCTGATAGGAAGTGCTCGATGAGCAAGACGATGCATTTTTGGCGATGGCGCGCCCAGTGAGCTGAGCGCGCCCGCGGCGCATGTTTTTGTTCAGGAGTTCCCGATGTCCGACCTTCCCCCGCCCGCGTACCAGGGCCCCCAACGCGTGTTCTCCGGCATGCAGCCCACCAACGGCCTGCATCTGGGAAACTATCTTGGCGCCTTGCAGAAATTCGTAGCCCTGCAAGGCAAGTACGAGTGCATCTATTGCGTCGTCGATCTGCACGCGATCACGGCGGGGCCGGATCCGAAAGAGCTGGCGGCAAAAACGCGCGAGGTAGCCGCCGCCTACATCGCCGCCGGTGTCGATCCCGCGCGCTCTATCATTTTCGTGCAATCGGCGGTGCGCGAGCATTCGGAACTGGCCTGGGTGTTCAATTGCATCGCCCGCATGGGCTGGCTCGAGCGCATGACCCAGTTCAAGGACAAGGCCGGCGCGCATAGCGAGCGTATGAGCGTTGGCCTGTTCGATTATCCGGTGCTGCAAGCGGCGGATATTTTATTGTACAAAGCCACGCACGTGCCGGTCGGTGAGGACCAGAAGCAGCACCTGGAGCTCTCCCGCGACATCGCCCAGAAGTTCAACAATGATTACGAGTCGCCCGGCTTCTTCCCGTTGCCAGAGCCGCTGATCCAAGGCCCCGGCGCGCGCATCATGAGCCTGCGCGACGGGACCAAGAAAATGTCGAAATCCGATCCCTCCGACATGACCCGCATCAACCTCATCGATGATGCCGATGCGATCATGCAGAAGATCAAGAAGGCCACCACCGATTCCGCGCCGCTGCCGGAGTTGAAGGAGGGGCTCGCGGGCAGGGCTGAAGTCGAGAACCTGGTCGGTATCTACGCCGCGATCAGCGGGCGCGGCGTTGAAGACGTGCTGGGGGAGTTCGGCGGCAAGGGCTTCGGTGTGTTTAAGCCCGCGCTTGCGGAAACACTCGCCGCCAAACTCGCCCCCATCGCCGCCGAAATGCGCCGGCTGAACGCCGATCCGGGAGCGCTGGACGCGATCCTGCGCGATGGCGCGGAACGCGCTCGCGCGATCGCCGCGCCGATCATGGCGGAGGTGCGGGGGAATGTTGGGTTTTGGAGGGCATAGGCGCTCTCGCGAACGCCGCTCCGAGCTTGCGCGAGGCGGGCCCTGGGAGCAAAGCGGGATAATGACGTTTGCCTTTGACTTCTACTTTTCCTTTCGCAGCCCCTATTCGTATCTGGCCACAGCGCTCGTCGAGCGTCTCATCGCGCGCTACGATATCGCCCCACGCATGCGCATCGTCACGCCGATCGCGCTGCGAATTCCGGGCTTCTTCAAGAGCGTCAATCCGCTCTGGCCGCCGTACCTCCTGCGCGACACGTTGCGCATCGCGCAGATGCACGACATTCCGTATCGCTGGCCGCGTCCTGACCCTGTGATCATGGATATCGCCGCGGGAGAGGTCGCCGCTGAGCAACCGTATATCTGGCGCGTCAGCCGCCTCGGCGTAGCGGCAGAGCGAGCAGGCAAAGGATATGAATTTGTTCGCTCCGCCGCCCACGCCATCTGGTCGGGGGAGGTCGATAATTGGCACGAAGGGGATCACCTTACGCGGGCAATCGAGGCTGCTGGACTTAGCGCGGCCGAAATCGAACCTGGTGTGGACGCCGACGCCGTAGATCGCGACGCCGAGATCGCCGCCAACGAAGCCGCACAGAAAAACGCCGGGCATTGGGGCGTGCCGCTGTTTGTGTACAAGGACGAACCCTTCTTCGGCCAGGATCGGCTCGACCATCTCATTTGGCGCATGAAGCAGGCGGGGTTGAGAGAGCGGTGAAGGACAAAGCGCAGCCCGTTGTCCGCCATTGCCGTCGAGCCCCACGCTGGTCCATAGATGCACCCAATGTCCGAACCGCGCTTCGCCATCCTGGTCGTCGCCGATGAGAGCGATGAATTTCCAGCCGCGCTCACCTATGCCGGCGTTCTGGCCAAGCACACTGGCGCTCGTCTTGTGATGCTGCGCGCCATCGAGCCGACCGACCCCGCGCCTTGGGCCTCAATCACCGAAGAGATGCGCCGCCATGCGCAGGATTCGGCGGAATCGCTGACCCAGCGTTTCGCCGCCGAGGTCTGGGCCGAATGCGGCGTCACCGCCGAACCCGTATTGAGGGAGGGGGATTTGAAGCCCGAGCTGCGCAAGCTGTTGGAGGAAGACGCCTCCATCAGGTTGCTCGTGCTGGCGTCGGAGGTGGGGCCGCGCGGGCCCGGGCCGCTTGTGGCGCAACTGGGCCGCAGCGCCGGGATTGGCGGCAGGGCAGTGCCGGTGATGGTCGTGCCGGGGTCGCTTTCGCGCGCCGAAGTGCGCGCGCTGGCTTTGCCCTTCGTTCAGGCTTGACCGAGCAAGTCGCAAGGGCCACCTCGGGGCTATGTTCATCCAAACGGAATCCACACCGAACCCGCGCACGTTGAAATTCCTGCCCGGCCGCGATGTACTCGGCCCAAATAAGCGTGGCGCCGGCGGGCGCGAGTTCGCGGCAGTGGACGCTGCTGCTGTTTCTCCGTTGGCGCAGGCTTTGTTTGCGGTTGAGGGCGTGGAGCGGGTCTATCTCGGCGGCGACTTCCTCACCATCACCAAGACTGATGAAATCGAGTGGCCACACCTGAAGCCGCATGTGTTGGCGGCGATCATGGATCATTTCATGTCAGGTGCGCTGACACTCGCCGAGGAGGGCGAGGCCGAAGAGGCTGAGTTCGTTTATGAGGGCGAAGCCGCCGACGTTGTAAGGGAACTCAAAGCGATCATCGAAGCGCGCGTGCGTCCCGCCGTGGCGCGCGACGGCGGCGACATTACCTTCCATTCCTGGGACCACGAAGCCGGCATTGTGCGGCTCACGATGAAGGGCGCCTGCGCCGGCTGCCCCTCGTCAGCACTGACGCTGAAGCAGGGCATCGAGAACATGCTGAAACACTATCTGCCCGAAGTGAATGCGGTGGAGCAGGTGGTCTAAGCGTGTCGGCGTAAATGCTCGTCCTCGCCATCGACACCTGCCTGGACGCCTGCTCGGCTGTGCTTGTGCGCGACGGGGATACCCTGGGTGCAAAGAGTGAGATCATGCAACGCGGCCAGGCGGAGCGACTTGCGCCGATGGCGCGCGAAATCGTGCAAGAAGCCGGCGTTGAGTTTAGTGAAATTGATCGTATCGTGGTGACGACGGGGCCCGGATCGTTTACCGGCGTGCGCGTTGGGCTTTCCTTCGCCCGCGCGCTTGCATTGGCGCTCGCCAAGCCGTGCGTCGGCGTCTCCACACTGGAGGCGCTGGCCTTGCAAGAAGGTGAGGCGGGATTGCGCGCGGCTCTGATCGAAACGCCAGGTGCGGCATATCTGGCGTTGTACGAGGACGGAGTTGCTATCCTTGCGCCAACGCCCATAGAGCGCGGTGCTCACGAAGCCATCTTGGCGCGGGCCGCGGCGGGCCGCTCGGTAATTCTCATGCGCCCCAAACTCGACGCCCGTTCTCTGGCGCACCGCGCCGCTGTCCTGGACCCCGCGCGCTACAAACCCGACCCTGCTTATCTTCGTGCGCCGCACGTGACGCCGCCGTGAGAAGGCGCGCGATTGTCTCCGTTGGCGTCGAGGCTGCCGAAGCGTTGGCGGCGATCCACGCGGAGGCGTTTACGCGAGGCTGGAGTCCTGCGGAAATTCGCGCACTCATGCGCAATCCTGGCGCGTTTGCGCTCGCAGACACGGCCGGCGCAGGTTTCGTGTTGGGTTGGGCGGCGGCGGGGGAAGCAGAGATCGTGACGCTTGCGGTTCGCACAATTGCACGCCGAAAAGGCCTTGGCGCCGCGTTGGTCGCCGCCGCAATTGAGGTTGCATGGGGCAGTGGCGCCGGTAACCTCCATTTGGAGGCTGCCGAAGACAACATGCCCGCTCTTGCTCTTTATGAGAAGCTCGGCTTTGCCCCTGTCGGCGTGCGACCCAAATATTACTCAGACGGCGGCGCTAACGCTGTTGTCATGCGCCGAACGCTGCCGGGTTGAAACTGTTGCGATGGACAGTCAGTGGCGGAGAAAGTATGCATCGCACCCAGATGGACGAGATGGACCGGATTGAAAAACTCTGCGCCGAGCGCGGCATGCGCATGACCGAGCAACGCCGCGTCATCGCGCGCGTTGTTTCGTCGAGCCACGACCACCCCGACGTGGAGGAATTGCACCGGCGCGCGGCGGCGGTGGATTCCGGCATTTCGATCGCCACGGTCTATCGAACCGTGAGGTTGTTCGAGGAAGCCGGCATCCTCGAGCGCCATGATTTCCGCGACGGCCGTTCCCGCTACGAAGAGACGCCAAACCAGCACCACGATCACCTCATCGACACCAGGTCGGGACAAGTAATCGAGTTCGTCGATCCTGAAATCGAACGCCTGCAGCAGGAAATCGCCGCCCGCTTGGGGTACAGGTTGGTGGATCACCGACTGGAGCTGTATGGCGTGCCGCTCGACGATAAGGCCAAGAAACGTTGAAATGAGCGAACGCGCCGCCCCAAAGCAGGTCTTTATCGAGACGTACGGTTGCCAGATGAACGTCTATGATAGCGAGCGCATGCGCGACGTGCTTGCGCCGTTGGGCTATGCCATGACCGGCAAGCCCGACGATGCCGACCTGGTAATCCTCAACACCTGCCACATTCGCGAAAAAGCGACCGAGAAGGTCTATTCCGAAATCGGCCGCCTGCGTGCGCACAAGGAGCGTCGCGTGGGCGAAGGCAAAAGCATGACGATCGCGATCGCCGGCTGCGTTGCGCAAGCCGAAGGCGAAGAGATCATGCGCCGCGCTCCGGAAGTGGATCTGGTCGTCGGTCCGCAGGCGTATCACAAGCTTCCGGAGCTGATTGCGCGCGCTGCGCGCAAGAGCGGAGAGCGGCTCGTGGCGGAGTTTTCGGCGCAAGAGAAATTCGATGCGCTTCCCGCGCGCGCCCCCGACGGGGTTACCGCGTTCTTGTCCATACAAGAAGGGTGCGACAAGTTCTGCACGTTCTGCGTAGTGCCCTATACGCGCGGAGCAGAATTCTCGCGGCCGGTCGTCGATGTGCTCGCCGAGGCGCGCGCGCTGGCCGATCGCGGCGTCCGCGAAATCACGCTACTTGGGCAGAACGTCAACGCCTACCATGGCGCCGGCGGCGTGGGTTTTGCCGACCTGCTGGAACAAACGGCGCGGATCGAGGGGCTTGCGCGCCTACGCTACATGACATCGCACCCGGCCGAAATGACCGATGATCTGATCGCGCTGCACGGCGCTGAGCCGAAACTGATGCCTTACTTGCATCTGCCGGTGCAATCAGGATCGGATCGCATCCTGAAGGCGATGAACCGCAAGCACGATGGCGCTTTCTATCGCGATATTGTCACACGGCTGCGCGCCGTTCGCCCAGACATCGCGCTCTCGACTGATTTCATCGTCGGTTTTCCGGGCGAGAGCGAGAGGGATTACGCGGACAGCGAGCAATTGGCGCGCGATATTGGATTTGCTTCGGCGTTCTCGTTCAAATATTCGCCGCGGCCGGGTACGCCGGCGGCGCTTATGCACGGGCAGGTCGCTGAAGCGGTAAAGGGCGAACGGCTGGCGCGATTGCAAGTTGTGCTCAGCGAGCAGCAACGCGGATTCAACCAGACGCAAGTCGGGCGGACATTGCCGGTCCTGGTCGCAGGGCGAGGGCGCGCGTCTGGCCAAAAGCACGGTCGTTCGCCCTATTTGCAGGCGGTGCATTTCGAGAGCGGCGCCAGCGAGGGCGAGATCGTCCGGGTGCGTATTGTCGGCGCGTCGCAGAACTCGCTGACGGGTTCGACCGCCGCGCTGGAGGTTTCGTGACAAGCTTCCAGAAAGACGGCGATCTGGTTCGGATCATCACCTTGTCGGATTCCGGGGTGGCGCAAGCGATCTTCGGGCCGCTGCACCGCCACCTTGCTCATATCCAGGAGGCGTTTCGCGACCCGAGCGCACCGCGGGGGACGCCGGCTTACCGAGTCACATTGGACGCGCAGGGCGACCAATTGACCGTGCGCGCGCGGCCGGACGGCGGCGCTGATCTCGAGCGGGTGCAGTGTATTGTCGATGCGCTTGCCGAGCTGGCGCGCCGCAAGGGCAGGGTGCGTGAAGGCGAGGTGCTGGCTGCGATCGCATTCTCGGAGGGGCCGTCCGACAAGCCGGGGCCGATGGCGCTTCCACAACTTGGTGGGCTGACTCTGCGCACGCCGCGGCAAGTGCACTATGTCGAGGCGTTGCGCGACGAGGCGCTCGATCTCATTTTTGGTGTCGGGCCTGCAGGCACAGGCAAAACGTTCCTTGCCGTCGCCGCTGCGGTCGAGGCGCTCAAACAAGAGCGGTTCGATCGCATCATCGTGACTCGGCCGGCCGTTGAGGCGGGCGAGAAGCTTGGTTATTTGCCCGGCGATCTCGCGGAGAAGGTCGACCCCTATTTGGCGCCGATCTGGGATGCGTTTCGCAGCCAGATAAACGAGAATGATCTGAAAGCGCGACGAGAGCGGCGACAGATTGAGGTCGCGCCGCTCGCCTTCATGCGTGGGCGTACGTTGGCGAACGCGTTCGTGATCGTGGACGAAGCGCAAAACGCTACGATGCTGCAGATGAAAATGGTGCTCACCCGCCTTGGCGAAGGCTCGCGCATGGTGGTGACGGGCGACCCCTCACAGATCGACCTTGTGCGCGCCGACCAGTCTGGCCTTGCCCACGCCATTTCCATCCTCGAGCATGTCCCTGGCGTTGAGGTGATCCGCTTTGCGACGCAAGATGTCGTCCGTCATCGGCTCGTCGCGCACATCGTCGAAGCCTACCATCGCGACGAGGCGGGGCATGGCTGAGCAGAGTTTTGAAGTCGATATCGTGGTGGGCTGCCCGCTCTGGCGCGGCCACGAGGAATTGCTGTCGGCGGCGGCGGCGGCGACGGCGGCCGAGGAAGGCGCTAGCGGCGTCGTGTCGTTGCTTCTAGGCGATGACGCAGCGGTAGCTGGAATGAATGCTCAGTTCCGGGGCAAGCAAGGACCAACCAACGTGCTATCCTTTCCCCCGGTGGACGCCAGCGAGGCAAGCCATGGGTTCCTTGGCGACATAGCGCTCGCGGCGGAAACCATTGCCGCTGAAGCGCAATTCCAGGGGAAACGGTTCGAACACCATGCTGCCCACCTGGTCGTGCACGGCTTTTTGCATCTCTTGGGCTATGATCACATCGAGCCGGCTGACGCCGAATCGATGGAGGCGCGCGAACGCGCCATCCTCGTCTCGCTAGGTATCGACGATCCTTACGCGTGAAACCGAACAGGAGTGCGACCAAGATCGAATGAGTGAATCCGCAGACGAGGCCGAGCAATTACGAAAACGCGCGGGGCTTGTTCAACGCCTCTCTCGCATGTTCGGACGCGGCAAGCAGGGCTCCGCCGCCGCCGTCGAGGAAGCGTTGCGCACCAGCGCTGAAAACGGCGAGCACATGGAGGTGGCGCAGAAGGACATGATCCTACGCGCCGCGCATTTCGATCGGCTGAAAGTCGCTGACGTGATGCGCCCGCGCGCCGATATCGTGGCGATTGAGGTGTCTGCGACTTTGGGTGAGGCCGCTCAGGTTTTCTCCGAGAGCCAGCATTCTCGCTTGCCGCTTTACGGGGAAACGCTCGACGATCCGCAGGGTTTCCTTCACGTGCGTGACGTGATGGCGCTTCTGGCGCCGATGGCCGACGGCAATGCGCGCGCGAAATTCTCCGATCGTTTGCTCACTCGGATCAAACGCGACATCCTGTTTGTTCCGCCATCGATGACGTTGGCGACGTTGTTCCTGCGTATGCAATCGAGCCGCATCCACCTCGCGCTTGTCGTCGATGAGTACGGGGGCACTGATGGCCTGGTGTCGATGGAGGATCTGGTGGAGCAAATTGTCGGCGCCATTGACGATGAGCACGACGTGGACGCTGCTCTGGTGCAGGAGCGCGGCGGCGCGTACGAGGCCGACGGTCGGGCGCCCATCGACCAATTGCAGGCTGTGCTTGGCGCGAGCCTCGAGCTGCCCAACCATGAGGACGAGTTCGACACCGCCGCCGGCATGGCGGTGGCGCTGGCCGGTCGGTTGCCGCAGCGCGGGGAAATCCTTCACCATCCCGCTGGCTTCGACGTCGAGATCATCGATGCCGATCCGCGTCGTGTGAAGCGTGTGCGACTCAAGCGTTCAAACGAAACAGGGCTGCAGAGCCCCCTTGGCGGCGCCTCGCCGTTGAGCGACGGTTGATCTCAATGATGGAGCGATCGCGGGTGGGCGAGGAAGCGGGGGAGAGGCGTTTGTCACGCGTGCACGCGTGGTTTGCCGCGCGGACGCCTTGGCAGCGGCGCGGCCTAGCTTTTGTGGCGGGCGCGCTTGCGATCCTTGGCCACGCACCCTTCTTCGCGGTTCCCATATTCGTGGCGTCGCTCGTGACGCTCGTTTGGTTGCTCGACGTGGCGGTGGCGCGCCCGCGTAAGCTCTGGAGCGCTTTTTCGAGCGGATGGCTTTTTGGCCTCGGCTATTTTGGAATTGGGCTGCACTGGGTGTCGTCGGCCTTTGAGGTGGATGCGCAGACCTGGGGGGCCATCTGGGGCGTGCCGGTTACAGCGGCGTTGGCGGCGGTGATGGCAATTTATTGGGGATTGGGTTGCGCGTTGGCGATGGCGCTGTGGACTAGCGACATGCGCAGGATTGCGGCATTCGCCGCAAGTGTGTTCGCGGCTGAGTGGGCGCGCGGGCATTTGTTCGGTGGTTTTCCTTGGCTTCTGCCCGGCTATATCTGGGCGCCCGGGGAGCCGATATCGCAATTGGCGTCGCTCGTCGGGATTTATGGCGTGTCTTTGCTGACGCTGCTTGTGGGCGCCTCGCCTGCTCTGCTTGCTGATGCGAGCGTCGCGCTCTGGCGCCGGCTGACGCCTGTGCTTACGGCTGCGCTAGCGCTAGGCATGGCCTGGGGGTGGGGCGTTCAACGCGTGGCGGGAGCGCCGGCGGATCCCCCGGGTGCGCTGCCGGTCGTGCGCGTCGCTGATTCTGGCCTAAGCCAAGCCGAGAAGTGGCGCGAACTTCCAGACCAGGAGCGGCGCGTCCTGCATCGGTATCTCGCGGCCAGCGGAGCCGTGGAGGAGAGCCGCGCCTCGATCGTGATTTGGCCTGAGGGCGCGATCCCGGTTGTGAACTTCTTCATGTTCGAGAACCCGGGCTTTCTCGACGAGATTGGACGCGCCCTTGGCGACCGCGCGCTGATCGTCGGTTTCACTCGGATCGACAGACAAAAGCGCGAGTTCTTCAATTCTGCGGCGGTGCTGTACTGGGCCCAAGGACAGTACCGGAGCGGTCCGCAGATTTACGACAAACACCGATTGGTGCCGGGCAGCGAAATTATGCCTTTCGAAGATTTCGTGCGCTCGCTGGGGATTCCCGCCCTGCAGCAGATGGGCGGCTATTTCACGCCAGGGCCGCCGCCCTCCAGAATCGTAGTGCCGGGCGCCCCGGAAGCGGTAATACTCATTTGTTATGAGGCGATTTTTCCTGGGCTTACGCCCCACGGGGCCGAGCGCCCGGGTTGGCTGATCAGCCTCACCAACGACGCCTGGTTCGGAGGCGGCATTGGACCTCAGCAGCATTATTCAATGGCGCGCTATCGAGCAATTGAGGAGGGGCTGCCAATGGCGCGCGCCGCCGCCGGCGGGGTGTCGGCCATTATTGACTCTTTTGGCCGCGAGATTAGTTCAACTCGGGCGCGAGAAGCTTTTGCCGAGGCGCAAATTCCTCCCGCATTGGTTGAAACGACTATGGCGCGCTATGGAAATGTCCTTGTTGCCCTGCTGCTTACACTGGTCGGGTTGGCCAGATTTATTCCTGCCGGCAGGGCTCCGGGGCCAAAACGATGAATGACGAGCGTGCGGCTAACGCCGTCGATAAACGAATTGGCCAACGCGTCCGTTCACGCCGCCTGGAAATCAGCATGAGCCAAGAGCGGCTGGCTGAGTTGCTGGGGGTCACATTCCAGCAGGTCCAGAAGTACGAAAAGGGCGTCAATCGAATTGCCGCCAGCCGCCTTTTCGACATCTCGGCGGCGCTCGATATGCCGGTGTCACGCTTCTTCGAAGGCTTGACCGCTGGCCGCGCTGGCGTTGCGGAGGAGGCGAGAGATTTCGCCGGCGACGTGTTGGCGACGCCCGAAGGGGTTCAGCTCATGTCGCTGTTCGCTTCAATCGAGAGCCTGAAGGTGCGCAGGCGGGTGGTCGAGCTGGTGCGTGCTTTGGCCGATGACGCGACCACGGACGCCAAGCCGGGCTGAGTTGCGCCAGCCGCCGCTAATCCCTAAGAGGGCCGCTTTGCACAACCGGCCGGAGAATCCGAGTGGCTAGAGCATCTTACGTCTTCACCAGCGAAAGCGTCTCGGAGGGCCATCCTGACAAAGTGGCGGATCGGATTTCCGACGTCGCCGTAGACGCGTTTCTCGCGGCCGATCCCGAAGCGAGGGTGGCCTGCGAAACCATGGTCACCACCAATCGCATCATACTCGCCGGCGAAGTGCGCGCCGGGCGTCCGGGCAAATCCAAAGCCGAAAACAAGGCGTTCACGAAGGATATCATTGCTTCGTTGCAGCCAAAGGTGCGCGCGGCGGTGAAGGAGATCGGCTACGCCCAGAAGGGCTTTCACTGGGAGAAGGCGAAATATGCCTGCTATCTCCACGGCCAGTCGGCTCACATCGCCCAAGGCGTGGACGCCACCGCGAAGAAAGACGAAGGCGCCGGCGATCAGGGCATCATGTTCGGCCACGCCTGCAGCGAAACGCCAGAGCTGATGCCAGCGACGCTGCAATACTCGCACAACATCCTGAAACGCCTCGCCGAAGTGCGCCATTCCGGGGAACGCCCCGAATTTGAGCCGGACGCCAAGAGTCAGGTCACGCTCCGCTACGAGAACGGCAAGCCCGCGGAGGTCGTCGCCGTCGTCGTCAGCCACCAGCACAAGAAGAAGCTGAACGGCTCGAACTACAGCACCAAACGCATGGAAGAGCTGGTTAAGCCCTACGCAGCGTCGGTGTTTCCCGATGGCCTGGTGACCAAGAAAACGAAATGGCTGATCAACCCGACCGGCAAGTTCGAAATCGGCGGCCCCGACGGCGACAGCGGTCTCACCGGACGCAAGATTATCGTCGACACCTATGGCGGCGCGAGCCCTCATGGCGGCGGCGCGTTCTCGGGCAAGGACCCTACAAAGGTCGATCGTTCAGCGGCTTATGCGTGCCGCTATCTGGCGAAAAACGTGGTGGCCGCGGGCCTCGCACAGCGTTGCACTATCCAAATCAGCTACGCCATCGGCGTCGCCGCGCCGACGAGTTTCTATGTCGATCTCCACGGCGCCGACACCATCGATCCGGCCAAGCTCGAAAAAGCGCTGCAGGAATTGATGGATGGGTGCACGCCTCGCGCCATCCGCAAACATCTGCGCCTCAACCACCCGATCTATGCGCGCACCGCCGCCTACGGTCATTTTGGCCGCCAGCCCGATAACGAAGGCGGCTTCGGCTGGGAGCGCACGGATCTGGTGGAGCAGCTGAAGCGGTTGAATTAGGCGCCTCGCTCACTGAAGCTATGACCCACCCATCCCAGGATTCGCGAAGCGAATTCCGGGGCCCGAGATCACGAACGTCTGGGTTTATGGGCCCCGGGCCCGCCGCTGACGCGGCGTCCCGGGGATGGGTGGTCGATCAGCGCTTTTCCGCCGAATAGTATCACGCGGCCTGTAGAGCTATTGCTCGTTGCCGGAGCCCCCATGTCCACATCCCTCAATCTCTCCCCCGAACTCGTCGCCTATCTCGCCAACGTCAATCCGCCCGAGCATCCCGTGCTCGCGCGCTGTCGTGCGGAAACCGCCGCGCTCGGCGGCGTCGCGATCATGCAGATCAGCGCAGAGCAGGGCGCGTTCATGGCGCTCATCGCGCGCATGATCAACGCCAAGCGCGCGTTCGAAGTGGGCGTGTTCACCGGCTATTCGGCGCTGACGACAGCGCTAGCGCTGAAAGACATGCACGGCGCCGACGCGCATTTGCTGGCGTGCGATATCTCCGAGGAATGGACTTCGAAAGCGCGCGGCTATTGGCAGGCCGCCGACGTTGCCGACGCGATTGAGCTCGTGATCGCGCCAGCGACGGAAACGCTCGACGCGCGCCTCGCGGCGGGGGAGGCCGGCAGCTACGATCTCGGCTTCATTGATGCCGACAAGACCGGGTACGATGCGTACTACGAACGCGGATTGGGGCTGCTCCGCCCCGGCGGAGTGATGTTGTTCGACAACGTGCTGTGGTCAGGAAAGGTGGCGGATGCGAGCGATCAGACCCCCGACACAGTCGCGCTGCGGGCACTGGCAGGGAAAGCCCGGGCCGACGCGCGCGTGCATGCGGCGATGACCAGCATCGGCGATGGGGTGTTGATGTGCGTGAAGCGCTGAGCGCCAGCTTTGGTGGCGTAAGGCGGGCGGGCGGTTGGGCCGGTTCACGGCGCGCGCCAGCCATTGGTAACCTTCTGGCCATTTGGGTGGTTTTGGCCCATTTGCGACGTTCGATCAGACTTCGTGGAATTGAGCGGAGAGCGCTTGCACGGTTAGCGAAGGGCTCTTAACGCGTCCGTGTTCATCTTGGCGAACGACACTGGCGCCAAGTCGCGCAGACGTTGCAGCTTGAGCATCCCGTCGTACATTGCGCGAACGCGGAGCCACAGGCGGCGCTGGTGTGGTTCGCGCGCATGCGACCACTTTTCAACGTAGTCGCCGAGATACGCGACGTCGCGGTCAAGGGTCGCAAGAATTGCTAGGGCGCCGCCCGCCGGATTTTCTCCCAGAGTATGCAAGAGCGCACCAGCGTCGGCGGCCATATCAGGGTTAGTGTCATCAAAGTAAATGCCACGCACCGCGCCTCTTCTTCGAACTTGTGGATAGCGCTCGACATTCTTGAGAGCAAAAACAAGCGGCGGGATTAGCCATTGGATCGCCCGCATCTGGAAACCAAGCTTTTTCGAGTGCTCGTCAAACATCATTTGACGAAGAACTGGATTATCGTCCGGCGAGGCGGTCTTGGGCAGTCCGATGCGCCTTAGGTCGGCAACTAAAGTGTCGAACTTGGTGGTGTTCAATGGCTCAGCAGTCCGCGCTGGGGAAACCCGCGTGTCGGATTCGACAGCGCCGCCTTCGTCGACGACAAAGAGCGTCTTTTTCATCAAAGATGGATTTTCTAGGATGCGTGCTGTTTCGGTGACGACCGCTTGAGAAGGGTTACGAGAATCCAACACAATAAATGGTGTTCTCCGCGCTAGCCGGATGACCACGCGCTCCCAGTCTTTCATGTTGCGAAGACGCAGGTTGCCGAGACGGCTCGCGCAGCTACGGCGCTCTGCGACCGCGAGCGCGATGGGCGACTGCAACGTGATGCGCTTGGAGAAGGCGGAAATGGTGCGCGTTCTGCGCGCCGAACCCGCATTGGCGGAATTTTTCATTGCCCATCTGCTTCGGCGTATGGTCCATATGAAAGCGGACCTGGCCGATCAATTGCTCCACTGAAGCTCGCGGTGCTGACGCCGCTCCTGTCGCCCTGTTGATCCGCCGTTCCGGCTCATTGGGCGGTCAGGCGGTCCAGCGACGATTTGAGCTGGTCCGGCGAATACGGTTTCGGAAGGAAATGTGCGCCAGCGACAAACTGCTCCTTGAGTTGGTCCGTGGCGAGGTTGCCTGTCGTGTACAACACGCGAAGTGTGGGGCGGAGCTTTACGGCCTCGCGCGCCAAGTCACATCCGCCGAAGACTTCCCTCCTGAGATGGATGTCGGTGAAGAGCACGCTGATCGGTTCAGGTGAGCGCAACACCGCGAGCGCCTCCTCGACGCTGCTTGCCGAGTGCGCATGGTAGCCCAAGTCTTCCACCAGCATCCGCGCGATTTCGAGCGTGAACACTTCGTCTTCAACAATAAGCACGGCACTCACCTCAGCCACTGTGCGGACACCTGCCTCATGCCCTTGGGGGCGGCGCGCCACCCCACGCCTCCTTCAAGACATCACTTTCACAACGCCCCAGCGGAGCAAGAGTTCCGTGGCAGCGGCCATTCCTGGCGAACCCGGCTCTGGAGTGGTTGGCCTCACGCCGTCATCTGGTTGGCGAGGCGGGCATGTTCGAGGCAGTACGGGCCGCGATGCACGGCGCGCCCGCAGAAGGCAAAGGTCGGATCAGTTGGATCGCCGATCGGGAACTTGCCCATCTTGTCTGTCAGCGAGAGCCCCGAGGCGGCGGCGCGGCCCGCTGGGCGGGCTTCATCCGCCGGCCAAGCCTCGTTCGCGAAAAGAAACCCGCCAGCCAGGCAAAACAGACGTCTTCGATCGATCTTCATGGGCCTGACTATGTCGGGGGCGTCACGCGCTGAATAGTGCGGCGGGCGCAAGTGGCTGGTGTCGGCGATGGCCGGACTTAGCTCATGCAGCATTACCGGCGGCAGGGTTCGAGCGACCCCGCCCGTCGTAAGAATGTGGCGCTTAGAGCCGAGCTGGCCCGAATGCGACTTCACGGGCGATCTTGGGAATTGGCTAGTTGGTTCTCGCCTCGGCGGCATTTTGGGAATTGCGGGAGCTAAGCCTACCCTCGGCCTGCCCTGTGCGTTTGTTGCGAGAGGCAGGCGTATGGCCGGCTATCGCAGGGTTATCTCATATCTACCACCTCTACACCGGACGGAACCTCGAACAAGGCGGCGTCTTGAGGTCCTCGCTCGACACGCGTAGCTTCCCAGGATGGCGTCCAGCCGGCGCCGCCAGCGCGCAAGATGATGCCGTCGGTCGTGACGCACGCGGTTTGCTCACCCTCTTCGTCGCTGCGCCTCCATTCAGAACCGTTCTCGTCGGCCACGGAGCAAGAGCCCGTTCGTATCGCATGGACGGCAAGCTCCACGCCCCACTCCGCGGCTGGAGATTGATCACCGTCGTTCACGCGAAGCGCGACCGGGCGTCCGTCGTTCCAACTTGGGATGATGATGCTCTCAGCGTCGGCGGCGTTGGTAATGAAGATCGCGGGCGCGCGTATGCTGCGGCCGCTTCTGATCAAAATGAGCGAGCCTTCGGGCGCACTCACCTCCCAACGCAGCTTGCCGGCGGAGCGGATCATCACCGATGGCACGGTGTGTCCTTCAGGGGTGGTGAGGGTGCCTTCAGCCCGGTAAGACTCCTGCGCCAAATCCGGGAAGGCGCCGTCGCCTGGCACCTCGGTTTGGGCGCCGCCCGTAGGGGAGCTGCGGCCACAAGCGGCGAGGCTAAGAGCCGCGGTCAACGCCAGCACAACAATCCGCATCAACGTGCTCCCTGGGCGATTTCAATATTTTGAAGTTTAGCGCGCCATACGTAAAGGCGGAATTTTCAGTATCGGCGGAACCGCCTGCACCGAAAACCGATCACTCTGCTACGGTGCCTATTTCGGTGCCGAGTTCCAGTTCGCGAACGCATCAGGCACGCAGCAATTCATCGCGGGAGGTAGGTCGATAACCTATGGCTTGGAGCGCGATGAGGCAATAACGCCTGGAACGGTACGACGCCGACATCGCGCAGGGGGGGGCGTCGGCATGAAACTCCTTAGCCCAGACTCGGATCAGATTGAACGACAAATCGTGCCTCTCGTCGAAGCGCCTGCCGCGTTCTCGATAACGCAAGCGAAGCGCATGATCGCTCCTCCTCCCCTGGCGTGGCCCTTCTAGCTTGCCGGCATCGCGCAGTGAAAACGGCCGACAACAAGCGAGGCGCTCGATGACGCATATCGGCGAGATTGGGCAGCGCCGATGGCCCCTCCCTTCTCAAGCTGACTAAGGTGACTTGGGAGTGCCCTCGCCGAGGCTAGCGCCGCCAAATCAATGGAAAACCGCTCAAAAAATTAGGGCCGGTGCGTCATAGCCGCAGTCGATCAGCGCTTGGCCATAGGCGTCAAGCCGCCTAGGGGGCGTCGGGCGCCGTAGGATCAATTTTGTCGAACCAAAAACAGTACATCTTGATGCCGCACATTCCGATGAGGCCCGAGAACATCAAGAGAAGGCAGAACCCCATCAAATATAGAACGTGAGTGGCATGATCTTCGATGTCCATCGCCGCGTAATAATCAAAGCCACGATTATCGAACTCGTCGAGAAGTACGCTGGCAATTACGATGTGGAGGCCCCAGAATCCGCACATCGCAAGGGTGCGGAAGCTTCCTGCAATTTTTTCGAGCACGGTCCGCTTCATGGGACACGGTCCTTGGCCATGCCTTGCGCCGCGCCGCGTGTGCAGCCTCTGTCCAGCGATGAGTGCAAAGCCGGCATTCGGGCACTTATCGCATTCAGTCGCTGGGTCCGCAAACTCGGCAATGGCTGCCCTCGGCGACAAATGCTCGTTCCGGCCCCCGCGCGGAATCGGCAGGATTGGGCCAGTGTTCAGCCGGTGGCGCCCCTGTCAGCCCCGTCGCGTTGCGCGCAGGCGGCGACGGCGCTAGACCCCGGCCTTTCCTTATCCCCTGATTCCAGGAGCCCCCCATGGCCCGCGCAAAGATCGCCCTTATCGGTTCCGGCATGATCGGGGGCACGCTCGCCCACATCGCCGCGCGCGAGGAATTGGGAGATGTGGTGCTGTTCGACGTGGTCGAGGGCGTGCCGCAGGGCAAGGCGCTGGACATTGCCGAGGCGAGCCCGGTGTTCGGGCGCGATAGCGCGCTCAAGGGCGCGAACTCGTACGCCGATATCGCCGGCGCCGATGTCTGCATCGTCACGGCGGGTGTCCCCAGGAAGCCCGGCATGAGCCGCGACGATCTCTTGAGCATCAATCTCAAAGTGATGAAGGCGGTGGGCGAGGGGATCGCTACGCACGCGCCGAACGCGTTCGTGATCGTGGTCACCAACCCGCTCGACGCCATGGTGTGGGCGTTCCGGCAATTCTCCAAGCTGCCGCATAAGAAGGTGGTCGGCATGGCCGGCGTGCTCGATAGCGCGCGCTTCCGCTGGTTCCTGGCCGAAGAGTTCAAGGTCAGCGTCGAGGATGTCACCGCCTTCGTGCTCGGCGGCCACGGCGACACCATGGTGCCGCTGACGCGCTACTCAACCATCGCCGGCATTCCGCTGCCCGACCTGGTGAAGATGGGCTGGACCTCACAGGAAAAGCTCGACGCCATCGTCCAGCGCACCCGCGACGGCGGCGCCGAGATCGTAAACCTGCTGAAAACCGGCTCGGCCTTCTACGCACCCGCCGAAAGCGCGATGGCGATGGCGAAAAGCTATCTGCGCGACAAACGCCGCCTGCTGCCCTGCGCCGCAAATCTGAACGGAGAATATGGTTTGAACGATCTCTATGTCGGCGTGCCCTGCATCATCGGCAAAGGCGGCGTCGAGAAGGTGGTGGAGATCGAACTCACGAGCGCCGAGCGGGCGATGTTCGATAAGAGCGTGGACGCGGTGAAGGGTCTGGTGGAGGCGTGCAAGGGGATCGATCCGGGGGTGGGGTGAGGTAAAGTTCCCGATCGGGAACTTTCTGCGGCTTCGAAGCAATTTGTTCCCGATCGGGAACATCGCTCTTGCGTTGGAGGCAGACTCGACCCAATGTTCCCGGTCGGGAACTTTTGGCGAGGATTGCCATAAATGTTCCCGATCGGGAACATCGCCATGCCAACCACACTAGCGGGTGACAAAGAGTCCGCTGCCCAGCAATTCGCGAAGCAATTCGGCGACATGGTGCGTCAAAGGCGCGAAGCGCTTGGGATGCGCCAAGACGATCTCGCCCTAGCAACTGGCCTGGGTCGCCGTTTTGTCATCGAACTTGAGGGAGGGAAATCGTCGGCGCAGCTCGGCAAAGCCCTCCTTGCTGCAAACGCTGTCGGTCTCCGCCCCTTTGACGTGCTAGCGGCGACTAGCCGAGAGGATGATCAGCTTCTACCTGATCTTGCCGAGTCACTATGACAAGCGAGTTGCCGGTCTTCTACGAAACTCGCCTCGTTGGGCGCATCCATGTTCGAGCGGAGGGGCCATCGTTCGCGTACGCGCCCGAGTGGCTCCAAACAAAAGGCGCGTTCCCCATCTCCGTTTTGATGCCGCTGACACACCGTCCGATAGACCCGCAAATCTTCTTGAACTGGGCTGCGAACTTGCTCCCTGAAGCAGCGCATCTACGCGCGGTCAGCTTGCGAATTGGGGCGGCGCCGGATGACGTGATAGGAATCTTGCACGAAATCGGCCGAGATACAGCGGGCGCCCTCTCCATAGGCTTTCCTGGTTCCACTTCTCCCGGCAGTTGGCGAGAGGTACCAGATGAGGCTGCGCTGGAACGCATAATAAATGAACTCCCCAATAAACCGTTCTTGGTGGGCGACGAAGGCGTCTCAATGTCGCTTGCAGGAGCGCAAAGCAAACTCGGCGTGGCCATCAACGACGAAGGGCGTTTGTGCATTCCGGTAGACGGCGCGCCGTCCACCTACATCCTGAAGCCGGATGCCAAAGATCGGCTCCATGGAAGCGTGCAAAACGAAGCGCTTTGCATGACTCTTGCAAAACGCTGTGGGCTCAATGTGCCTGCGGTGACAACCGGGGCCGCAGGTGCGCGGCAATACTTCCTGGTAAAGCGATATGATCGCCTCACCCAAAATAACGTTTGGCGCCGACTGCACCAAGAAGACTATTGCCAAGCGCTTGGGCGACCACCGGGCGCGAAGTACGAGAACAATCAGTCTGGCATTAAAGGGCCGCAGCTCTCCGAGATGTTCGCCATCACGCGAAACGTGATGCAAGTGCGCGACGTAATGCAGCTGCTCGATTACGTTATCTTCAATGTGATTGCGTGCAACACAGATGCGCATGCCAAAAACTACTCGATGATGATTTCTGGAAGAGGCGTTTCGTTGGCGCCAATTTACGATGTGCTTTGCGCAGACGCTTGGCCCGGGATCACCCAGAATTTGGCGCAACGAATTGGTGACAAGAATCGCGGCGCCCACCTGAAAAAGAGACATTGGAATCGTATGGCCGTTGAGTGTGGAATCCGCCCTGCTGGTGTCGTCGCAAGGGTGAGATCGCTGGCGGAGCAAGTGCAGAAGGAACTTCCCGCGTCTGTCGCGGAGGTGGAAGCGATGCCAGCAGGGGGGCATTCTCTGATGCCCGAGTTCAGGAAAGCGATCGAAGCGCGAGTGCGCGCGATTCTGCTTGGGTTAGCCGATGAGGCGCCAAGTTCAATGCCGGAGGAGCAGCCACGAAAGGCGGTTGGAAGGAAGCGAGCTAAGCCAAAGCCATAATCGGCCCCGCTCTTGTTGAATGGGCGGTCAAGCCCACTCCCCAAACCGCCCCAGCACCGCGCGCGCCTCCGCCGCGCGTGAAGCCCCCCGAGATGTCAATC
>JBEBIU010000040.1:0-23599 GCA_040080225.1 Terricaulis sp.
GGAGAGGCGCCCGTCGAGATAGGCTTCGAGAAGCGCGCGCCATTCTGCGGAGGTCATGGCGATGGCCGAATCCCCCTCTCCCTTGCGGAGAGGGGGCAAGGGGTGAGGGGCGTGCAAACACGCAGGCGCCTGCTTGTTGGAGCGCCCCTCATCCGGCCGCTCCGCGGCCACTTTCTCCGCAAGGGAGAAGGAACCTGAGCGACGCCAAACTCACCGTTTCTCTTTTTTCTTGTACATCGCCAGCATCCGCTGGGTGACCAGGAAGCCGCCGAAGATGTTGACGCTGGCGAGCGCCACCGCCAAGGCGCCCGCGGCCTTCGCGGGCCAGCCTCCCGCCAGTTCCGCGCTCGCCGTCGCCGCGATCAGCGCGCCGACGATGATCACCGAGGAGATGGCGTTGGTCACCGCCATCAGCGGAGTATGCAACGCCGGCGTCACCGACCAGACGACGTAATAGCCGACGAAAATCGCCAACACGAAAATTGCCAAATAGAACACAAACGGGTCGGTCATCTCTATTGGCTCCCATGGCGCGCGCGGCAGCGATTGGCGGCTTCTTCTTGCTCGGCGCGCGGACGCTCCACCCAGAAGGCGCGCGCCGCGCTGGCCGCGTAGCGTCCGGTCATGCCTTCGACGCCAGGCTCGCGGTTCAGCGCCGCCAAGATTTCATCGAGCACGATCGCCCAAGCGCCGCCGCCGCTGTGTTGGCGGCTCATGACATCAAGATTTGCCAGCGCCGCGACCGCGCCGGCGCAATTCGACAAATCCTGCGCTTGGCTTGCCTCGGGGGACTGCGCGTGAACTGGGGAAGCGAAGAGCGCGGCAGCGAGTGCTGCCGCAATCAAGTTGAAAGCGCGCCGCCTCCACCCATCCCCGGATGCGCGCAGCGCATTCCGGGGCCCATGAACACGACTCAACGTGTTCTCGCGTCCGGCGTTCGCGATCTTGGGTCCCGGACTTGGCGCTGCGCGCCAATCCGGGAATGGGTGTTGTGGGCCTAGCGCCTTCATGGTGGCATCCTACTCCGTCGAGTATGTGGCGTCCGCGCGGATCACCAAACCTGCCGAATCGAGCTGATGGGTCTCCGCGGCGCGCTCGCCGCGATGATTGCGATAAATCAGCGTGTGCCCACGTGCGCCAACGCAGAGCGCCTCGGGCGCAAAAGTAAGTTGCGGCGCGCGCTCGAGCGCCTTTTCGAAATAGGCGCGCAGCACGGGTTTGCCGTGGATCACGCCGTCAGCTGAGAAGCCGAGTGCTGCGATATAGGGCGATGAGAACTCGATTTCCTCGGCATAGAGCGCCAGAATCGCCTCGAGATCGCGCCCGTTCCAAGCGGCGTAATAGCGGCGGGCGAAATCGGCGTCGTTCATGCCGCGCCGACCTGCTTCTCTTGGGGCGCAAAGTGCGGATGCACCAGCGCGCCGTCTCGACTGAGCATGGCGCCTTGAATGATTTCGTCGTCCCAATGGGGAGCGAACGCTTTGTTTTCCTTGTCGGTCAGCAGCGGCAGCAGCGCCAGTAAATTGCGCGCGTAAAGCGAAGAAGAATCCACCGGCAGCCGCGCCGGGAGATTGGTGAAGCCCATGATCTTGACCCCGCCAATCTCGACCAATTGGTCCGGCTTGGAGAGCGGGCAATTGCCGCCCTGCGCCACCGCAAGATCGATAATCACCGACCCCGGACGCATGCTCTTTGCTTGCACTTCGCTCACCAGAACGGGCGCTGCGCGACCAGGGATCAAGGCAGTCGTGATCACGATATCCTGTTTGGCGATGTGCTCGCCGATCAGCACGGCCTGCTTGGCTTGGTATTCTGCACTCATCGGTTTGGCGTAGCCGGCGGCGGTCTCGGCCTGTTTGAATTCCTCGTCTTCCACGGCGACGAATTTGGCGCCAAGGGAAGCCACCTGCTCTTTGGTTGCCGGGCGCACATCGGTGGCGCTCACAATCGCACCCAACCGGCGCGCGGTAGCGATCGCCTGCAGACCCGCGACGCCCACGCCCATGATAAATACGCGCGCTGCCGCCACGGTGCCCGCCGCCGTCATCATCATTGGGAACACGCGTCCGTAAAGCGCCGAAGCCTCAATCACGGCGCGATAACCGGCGAGGTTGGCCTGGCTCGATAGCGCGTCCATGGATTGTGCACGCGAGATGCGTGGGATGAATTCCATCGCCAGCGCATCGATCTTGGCCTTCGCCAATTTCTCAATCGCTCCACGCTCGCCATAGGGCTCGAGCAGCGAAACAAATCCCGCGCCCGAGCGCATCGCCGCGATCTCGGAATCGGCCGGGCCACGCACTTTGAGTACGACGTCAGCGCCGCCCAGGCCGCCGTCAGCCGCGAGTTCGGCGCCCGCAGCCTTGAACGCCTCGTCGGTGACGCTGGCGCTGATCCCTGCGCCCGCTTGCACCACGACCTTATGTCCAGCGGCGACGATCTTCTTCACCGTATCCGGCGTGGCGGCGACGCGGGTTTCGCCGGGCGCGCTTTCCTTGAGGATGGCTATGCGCAAGCGTCAGCCCGCCATACCGTTGACCGCGCCAACGATCGTTCCGCCAAGCGCCAGCACGACCCACAGCGCGATCTGGACCGCCCAGAAGGCGCCCGACATGCGAAACAAGAACGCCGCCGCTAAGCCAATGGCGACGAAAACTCCCAGCCCCGACCACCAACCGTACCCCATCGCGAAGGCGACGGTCGCGAGCGCCACCCCTTGGGCGATCAGCGCGCATGTCCAGATTGTGGTGTGCAGGAACCCGCTGAAGGTCTCGCGCTGGCCCTGGATTTCCATATGTCCGTGTGCGCCGCCTTGCGCCATGTCGGTTCGCTCCCTGAACTGGTCCAATTGGCGCGGGTGTAAACCGCGCCGCCGCCCGGAACAAGCGGCCCAAATGGCCAGCCGCCCACCCGGAACACCCGTCCGATGCGATCCTCGCTTGACAGCGCCGCAGGACGGCGATTTGCCAACACAAAGGCGCGGCGTGCAACGCTTCGACCGCGGAGGAAACGATGAGCGCTCCGGTGGAGGCCCAATTGCGCCACGGCCGCCGATTGGGAGCGGGATACGTGCCAAGAACGCGCGGCAGCGCTTGCAAGGCGCGTCGGCGGCTGGCGGCGGGGTTGTCGCGGCAATGGCCGCTGGCGCTGGGCCTTGCCATGCTGGTGGCGATCAGCGGCGCGGCGCTAATGCGCAAGCCGGCGAGCTTTGAAGCCTACGTGTTCTGGAGCGGCGTGGGCGCGTGCCTGGGAGCAACCCTTGGCGTGCTGCGCGAAATGACCAGGCGCACAATCACTTCCGCCTCTGCGCTGTCCGGCCAGCGCAATTTCGCGCTGCTCGGCGCCGCGCCCGAACTCAACGCCGCCAATCTGCGAGAACTTCCGCCGGAACACCGCACGCCAGCGGGATGCCTGGCGTTCATGCCAGCCACGCCATTCGCTACCGCTTTTCGCGACCTACAGGGGGTCCTGGGCGGCGATCGGCTGGCGGTTTTTTCCTGTTGCTCCGGCGACGATGGCGCCGGGCTCGCCGCAATGTGCGCGGCCGCCAGCGCCGCTCAGCAAGGCCGCCGCACCATCCTGGTCGATGGCGATCCAGGTAAGCGCTCTTGCACGCGCGCGATGGGGATCGAGCCGGACCAAGGCACGGCGCAAGCGGTGCTCGCGCCGGACAAATGGCGCGAATTCGTGGTCGAGGAACCAGAGACGGCGCTCACCTTCCTGCCCGCCACAACAGCGCGGCTCGCCAGCCTGTTCGACGCCCCGGGCTGGCCGATTCTGCTTGAGCATTTGTATGCGGAATTCGAACTCGTGGTGGTCGCGTGCCCCCCTGCCGCCAATGCGAAAGTGTGCGACACCATCGTCAGCCAAAAGCCCGGCCACGTCATCCTCGTCGCCACCTGGGATCAGACCGCCATCGCCGCGCTCAAGCACGCCAGCCGAGCGCTGCGCGGCGGGGGAGCGCGGGTCGGCGTCTTCGTCGTGGGCGTGCCGGAGGGCTACCGCTTTGGCCGGCTGCGGCCGAGTTAATCCTCCTCCCCGCCCGCGGCAAGCATGAGGTCGGGGGCGATAGCGCCTCCTATGGCGATCGCCAGCTGAGGGAACACCGGCGCGAGGTTGCCTGAGAATTCTTCTGCGTGCGCCCAGTCAGGCGTCGCCGGCCGCGCGGCCACTTTGAAGCGCTTGGCGTCGACGCGCGCATGATGGAGCATATCCTGAACGAACGGCGCGCCCGAACCGCCGCCGACGGCGATGACTTGGATCTCGGAGCGCTTCTCCAGATGCGCGTGACGGCAGGCCACCGCAAGGCTGTGGTCGAACGCGTGCTGCAAATTACGGCGGAACTCGGCGAAATCGCGATCGCGCTCGAGATCGCTCCATTTCAGCACCAACGTGCGCGAACCGTAACGCAATAGCGCGCGCCCATCATAAAGCAGGCTCTCCTTGATATCCTGCATCTGCCGCATCAGCAGGTTCCACAGCGCCGTCTGCTTTTGCGTCGAACCCTGCGAGCCGCTTGCTTCGGTGGCCAAATTGGCGATCACGCGGTCAATGAATTCGCCGGCCTGTTTCAAGGTCGCCCGCGCCTGCGGCAATTCGTATATGCGCCCGCCGGAACGGAACATGGCGGCGATGTCTGTGGTGCCGGCGCCGACATCGACCACCACCATGTGCGCGGCGCTGCGCTCAAGCCCGATAGAAGTGTAAGCCGCCGCCGCCGAGGCCTCGAAGATCAATCCCATCCGCAGCGGGCGCGCGGCGCTCCTGGCCTCGCTCAGCAGCGATTCAACCGCCGCGATCTCGATCCCTTCAGACGCCAGCAGACGCTCTCCCACTTCCGCGGCCAGCGCTTCCGCTTCAGAAAACAAAGCCACAATCGAGGTGTGCAGTCCGGCGCTATCGCCGCTGCGCCAAGCTGGCGCCGCGTAGCGCCGATTGGCGAAGCGTTCGCCGGCGAGCTCCGGATCCGCCGCTTGCGCGCGCGCGATCGCCGCCGACAGGAACGCCAGATAAAGCACGATCAGGTCGCGCATGGTGAACATGCGGTGTGGATCGATCGCGGTTGGGGCGTTTGTCTTGAGGGCGCGATCGAGGTCGCTGACGCTAAGCAGTGTTTTGAACGAACGCAGCGCCATGCGCCCGTGCCGCGCCAATCCCTCCGCACGTTCCAGCGCCGCGGCGCCGAACAACACCGCTTCGTCGGCCACGAACACCGCGCTTGGCAAAAGGAAGGCGTTGCCGCCCTCGAATCCGGCCAACGCCAGCGGGCGCACCCAGGCGGGATCGAAACGCGCCCAGGAATCGTTCGGCGCCGCAGCGGCTTTGGAATACGCCGTGCCGAAATCGATGCACAGCGTCCAGCCGGCGGACGCCGCGCTCATGCGCGCGCACGTGGGCGCGTCGTAGCGACCCGCGCCTTGACCAGCACGACGCCTCCCCGCGCCACCCCCGGGACCAATATGCGCACTTCTTTGGGCGCGCGCGGACCCTTGCTGGACAATTCGTGCCTCCCAGCATCGAACGCAGCGATCTCGCCTTCGGCGCCGATGCGCTCCAGGCCCCGGCGGCGCGCGGCGCGCTGGAGCGACTGGGCGACCAGCGCCATCAGCGCTTTTCGCTTGGCGGGAGTCTGAGCCGCGTCCAATTCCGAGAAGTTGGCTATCGCTTCCGCAAGCGCGCGATCAGCCTGCGTCCACGAGGCCTCCGCCAGCGTATTGGCGAGGCCCGCAATCTGCGGGCGGCGTCTTCGGATTGTTTTGCCGGCCATCATCTGCTCTCGCGCGGAGCGCTAGCATAGCTTGGCCGCCGCCCAGATAAAATGCGCTTTTTCGTTCGCGAACGCAGCCCCGCTGGTTCACCCTTTGTAGGCTGCTTCGCCCGGCCGTGGCTCGCGCCGCTTGATCGCCTTGAACAAGCCTGTTCCCGTCATCAGCGTATCTTCGCCCCGCCAGACGCGCCCGCGCACGACGTAAAGGCCGCCCTCCCTGGAGAGCGTTTCGCCGCCGGCTTCAATCCAATCGCCCAAACGGGCGCTCGACAGGAAATCGCAGGTCAGCCGAACCGTGACCCAATAGGATGAAGTCTCCACCGAAACGACATGCCCCCACGCTACGTCTGCAAACGTCATCAGCATGCCGCCATGGGCGTTATTCATGCCGTTGACGTGATGGGCCCCGACTCGGAACCCCATGGTCGAGCGCTCACCCGCGGCGCGCCGGTATAGCGGCCCCACATGGCCAATATAGCCATGGGGCCAGTCCAGCAGCGCGTAACCGTCGGGGTTCCCGGAATCAGACATCATCGTCGCAAATACAAAATTCAGGGCGTTGCAGCCGACACAGGAGCGCCGCCGACCGCCTCAACTTCAGCGCCGCTTTCACGGCGCACCTGGCGCAGCGTGTCGATGCGATTGCGCTCGATTTCAAACAATTCGCGGTCGCGTCCGCCGAGATTGCGCCCATTGGCGACTTGCAAGTTCATGGGGTTGACCTGTTGGCCGCGACGCAACACCTCGTAATGAAGGTGCGGGCCAGTCGAGCGGCCGGTGTTCCCGACATAGCCGATCACTTGCCCCTGCCGCACGGCCATCCCCGCACGCATGCCGCGCGCAAACCGGGACAAGTGCGCGTAGGCGGTTTCATAGCCATTGCCGTGGCGAATGCGGACGTAATTTCCATAGGTGCTGAACGGACCCGCGCGCACGACCGTGCCTTCGCCCGCAGCAAGAATTGGCGTGCCTATGGAAGCTGCGAAATCGGTTCCGCGATGCATGCGCGAATAACCCAGCACTGGGTGGCGGCGCATGCCGTAACCCGAGGAGAGCCGGGCGCCGTTGATCGGGGTCTTCATCAGGAAGCGGCGCGCGCTCTTGCCATCCTCGTCATACCAATCCGGGCGGGAATCGCCGGGCGCCTGGAAGGCGTAGAAAGCGCGCGCGCCGCGGCGGGTCTCGAGCGAAAGAAACAACAGATCGCCGGTGCGGACCGTGTTGCCCTCGTCATCGTAAAAGCGCTCGAACACCAGTTCGAAATGATCGCCGGGGCGCACGTCGCGCTGGAAGTCGACGTCATAGGCGAAGGCGTCGGCGAGGGTCGCGACTTCGCGGTCGGTGGCGCCGCGGTCAAGCGCGCTGGCATAGAGGCTGGTGTCCACCGCGGCGGAGACGCGGGCGATCTCGAACGTCACCGGCATCAGCACCTGGCGCGCTGCGAACGCGCCCGATGAGGTGCGGTTGGCGGTGATTGTGGCGCCCGGCTCCGACCGGAACGCGATCCCGGTGAGTTCGGCCTCCGCGCCGTCGCGACGGAAGAACAGGCTCACTTCCTGGCCTGGACGCAACTGGCGGGGGTTATAGACATCGACGATTGAGGCCATGGCGGCGTTGAGATCGGCGCGGGCCGCTCCTGCCCGCGACAGCAATCCCGCCAAAGTCTCGCCAGCGCCAACGCGAACTTCACGCGCTTCCTGGCGCAGATAAGCTTCAGTAAAGGCGACATGCTCGGCTTCGCGGGCGACCGCCTCGCGGGCTGCCTGGCGGGCGCCGGCGTCAGCGGCGCCTCCGAACAGGCCGGCATTCCAGGCGAGCGCCAAGCCGATCCCGGCGGCGCCAAATATGACCGCCAGGCTCGCTAGGCCCTTCCTGGCGCTGGTGCGCGGCTCGGGGAGGTCTGCCCTCAAAATCCAGTGCTCCAAAAACGCCAATTGGGAAAAAAGCTCTCCCCAACAAGACTTTCCGCCGGTTTGGTTATTCAGCCAGAAACCGATCTGGCGCATCCGTATGTCCTTAGAGACGCCAAGTGTGCAGCGTTCATGGACTGGCAATAAACGCGCCAAGCGGAGAAGTATGGCACATAGGTCTAACCAGGCCGTTGCGAGTCAAGAAAAAGCGGCGCCCTCCCCCGAAGGCGCCCCATCGTTGCTGCGCCACTTGGCGGGCTGGGCTACCGCATTCGCGGCGTTGGGCGTCGCCACTGGGCTGTTGGGGGGAGCGTTATGGCTGGTGCGGTTTTCAGCCGCTGAGTTCTTCATCGGCGCGGCGCTGGCGGAGCGAGGCGTCGATGCCGATTTCGAGGTCGTCGCCTTGGATTTCAGTTCTGCGGCGCTAACGCAAATTCGCATCGGCGACGAGGCGCTCCCGGACGCCGAAATCGAGCGCCTGGACATGCAATGGACCTGGCGCGGCTTGCGCCCGGCGCTGAGCGAAGTGCGGCTGATCGAGCCAGTGCTGAACTTAAGCCTGCTGCCGGACGGACGCATCTCGGCGGGCAGCCTGCAGCGCATCAACGACGAACCTGGCATAGCGCGGCCGCGGCTGTCGGCGATCAAGCTGAGCATCGAACGCGGATTGCTGCGCGTCACGGCGCCGAACGGGCGCCTCGAAGCCAGCATAGCAGGCGATGGCGTCCTCGGACGCGACTTCGCCGCAGCACTTCGAGCAGCGCCGGCGACGCTGATTGGCGATGCGTACGCGGTGCGCGTTGGCGCTACGCGGATCGACATCGCTTCCCGGGATGGCGGCTTGGCGATGCACCTTCAGGCCAGCGCGGAATCGTTGGAATGGCGTGGCGCAAGGTTAAGGAACGTGGCGTTGCGCGTTGCAGCCGCTGCGCCGCTCAGTCTCGCCACATTGGATGCCGACGCGAATTGGCGCGCCAGTGCGGTCGCGGCTGGCGGCGCGAAAGCGGAAATGGCGTCAGGCGGCGCGACTTTGCATGCGCAAATGCAGGAGCGCCAACTCGCACCCGCCACCTGGCGCGGGCAAGCGCGCGCCTCCGCGCGCACGATAATCCTCGCCGGCATGCAAGTCGATCAGCCGATCTGGCGCGCGCAAGCAGACGGCGAGGGTGAAACCGGGCGCGGCGCCTGGTCGCTCGATGCGCGGCGTTTTGCAGGCGCTGGACTTATCTCGCGCCACCCGAGCGGCGCTGGCGATGTTGATTTGGCTGCGACTGGAGAGCTGTCCGGGCGCGCGCAGCTTGTCCTCGCCGACTCGCGCCTCTCTGAAGCGTCCGTGCAGGCGTTGATGAAAGCGTTCCCACAGCTCGACGGCGCCCCGGTGGCGCCGTCATTTGCAAGCGCGCGCCAAGCGCTCTTGCGCGCGGGTCGCGCCTTCACGCTGACCGCACCATTGGCGTGGGAGGCAAACGAGGGTCGGATGCAGGTGCGTGCCGCAGGTCCGTTGGAGGCGCTCGCATCGAGCGGAACTCGTTTGCGGCTTACGCCATTGCGCCAAGACACTCCCGCGCTGACCCTGCAATGGCCGGGCAGTTCGTTGCACGCGGCGATGACGGCGGAGCTTTCTGGCGGCGGCGCGCCGACCGCCACACTTCTGCTGGACGCGCTCGATTGGGCGCCGGACGCGCCGATCGAAGCGGAGGGCGCGCTGCGGCTCGCCGATTGGAACGCCGCGGGTGCATCGATTGCCGCCGACGAATTGGACGTGTCGCTTTCGCTTCCGCCTGGCCGCGGTGGTCGTCTCGAATTGCGTGGGCCGGTGCAAGTGAGCGGCCCTGTCGGCGCCGGGCGCGTGAGCGGCCTCGCCGCCGATCTCGACATCACCGCGACATGGGATCGCGGCTGGCGGCTTGCCTCGAATTCGCGCTGCTTGCCCATGCGCTTCGCCAGCCTCGAAGCCGCCGGGCTGTCATTCTCGAACGCCGCTCTCTCGCTGTGCCCGCTTGACGGCGCACTAATCGCAGCGCGCGCCGATGGGACGCTTTCAGGCGGCTTCCAAATTCAGACGCCGCGGCTCTCAGGCCAGCTGCGCGGCGGCGCTCCGGCACAGGCGAGCGCGCACAGAATTGTTGGCCGCTTCCATGGCGACCCAGGAGACATGCGCCTGCGCATCGAAGCAAATGCGCCGACGCTTAGGATTGCCTTCGACGAACGGCGCACACTTGCGCTTTCGCTACAGCGGCTGCGCGCCGATGCACGGCTCGCGGCGGATTGGCGGTTCGAGGGCGAGTTCGAGCAGGGCGCGCTCGCCGATCCAGGCTTGCCTGGTACGATCACCGCCATTGCCGGCGCCTGGAGCGCCGCGCCCGAAGATGGCGCGCCGGTCGTCCACGTCGAAGCAGGCGAAGCGCTTGTCACTGCGAACCAACCCGCGACCACCGCCGAACGGCCGCTGTTCAATCCGATGCGCTTATCCGATGTCGGCGCCACGTTGCGCGGCGGGCGCATCGACGCCAGCGGCGCAGTCGTACTGGAGGCGCAGACGCGCCAACTGGCCAGGTTCTTGGCGGCCCATGAATTGGAGCAAGGCGCTGGCAGCGCACACGCGGCCTCCGGGGAGCTGGTGTTCGGCGGCGATTTTCAACCCTATCATCTCACGGAACGTCTGCGCGGCATGGTCGAGAACGTGCGTGGTCCGGCCGAGATCGCCGCCGACATATCTTGGACAAGCCAACGCGTTTCAGCGAGCGGGACTGTGCGCCTGAACGGCGTGTCGATGGCCACCGCCACCATTCCCATTGTCGAAGGCGTGCGCGGCGCGGTTTTCTTCGACGACCTGTTCGCGCTGACAACGCCGCCTGGCCAGAGCGTGAGTGTGGGCATGGTCAATCCAGGCGTTGCGGTGCGCGACGGGCGCGTACAATTTCAGCTCCTCGGCCAGCAGCGCGTGGCCATTGAGCGCGCGGAATTCGCGTATGCCGGCGGCGTGCTGGCCATGGCGCCGACGACCATAAGTCTGGGTGCGGATGAAACCCAATTCGAACTCACGCTTGCGGAGGTCGATGCCGCCGACCTAATCGCCAGCCTCAATGTTCCAGATATCACCGCTTCCGGTCGGGTCGAAGGCAACTTCCCGCTTTTGTTGTCGCGCCGTACGGCGCTAATCCAGAATGGCGTGCTGCGGGCGTTGCCCGGAGGCGGGACCATTTCCTATGTCGGCCATGCCGGCGACGGCGCCACCGGGCCAGCGCGGATCGCCTTCGACGCGCTGCGCAGTTTCCACTACGACGAATTGGAGATCACGCTCGACGGCGACCTTGGCGGGGAAGTGATCTCCTCGATTACCTTCAGCGGGGAAAACACCGGCGAGCCGGTCGATCTCGGGCCGATCGCGCCGATCCCAGGGCTTGGCAATGTGCAGGTGCGCGGCGTGCCGTTCGACTTCAACGTCCGGGTGACCGCACCCTTCCGTCGGTTGGCCGACACCGCCGCTTCGATCGCCGATCCCGGAATGATTTTGGATCGCGGACAGGCGCAGGAAGAGAATGAACCGGTTGACCAGACCTCCCCAGCGCCGAGATAAGGGAGACAGAATATCAGCAGCTTCAGCGTGGGTTCAGCCGAGCCGCGCTAGCTTAGCAGGCAGGAGTGTTTCGATGCGGGCTATTCAACAGCGCCGTTCGTCCGATGGGACGCAATCGTGTTGCGGCCTTCGACAAGCTCAGGCTGACGAAGATAAGCGTCACGCTGAGCCTGTCGAAGCGCGACGCCTGCGCCGAGACCGGTCCGCTGGCGATTCCAACTTTAGGTACGCAGCTTTGGCTTCAGCACTAAGCGCGGGAGTTCTGGCCGCGGGCTGCATCCCGGTGCAGATTCAAGCGCCCGATCGTCCGATCGAGATCAATCTCAACGTCAATATCCGCCAGGAAGTGATCGTGCGTCTCGAACGCGACGCCGAGGAGCTCCTGCAGCAAAATGGGGATTTGTTCTGAGGCCCATGATGACAAAACGCACCTCCTCCCTCGCCGCCGCAATCGCGATGCTGTCAATGACGCTCGCAGCACCTGCCTTAGCTCAGCGCGACAACGTCATTGCCGAAGCGCGCGCCGCGGGCCTCGTCGGCGAACAAACCGACGGCTATCTTGGCTTCGTTTCAGGCGCGCAGATTTCAGCCGACCTGCGCGGACGCGTGGAACAAAACAACATGCGCCGCCGCGCCGCCTATACCGAGCGCGCCGCCGCCGCCAACGCCAGTGTCGCCGAGATCGCCGCCGCGGTGGCCTGCGAAGTGTTCCAGGACCCGCAACGTCTACGCGTCGGCGAACGCTACCGCGACGATGCCGGCCAATGGCGCCAGCACACTGCGTCGCAGGCGGTGAACGTGCCGGCGGTGTGCAACTAAGCGCGCACGGGCGCCTTAACATAGGCCGCCGGCGTCTCGCCGGCTCTTTGTGCCTACACGTGGCGGCGCTTGAGAGTTTGCGCGCGCCGCTGTCGGCGAGACTCCGGTGGTCCAGATTCCATCAACCCACCTTAGCCAAAAATCCCAGCACCGCGTCCCACGCCTCCGGCTCGTCAAGCATTGGCGCGTGGCCGATGTTTGCGACTTCGACCGCGTCCAAATCCGGCTTCAGCGCGCGCATCTCGGCCACTGTTGCTGGACTCAGCAAATCCGAGATCGCGCCGCGCACGCTGAGCACGGGCTTCTTCGCGAGCGCCTGGAACAAGGGCGTCATATCCGGTGGCGGCGCATCGCCGACGGCTGCGAAAGCGAGCGCGATGTGGGGATCGTAATCGGTCTCGATCATGCCGTCGTCGCGCTGACGAAACGTGCGGCGCGCGAACGCGTCCCAGAACGCGCTATCCTCTAGCCGCTCCGGATACGCTGTCCCGGCGATGGCGCGCACCGCCGCCGCAGCCTCGTCCCAGCTCGCAACTGGGCGCGTGCTTCCCACATACGAAGCGATGCGCGCAACGCCTTCGGGCGACACTTTCGGCCCAATGTCATTGAGCACAGCCGCGGCGATCCGATCCGCCAGCGCCGCGATCGCCATGGCGATAATGCCGCCCATGCTCGTGCCAATGAACACCGCCTGCTTGATCTCGAGTTTGTCCAGCATCGAGATCACGTCTTGCGCGTACACCGCAGGCACATAATGGGCGGGGTCGGGATCGTTGGCGCTCTTGCCGCGGCCGCGCATGTCGGGGACGATGACGCGTCGTCCACACGCGGCGATGCGCGGGGCGATGATCGCGAAATCGCGCGCGTTTCGCGTCAATCCATGCAGGCAAATCACCGGCGCGCCTGTCGCGGGTTGCAGCGCTGGGTAGTCGCGTGCGTATAGCGCAAGCCCATCGACCGTCGCGAACACACGCTCCTCGAAACCGCCGATAAAAGTCGAAGCCGCGCTATCCATCTGCTTCTCCCGTTTGGGCTTCGACGGGCGCCGCTGCTGGCGGGACTTCGCGCCACGCCATCGCCAGAAACGCTGTGATCAGCGCCGCGCTAACCGCCAAGCCCCAGGCCCGCAACGAGTGCAGGTCCAGCGCGTCGAAATCGATGCGCCAGCCGCGCCGGGGCTGCCCGAACTTCATCGCGTGAACATTTCACTGGATGCGAATTCCGACATTGCCTGGCGCCCCAAAATTCTTGCCCGTGACTCGGGCATACTTGGCTGCTTACGGAAACTAGACAATGTCCTCCAGCGCTTGGAATGCTAAATACTGGACCTCGATGAGCATTTTCCCCATTGCAGCGAATGTCGCCGCGGCGCGAACGTCTGATGCCCCACGCGCGCGCACCGAGGACGAGGCCGTCACCCAGGCCGGGGGGCCGGTCTTCCTGATCGCCGAGGAACTGCCCGAGAGCTTCGAAACGCCTGAAGACGCGGAAGCCGCCGTCCCCGATCTTTATGGCTCTGGCATCTACGAATTGTACTGGCGCGACGGCCTTTGGCGGGTGGCGATGCGCTATTGGCGCCCCGCCCCGCCGGCGCCGGTGGCGCGCACTGTCGAAGCGGCGATGAAGCGCCCCCTTGGCCACGCTCGCACCCCGGAGGCCGCACGCGCCCTGCTCGGCGCGCCCGCCGAACTCGCCCGTGCGACGCTGCCCAATCTCTATGTCGATCACCAGCGCCTGCTCAAGCGCTGGGGCGATGTGGTTAAGAGTGGGCTGGGCGAGATCGTGGAGCGCGAGGGCAAGTTCGCGCTGCTGGCCTCATTCTGGCGGCCGATGCATGCGCCCGGAATCGCCGCTCCGCTCGCGCCCGCCGAGCGCAGCGAACTGGCCGCCCGGGTCGCCGCTCCGCTGAAAGCTGACGCACCACAAGAGGATCTCGACTTCGGCCTGTTCGAGGATTCGGCCCCGGAAAACCCCAATGTCGTGCTGGTCACCGAAGAAGGCGACGGGCGGTTCAGGGGGGAGTGAGTAGTCTTGTACAACGCGGCGGAGCGCGACTATGGTCCCTAACGCCGATTCACCCTAACGCTTTTCAACCATCCCTTCACACGGCTTTTTCATGCAAATCGGCGATAAGACGGGTTTGACGCGGAAGCTCCTCTTGGTGGCGGCGGCGGCGTTGATCGATGCGCAAGGTCGCGTGCTGATCACGCAGCGGCCCGCACACAAGGCGCTCGGCGGCTTCTGGGAATTTCCCGGCGGCAAAGTCGAGCCAGGCGAAGCGCCTGAACAGGCGCTGGTTCGGGAACTGAAGGAGGAACTGGATTTGACGCTTGAACCAGACAGCCTCGATCCGTTCGCGTTCGCTTCCCACGCCTACCCGGACTTTCATTTGCTGATGCCGCTCTACCTCGCGCAACGCTGGGCGGGCGAGCCGAAACTCAATCCCGATGCGGTTGCAGCACTCGCCTGGGTGCGGGCGGGCGACCTGCGCGACTATGAAATGCCGCCGGCCGATGTCGGCTTGGTGCAACGACTGATCGAACGCGAGGCGGCGTGATGGTGAAGCAATTCCTCCGTGACGAACGCGGCGCGACCGCGATCGAATACGCGCTGATCGCCACCCTGATCGGCGTCGCCATCGTCGCCAGCGTTGGCGCCCTGGGCGACAGCGTGAATGCCATGTTCACGGATGTGGGCACTGAAGTGGACGGCGTGAACCAGTAGGCTTACGCCTCCAGCTCCACATCCCAATAAAGATAATCCATCCAGCTTTCGTGCAGATGGTGCGGCGGGAAGCGCCGGCCCACGTGCTGGAGTTCGTGCATGGTCGGACGCCGCGGCTTGCGGTACGGGCGCATGGCGGCGTGGCGCGCGTACTTGCCGCCCTTGCGCAGATTGCACGGCGCGCAGGCGGTGACGATGTTCTCCCACGTGGTGCGCCCGCCCTTGGAGCGCGGCACCAGATGGTCGAAGGTTAGATTTTCGTCGCCGCCGCAATATTGGCAGAGGAAACCATCGCGCAGGAACACGTTGAAGCGTGTAAAGGCCGGCGGGCGATCCTGCGCCACGTAATCCCTGAGCGAGATCACCGACGGGAGCCGCATCTCGAACGAGGGCGAGTGGATCAGCTTGTCGTAATGGGCGACGACATCGACGCGCTCCAGGAACACGGCCTTGACCACTTCCTGCCAGGGCCACAACGACAGCGGGTAATAGGATAGGGGTCGGAAATCGGCGTTGAGCACCAGCGCCGGAAAGCCCGCGAGGGGGACGCCAGAAACGTTCATCGTCGGCCTCCAAGCTGCCGCAAGCGAGGCCGTGTAAGGTTCTGCCGGGTAAGTGTCCGGGCCGGGGGCAGCGCCATGCGACTGAAGGCGGAATCTCCTTGCTGGCAATTATTATAGCACAGCGTGCTCGGCCCATAGCTGATTTGGAGCGACAGCTTCACGACGGTTCCGCGACGTGGCGAAGAAGTCTCAGGGTGAGGCGGTGATTCGCTGTCTTTTCAGGTAATTAGCCAGGAACGCCTCCCCCAGTTCAAGCCCGTCTGGCCCAATCGAATGGGGCACGCCGAAGGAGACATGCCATTGCGCGCCGTGTCCGGCGGCGGCCAACCCCTCGGCCGAATCGAACAGGGCCGCCACCGGGATCATGGGATCGCGGTCGCCATGGACCAGAAGCACCGGAGGCTTTGCCCGCATCTCCTCCTTGAGCTTTTTGCCGGCCACCAGCACGCCCGAATAGCCCAGGATCGCAGCCGGCGGTCGCGCGCGCCTGAGGCCCACATGCAGCGCCATCATCGTCCCCTGGGAGAAGCCGACCAGGGCCAAACGGCTATCGTCTAGGCCATGTTTTTCCAGCTCCCGATCCAAGAAGCTATCCACCGATTGCGCTGCCCGGCGTGCGCCCTGCTCCATCAGGTGAGGGTCCATATTGGTGATCGGGAACCATTGGTAGCCGCCAGGCGCCTGGGGAACCGGTTCGATTGCATTGGGGGATACGAAGGCGACGCCGGGCAGCGCCTTCTGCCAATAGGGCGCGAGGCTGATCAGATCGGCGCCGTTGGAGCCGTAGCCATGCAGGAACACCACCAGCGCGTCAGGCTTGCCCCCGCGCGCGGGTGGCATGCGCGGGCCATCGATAAAGACTGTCATGGGCGCAGTGCTAGCGAGTCCCGAGCGCCGACGGTAGCCTCGATCGCGCATGTCTTTTATCACACGCTTCGCGCCCTCCCCGACGGGCTATCTGCACTTGGGTCACGCGTTCTCGGCGCTGACTGCGTTCGATGCGGCGCAAGCGGCTGGCGGGCGGTTTCTCCTGCGCATCGAGGATTTAGATCGCGGTCGCTGCCGGCCTGAATTCGAAGCCGCGATTCTGGAGGATTTGCATTGGCTCGGCTTGCGCTGGGAAGAGCCGGTGCGGCGCCAGTCCGAGCACATGGGCGAATACGAAGCGGCGTTGCGGCGGCTGAGCGGGCGCGAATTGGTCTATCGCTGCTTTCGAACGCGCCGTGAGGTCGCCGAAGCGATCGCATCGGCGCCGCATGGGGAAAGCGGGGAGTTTTTCCATGGCGAGGCCTTGCCGGCGGCGGAGGAAGCCGAGCGGCTGACTCGCGGGGAGGCCTTTGCCTGGCGTTTGTCGTTGGCCAAGGCGCGCGCGGCGCTAGGCGCTGTCTATGAGGCGCTCGAGTTCGAGGACGAAACTGGGACTGTGCGCGCCGAGCCGGAACGGCACGGCGATGTAGTGTTGGCGCGCAAGGAATTCCCCGCCTCGTATCACCTCGCCTCTGTGTTAGATGACGCGCTGCAGGGCGTCACCCATGTCATCCGCGGCGAGGATCTGCGCGACACTGCGCATCTGCACGTGCTGCTGCAGCAGCTGCTGGAATTGCCGAGGCCCCACTATCGTCACCACCGCCTCATTCACCGCGCCGATGGTAGACGTTTGGCCAAGCGCGACAACGCGGCAACGCTGCGCGGTCTGCGCGAGGCAGGTAAGACGCCTGCCGACGTGCGCGCCATGTTTTAGGACATCACGCAGGTCCTGATCGATGGCTAACGCGCGTTCACCTCACCCCTGCGCGGCAACCATGTTCGCAAACGATCCGCCAAGCATACGTCGCTATGATTGCCTGCAGCGGACCAGACATGAAGTGGATCGATCACCCCAATTATTTCGGCCCCTGTCGCCGCCGCGACTGGCTGCCCGTGCGTTTGATCGAGCGACGCGCCGACGATTTCTCCGGCCCGCCGCCGCCACTCTCCACCGCCATGCGCCAGTTGCGCCAATACCTGCTCGACGCCCATGGCGAGCGCTTGTCTATCTTCATCACGCGCGTGGAATCGACCGCCCTACTCGCACGCATGAATCATGAGCTTGAAGTCTCCGCGGTGCTACTGCGGCTGGCGGCGGTCGCGTCCGTAGGCGAGACCCGCGATGTCCGCCCCGACTTGATCGACCTGCTCAACCGCGCCCACCGCGCGCTACTTGCGGATGACCCAAATCCACTCGCGCCAGCCTATGAAAATCGCTGAAGACTCGCGCTGGAACAAATTCTTGCGCTGACGGGCGAGGGGGCGACGCACCGGCTTACCCGGCGGCGAGCGCAATTTGGGCGTGCAATAGCGCCTTAAATTACAAGGCCGGTAACCAGTTATGAACAATTCGGAAACCCATCCGGCGTAACGCTATCCGCCAAAACATCAGGCGCGCGCCGTCATGGATTGGGTCGATTATAAGGACTATTTTGGGCCCGACCGCAGGCGCGGCCGGAATAAGCGGCTGCTTGACCGGCGCAAGGACGATATTTCCACCCGCGCGCCCTCCTTGCGCACAGCGTTGCGCCAATTGCGCATGCGTGTGCTGGAAGCCGAAGGCGCGGGCGCGGAGATATTCATTCAGCGCGTGCAAGCGGTGGTTACTTTGGCGGCCATCCACGACGAGCCCAAGGCGGGTGACATGCTGTCCCGCATGGCCATCCATTTGATGCGCGCCAATGGCGCTGACGTGCGCGAACAACTCTACCGTGCGCTCGACAAGGTCCAGGACGCCATCGTCAAGGAGGATTGTTGATCAATCCGGATAATGCCGCTCGCCCGGCCACCCCTCGATCGCCTCGATCGTCTCGTGCGCGCGCTCGAGCTTGTGGTCGGGCACGTTGGAGATGCGCGCGGCTTCGATCCAAGCCTTGATCGCGGTCGGCGCCAGCCGGTCGCGCCCGCATAGGACGAAGAACGGCTCGTCCTTCGCCAACCCGCCCAGCGAGCCGAACTCGAGTTCGGCCGCCAGATAGGTGAAGCCGGCCTCGCGCAGCGCACGCGCGCATTGTTTGGTGACGCCGTCGTTCATTCGCCTCTCCAAAGCTTCAGGGCGTGCTGCGATCTCCAAACGCCCCCACAAGCAGCGTCGTCCAATCGCCGAGCGCATGCCAGGATTCTACCTCGCCATGGAACAGGCCGAGCCGCACCATGACCAGGTCCTTTGACGGTACGACGACGATGATCTGACCCTCGTGTCCCTGAGCGGAGAATGCATCCGCCATGGTAGTGTCGGTGATCAGAGAACGTTGCGGGCGGCCTTCGCCATGGGCGGGCGTCAGCCACCAATGGGCGCCGTACACGTCGGCGTTCGCCGCCGGCCCCGGCGTGCGGGCGAAATCGACCCAGCCTTCCGGCAAGACGCGGGCGCCGTCCCACATGCCGTCACGCAGATAGAGCGTTCCGAAACGGGCCCAATCGCGCGCGGTTGCGTAGATCAGCGCCGAGCCGTAGAACAGACCCTGCGGATCGAACTCGACGATTGGGTCCATGCCGATGCGCGAGAACAGCGATTGCTGCATCCAGCCGCGCATTCGGGCGCGACGGTCGGTTGCATTGGCGGGGTTCGGCACAATGGCGCGCGTGAGCGCATCGGCTACCAGTATTGTGCCCGCGGAATTGTAATTCCAATGCGTCGCTGGGTCGTGGATCAGCGGCAAGCTAGCGGCGAACCGGGCGGTGTCGCCGCGGCCGCGGCCGTAGAGCATGTGGGTGACGTCGTTGGCGAGCACGCTCGGCGCGCCGATCTCGGTGTAGTCCTGGCCGTCGACCATGTTCAACCATTGCCGCCACGTGATCGACGCGCGCCGGTCACCCGCGCGCCAGTACGGCGAGCCCATTGGCGTATCGATCCCCACTCTGCCCTGCAACACCGCCGCGCCAACCAGCGCATGCGTCACCGATTTCGCCATCGACCACGACACCAACCTGGAATCTGCCGAGTACCCGTCATTGTAACGCTCGAACACGATGCGTCCGCCCTGCACGACCAACACCGCGCGGGTCTCGCCCAACGGCTCTTCGGCGCTGGCGAAAGCTTGAGTGATCGCCAGATCGAACGCCGAGCGATCGACATCGCTTGGCAGCGGCGCGATCTCCCAGTTTTGCGTCGGCCACGCCACTCCAGCCGGTTGCACCGGCAGCGGGGCGAACGCCTGCGCGCCCGCAAGCGGCGCCCAGCACGTCAGAATTGCGAAAATCAGCGCTCTCAGCATGTACGTCCGCATCCCCCGCCGCTACCATTGCGCTCAGCATTAAGGGAGGCGGGCGTGGGGCGCAAACGCTGGATGTGGACTGGCGGGCTCGGGATCGTGGCATTCGCGCTGGGCGTCGGCGCCTGGTCGCTGCAGGACGACATCGCCTATGGCCGCATCGCCACCGGCTATGCCGCCAAGCAAACCTGCTCGTGCGTGCATGTGAGCGGGCGACCGCTGGAATCGTGCCTAGCCGATTATCCCGAGGACGCGCGCCAGATCAACGTGACGCAGGCCGGAGACACAGTCCACGCCAGCGTCATGTTCGGCGCCATCAAGGCAAAAGCGGTCTATGAGGACGGGTTCGGGTGCCGCATCCTGGATTGACCTGAGCGGGCGATATGCAGGCGTTGCCTCTTGGACCGCCGGCGTCCTCGCCGGCCCTTTGTTGTACGCATGCGAAGCTGCCGGCGGTCCAGGCCAAAGCCCCGGACAACGCGCGGCGTTTCCGGGTTCGGTTCATTCCATGGCGCCAATCCGAAGATTGGGAGAGCGGGGCGCGCTTGGCGCGTGAGCTCAAAGTTAAAATGGGTGGTGCGCTTGGCTGCGCCCCGCGCATCGTGTTTTCCAGCCGGCCAAAGCCTGAGGCGTTAGATAAAATCCCGGAGGGCCATACGCTGATAAGACGGAGTTGCGGCGAGGGCTCCTCCCTCTTGTACAACTCACCTAAGTCAGTTGCAGCCGCGTCCGCGACGCTGGGGTTTCCGGCGACCTCTTGGCGCCGTGCTTTCGTTCCCGGCCGACGTGCGGTGAAGCCATGCGCGGCAATCGTCAGTCGGCATTCGGCGGTCGGAGCATCCGATTGCCCATTGCCTATCGCCAATTGCCGCCTTCACCGGGCCTTCGAGTTCTGTTTCCTCCTCAAAGCAATCACGTTCACAACGCGTCTCCTGAACTTGTTCGGCTATGGGTCCCGTAAAGCCTCCCGACAGGAGATGAGAGCAGTGTAACCCCGCGCGAACTCGGTCGGATAGATTGTGGTACAAGTGTTGGTTTTGCTGAAGTTATCGACGCTTTTCCCGGGGTTGGGGTGGAAATGTCCCGCAATTTGTGGTGGCAACGGACCGCGCGTCTCCAAACGCGCAGATAGCGCTTGTGCTTGCAGGCAATGGCGCATGCGCGTCTGGAGACGCGCGGTCCGGCGGGTCTTGCCCTAAACCAACCACCCGCGCGGGTTCGGGACGGGTTTACGCATGACCGCCAGGACGAGCGCGATCAGCGCGCGCAGGCCAGCCCAGGCCACCACAATGATGCGGGTCCAGACCGCGAACAGGAACAGGCCCTCGCGCATTCCTTCCGGCGTCAACGCGGTTACGGTGACCATCACGACCACATCGGCAAGCGTCATGATCGAATAGCCGATCACCAACGTGCGCAGCGCGTGCTCGTGATGGGTGTTCGCCCAGGGCATGCCGGCGCCGCGATTGGAGTACACGAACAGAAACGCCGCCACCGCCACGCCCAGCGCGACGAAAGATAGCGGGGCCTGTGTAAAGACGAGCGCAAGTGCAAAAGCCGCCAACGTCATCAGGTGCGCCAACACCGCCTTACCGCGATGCGTCTTCAATCCCCACCCGCTCTGCTGCGGCGCGGCCGGGCGCTTCGGCGGCGGGCGGCGGAAGGGCGTGACATTGTCAGCGGGCATGCGCTTGATTTAGGGGCAAGTAGAGGCAGTAGGCAATTGGCAATGGGCAATGGGATATGAGCGCGGCGCCGCGCCCCTATTGCCTATTGCCTACTCTCCCGCCGAAAGCGGCTCGCCGGCAAGGGTGATGCGGTGCATCTCGCGGCGATGGCCGTGATAATCGTTCTTGGCCCAATGCCAGGTCGAGCGATTGTCCCACATGGCTATCGACCCCGGGCGCCACACGAATTCGTGGGAAAACTCCGGCCGCACGCAATGGGCGAACAGCTCCGCGAGCAAATCCTGCGATGCCGCCTCCGACATTCCTTCGATGCGGATCGTGTAGGCAGAGTTGACGTAGAGCGCTTTTTTTCCGCTGAGCGGGTGCGTGATCACCATCGGGTGTATGGAATCTTCCAAACGCTCGGCCGCCTCGGCGTTGCCGATACGGCCGCCGCGCGCCTTGCCGTACTCCGCGCCCTTGCCGAAGATGTGGCGCGCCGAGTGCACCGCGCGCAGCGGCGCCAGCCGGCGCTTCATATTGGCCGACAGCGCGTCGTAAGCGCCATACATGGAGGCAAACACGGTATTGCCTCCGTGCGGCGGCAGTTCGCGCGCAACCAGGATCGAGCCCATCGCGGGAATCTCGTCGTAGGAATGATCCGTGTGCCAAGCGCCGCCGATATTTTCCTGCTGGTCGGCCTCTTTCACCAGCACCGCGATTTCGGGGTGCTTCGGGTGCGCGGCGAGAAAGCGGTTGATGTCGATGGGGGCCCAGCGCCGCGCGAAGGCGATGTGTCGTTCCTCGCTGATGGCCTGGTCGCGAAAGAAGATGACGCCTTGTTCAGCATACGCGGCGCGGACCAACGCGAAATCCTCGGCGGACAGTTCGCGAGCCAGATCGATGCCGGAAATCTCCGCGCCGACCCCAGGAAGGGGGCGAATTTCTAGGCTCATGCCAGCCTCACAAATTCAACAAATGCGGGTCGCCGCCTTGGGCGGCGATGTTGACGCTGATCGCGCGCTCTTCGGCGAAGCGCAAGAGATAGTGCGGACCGCCGGCTTTGGGGCCAGTGCCCGACAGCCCCGAACCGCCGAACGGCTGCACTCCGACGACCGCGCCAACAATGGTGCGGTTGACGTACACATTGCCCGCGGGGACCGCTGCCATCACCGCCTGGGCGAAGCTTTCCAGGCGCGAGTGCACGCCGAGCGTCAGGCCGTAGCCCTTGGCGGCCAGTTCGCCGCCGACGCGCGCGATGTCGGCGGGATCGTAGCGGATGATGTGCAGAATCGGTCCGAAGATTTCACGTTCTATTTGGCCGAGCGAAGTCAGTTCGATGATGGCGAGGCCGAAGAAGGGCAACACTTGTCCCTCCGACTTCGCACCCCTCCCCCCAACGGGCTGCTTCAACACTTTCGCTTCCTTACGCATGCGCGCCATGTGCGCGTCCAAATTCGCCTTCGCCTCCGCATCGATGATCGGCCCGACATCGGTGAAGGGATCGGCGGGATCGCCAATGACCAAGCAATCCATGGCCCCGAGCAACGTCTCGATGATTTCATCGGCGGTGTCGTGCGGTAGAAAAAGCAAACGAAGCGACGAGCAGCGTTGGCCCGCGGACTGGAACGCCGAGGCGATCACATCGTCGACCACTTGTTCCTTCTGCGCGGTGGTGTCGCAGAACATGGCGTTCAAGCCGCCGGTTTCCGCGATCAGCGGCACAATCGGGCCATCTTTCGCCGCGAGGCTGCGATTGATCAGGCGCGCGACTTCGGTGGAGCCGGTGAACGCAACCCCGGCGATGCGCGGATCTGCGACCAAAGCCGCACCCACCTCGCCCGCGCCAATGACCAAGTGCAGCACCTCTTCTGGCAGGCCCGCGTCACGGAAAATGCCAACCGCGGCTTCCGCGATCATCGGTGTTTGCTCGGCGGGTTTGGCGACCACGACGTTGCCCGCCGCCAGCGCAGCCGCGATCTGGCCGGTGAAAATCGCCAGCGGAAAATTCCATGGGCTGATGCACACGAACACGCCACGGCCGTGCAGTTCGAGATGATCGGTCTCGCCCGCCGGCGACGGCAGCGGCGTCGGTCCCGCGAACAACCGCTCGGCCTCGGCCGCGTAATAGCGACAGAAATCCACCGCCTCGCGCACTTCGTCGATCCCGTCCTGCAAGGTGCGGCCCGCTTCGCGTGCAATCAGTTGTACAAGTGCGTCGGCGCGCTCCTGCAGCGCATCGCCCATGGCGCGGAGTATGCGTGCGCGCTCGGCGCCGCCGAGGGCGTTCCAGGATGGGAAGGCTGTGAGGGCGGTGGTGATGGCGCC
>JBEBIU010000041.1:0-23574 GCA_040080225.1 Terricaulis sp.
CTCAAATGGACCGGCTCGCATCTTGGCGTCACCATGTCGCCCGACGCCGATTACGTCGTCACCGCGATGCAGGAGAACGCGCTGCACGGTTGGCGATTGCCGGAGAAGACGGATCTGCGCATGGATGGCTACCCGGCCAAGACGCGCTCGTTCTCCTGGGACAAACGCGGCCGCTGGCTGGCGACTTCGGGCGCGCAGAGCGCGATCGTGTGGCCGTTCGTCGGCAAACTTGGACCGCAAGGCAAGCCGCCGCTGCAACCAGGCGCACGAGAAGGCGTGGTCACCTGCGTAGCGTTCCACCCAAGCGAGGAAGTGCTTGCTATCGGATATTCGGATGGCGCAGCACTCCTGGTGCGCTTCGCCGACGAAATGGGCATGGAACTCGATGAACCCGGCGAAGGCGCAGTCACAGTTTTGGCGTGGAGCGCCGATGGCAAGCGCATCGCGATCGGAGATGAAGCAGGGCGCGGGGCAGTGGTGGAGGTGGGGTAATATGGACCGCCGGCGCTCTCGCCGGCATACGGCGCCTGCAGTCACACCCGTCCGCGCAAGTGGAACGCCAATGCCGGCGAGGGCGCCGGCGGTCCATATTAGGCCGCCAGCTTCCGCAGCCCCTCCGCCACGCCCACAACCGGCGCGTAGCCCAGTTCGGCGCGCGCTTTCGCATCGCTCAGCACGCATTCCCGCGACATGATCATCGCGCCGAAGCGCGTCAGCGGCGGTTCGCTCTTCAGCGAAAACACCCGCCACACGCCTTCGCATGTGGCGCCCACAAAATCCGCGAGCCACGCAGGTATTTCCTTGTCGGGCAGAACAATGCCTTCGCTCGCTGCGATGCCGGAGATCATTTCCTTCATCGTGTGCACGCCGTCGTCGAGCACAAAATAAGCTTCCCCGCCGCGGCCACGTGAGAGAGCGAGTTCTATGGCTTGCGTCAGATTGTGGATGTGCGTGGTCGAGGTACGCGCGACGCCGCCGTCGATCCACATCCATTGTCCGCTCTTGGCCATGGCGCGTATCGCTGGCAGGAGCGTAGTATCGCCCGGTCCCCAGATGAAGCGCGGGCGCAGGATGATGGTGGTGAAGCCCGACGAGGCCGCCTCCTTCACCAGCACTTCCGCGCGCGCCTTTGTCCAGGAGTACGGATAGGGCGAGTTGAGTGCGAGCGGATAGGTCTCATCTACGTCGTGCAGATGCTGACCGCGCCACAGCACGGACTCGGTGCTGATATGGATGAAGCGCTTGGCGCCGGCGCTGCGGGAAGCCGCCAGCATGTTGGCCGTGCCGTCGATGTTGAAGCGCTTCCACGCCTCGATCGGTCCCCATTGCTCGACGAATGCGGCGCAGTGCAGCACGGCATCGGCTGCGCCTATGTCGCCGGGGCGCACGCTCTCGAGATCGCAGCGCACGGGGTTTGCGCCGAGTGCGCGTATGGCGAGGTCGGACTGCGCCGAGCGCGACATGGCATGGACTTCGTGGCCGGTCGCAACGAACTTGCGCACCGCGACCCCGCCAACGAAACCAGACGCGCCGGTGACGAAAATGCGCATCAGTCCGCGCCGGCAATCTGCGTCAACGCCGACGCCAGTTTCGCCCGCGCGGCCGCCTCTTCCTCGAAGCGCTCGCGCAACTCGTCCACCACTTCCTCGGGCGCTTTGGCGACAAAATCGGCATTGTTGAGTTTGCCGCTCATCTTAGCGAGTTCGCCGTCGATCTTGGCGATCTCCTTCTTCAATCGCGCGGCTTCCGCTGGCAGATCGACCACGCCGTCGAGAGGCAGAGCCACCATCGCGCCTTCGAGCACGAAGCTCACCGAGCCTTTGGGCGCGGCGGGGGCGCTGGTGGAATATTCCAAGCGCGCCATGCGATCGATCAAATCCTGATAGCGTTCGAGGCGGGTTTCGGTTGCGGCATTCGCGCCAATGATCAGCAGCGGAATTTTTGCGCCTGCCGGCACGTTCAGTTGCGAGCGGGTGGAGCGCGTTTCGCTGATAAGCTCCACCACCCAAGCGATCTCCGCTTCTGCCGCTGCATCGATCAAATCCGCCGGGAGGTCGGGCCAGGTTTCGCTGATCAGCATGCTGGCGCGCTTCTGCCCATACTCGCCCGTGCGCGCCCAGAGTTCTTCGGTGATGAAGGGCATGAACGGGTGCAGCAGGATCAGGATTTGATCCAACACCCAAGCGGCGGTGCGGCGTGTCTCTGTCTTCGCGCCTTCATCTTCGCCATTCAGCAGCGGCTTGATGAATTCCAGATACCAGTCGCAATAGACGTTCCACACGAATTTATAGAGCGCGCCGGCGGCCTCGTTGAAGCGCCGCGCCTCCAGTTCGCGGGTGACGGCGGCGGCGACTTTCGCGGTTTCGCCGACGATCCATTTGTTGACAGTTTGCTGCGGCGTGCGCGGATCGTACTGATCCCACACCGCGCATTCGTTCATCTGCGCAAAGCGCGCGGCGTTCCAAAGCTTGGTGCCGAAATTGCGATAGCCTTCGATGCGCTGTTCGCTGAGCTTGATGTCGCGCCCCTGCGCGGCCATGGCGGCGAGCGTGAACCGCAAGGCATCGGCGCCGAATTTATCGATCAGCTCCAAGGGGTCCATGGTGTTGCCCTTGGACTTCGACATCTTCGCGCCCTTGGCGTCGCGCACGAGGGCATGGATGTACACTTCGTGAAAGGGAACCTCCTTCATGAAGTGCTGACCCAGCATCATCATCCGCGCCACCCAGAAGAAGATGATGTCGTGGGCGGTGATCAGCGTTGAGGTGGGGTAGAAGCGCTTCAGCTCCGACGTTTTCTCCGGCCAGCCGAGCGTCGAAAACGGCCACAGGCCGGAGGAAAACCAGGTGTCGAGGACGTCTTCGTCCTGGCGCAGGGTTTCTTCACGGCCATAGTGCTTGCGCGCGGCATTCTTGGCGGCGGCGTCCGTCTCTTCGACGAACACATGCCCATCCGGCCCATACCACGCCGGAATCCGATGTCCCCACCAGAGCTGACGCGAGATGCACCATGGCTCGATATTGCGCATCCATTGGAAGTACGTCTTCGTCCAATTCTCTGGCACAAATTTCGTCTTGCCCGTTTCCACCGCCGCGATGGCGGGCTTCGCCAACTCAGCGGCGTTGACATACCACTGATCCGTCAGCATCGGCTCGATCACGACGTTGGAGCGATCGCCGAACGGCTGGCTGATCTTCTTGTTCTCGACCGTGATCATCAGCCCGTCAGCGTCGATATCGGCGACGACGCGCTTTCGCGCCTCGAAGCGCGCGAAGCCGCGATACTCGTCCGGGACGAGATTGATCCCATCGACGTATTGCGCGTCGGGGGTTCCGCCTGTCTCGACGATCTTCTTGGCTTTGGCGGCTTCTTCAGCATAGGGCGCGCCGTCGGCGCGCATGTTCGCCCGCAGGTCCATGAGGCGATACATCGGGATGTTGCAGCGCTTGGCGACCGCGTAATCGTTGAAGTCGTGCGCGCCAGTGATCTTCACCGCGCCAGAGCCGAACTCAGGATCGGGATACTCGTCGGTGATGATGGGGATGAGGCGGCGGTGCTCCTTGGGCCCCACTGGTATCTCGCAGAGCTTCCCAACGATAGCCGCGTAACGTTCGTCGGAGGGATGCACGGCCACCGCGCCGTCGCCCAGCATGGTCTCGGGACGCGTGGTGGCGATGGAAATGTAGTCGCGCGTTTCGCGCAGCGTGATCTCTCCATTCTCGTCCTTTTCCAAATATTCGTAGGTCTCGCCGCCCGCGAGCGGATATTTGAAATGCCACATGTGCCCGGGGACTTCGCGGTTCTCGACTTCGAGATCGGAGATCGCGGTTTCGAAGTGCGGGTCCCAATTGACCAGGCGCTTGTCCTTGTAGATCAGCCCTTCCTTGTAGAGTTGCACGAACACCTTGCGCACCGCCGCGGAGAGGCCTTCGTCCATGGTGAAGCGTTCGCGTGACCAATCGCACGAGGCGCCCAGCCGGCGCAGCTGGTTCATGATCATGCCGCCGGAAGTTTCTTTCCACGCCCAGACGCGCTTCAAGAATTCCTCGCGTCCGAGCGAGCGGCGGTCTTCGTTGGCCTTGCTCTCGGCCAACTGGCGTTCCACCACCATTTGCGTGGCGATGCCGGCGTGATCGGTGCCCGGTTGCCAAAGCACGCTCTTGCCGCGCAGCCGCTCGAACCGCACCAGCACGTCCTGCAGGGTGTTGTTGAGCGCGTGGCCGATGTGCAGCGAGCCGGTGACGTTGGGCGGGGGGATGACGATGCAGAACGCATCTACGGCGGGGTCGGTCTTCGGCTTGAAGGCGCCGGATTTCTCCCAAGCCTCGCTCCAGCGCGGTTCGACGGTTTTCGGGTCAAAGGTGGATTCGATCATTGCAGCGGCGCTATAGCAGAGCGGCGGCGCTTAGAGCACGCTGTTCTGGATTGAATTAACTACCCATTCCCGGGGCGCCGCGAAGCGGCGAGCCCGGGACCCATAAACACAACCGCTCGTGATCTTGGGCCCCGGACTTGCGCTCCGCGCAATCCGGGGATGGGTGGAAGTGGGTTGGAACCTAGGCCTCAGCCGAATTGCGGGGTTCGCACACTCTACCCCGACTTTCGCCGTGTATTTTCAAAGAGAAAGCGAAACTTATCCGACCGAGTTCGAACCGGGCGATACTCAAACCATCTCCTGTCGGGAGGCTAATGTGCACCAAGGCCGTTCAGTTCAGGAGACGCGGTTTGAGCGTGGAGCGGCTTAAGATGGCGACATCGGTGGCCGCAGCTTCGGGAAGCGGAGACTAGAAACCCGAAGGTTCCGGCAGAAGGTTTGGACTTCTTCCGCACGTCGACCGGGAACGCAGACAAGGCGCCAAGAGCTCGCCGGAACCCCAGCGTCGCGGAACCCCCACGACGTATGGCCCTCCGGGAATTCCTCGAACGCCTCATGGCTGCGCCGGTTGAAACAACAGACCGCGCGGGGCGCGCACGCCGCGCACCTTGACTAAACCCTTAGAGCTCCCGCGCCATGCGCGCCCCGCTCTCCCACCTTGCGAAACCGGAAACGCAGGAGCGTTGTCCGAGGATTGACGTGGCTTGGATCGCCGGCGACTCGTCGGCAAGGCAACGCGCAAACTCACGGGCGTAGAGGTGTGTACAACAAAGCAGCGGGGCTGGCGATCCGCGCTCCTAATCACCGGAGTTGCTCATTGCGGCGTCGCTTCGCGCTGAGGCCTTGTAATGCGCGCATTTAGGGCCATATGTATGACGTCAGGTCTCCCTGACGTTTCCAAGAGATTCCCAAACATGACCAATCAGCCCAACATGGCGCCCGTAGCGCCTGCCGTCGATATCGCGCCGAAATCCGACGAAAAGACCACGGAAACTACAGCGCCCGTGCAACCGGCGACGCCTGTCGAAACCAAGAAGAGTTAATGCAGAGCCGCCGGCCGAGAGATCTCGGCTGGCGGTTTGTTGTACGGGGGTGGCGATGCGATTCATGGTGAATTCTGCTCCGGGTGCGGGCTTTCGGTCGGAGCCGAGCGCAACCTTCGCAGACGCCAAGGCCGCGCTTAGCCACGCGGTCGAGCTGGCGTCACGCGGCATGCGCCTGATCAAGATCAGAGACATCGAGACGGGAAAGATATTCGATGAGAAAAGCCTGCGTCAGAGCCTCGCGCGCCCCGAAGGGGCGTCGTGATGGCGAGCATCGGCGAAACAGGTTGAGATGACAGAAGACGAACGCGATGCGCTGTCGCCCGATGATTTCAAAGCTGCAGGAGTAATTGCGCCCGATTGGAACGGGGAGCCTGTTCCGTCGCTGGAAACGTGGCGCAGTTGGAGATTGGCGGAGCAGCAGGCGATGGCCCACAAGCGCGCGCACGCGCTGACAAAGGCATCGACCTAAGCTAGCTTACGCAATTGCAGCATCGCCGCGATCGAAGCACCGTAATTCTGGACCGCTGGCGTCCTCGTCGGCATGCGGTGTTGCAAACACACCGCCACCTGAGCGGTAGCAAATACCGAATGCCGGCGCGGACGCCAGCGGTCCAAGTTAACCCGCCGCCGCCAAATCCACGATCTCCGCTTCGGCGCGGACATTGCCGTTCCACTCGTTTTTCTTCACCCGCACTGCCGCGTGAAAGACCGCGTCGCGTTTCATCAACGCTTCGCCGAGCGGGCTTTTCATGACGCGGAAAGCGATGCCGCCGATGCGTGCGCCGCGGGCGTCTTCCAAAGTGAAGCGGACATGTTCTTCTTTCACCACTTTGGCGAAGGAGACCCGCACGTCCGGCAACGCAAAGATCGGTTCGGGGTGGCCCTGGCCGTAGGGGCCGATGCGGTCGAGCGCGTCGATCAGCTTGAGATCGAGCGCGCCGATGGCGGCGACGGAATCGATCGAAAGCGCGCGCGCTTCGCCAGCAGCCGCGGCCATCTCGCCGGCCAGGCGCTCGGAGAGAAAATCCTTCAGCGCTCCGACGCGCTCCCATTCGACCGTCAATCCAGCAGCAGCCGCGTGCCCGCCGCCATTAATGAGCAGGCCAGCTTCCTTGGCCGCCGCCACCGCCGCGCCCAAATTTACGCCCGGCGTCGAGCGTCCGGAGCCTTTCGCCGGCTCATGCTCATTGACGCCGCCGAGCACGATGGTCGGCTTCATCAACCGATCTTTGAGTCGGCCGGCTGCGATGCCGATGACGCCGGGGTGCCAGCGGTGCGAGCCGACGATCACCACCGAGCGCAGCTCCGCTTCAGCGATTGCGGCGGTTTCCGCTTCCGCGAGCATCTCGGCTTCGCGCTGGCGGCGTTCGGCGTTGAGCGCTTCGAGCGCGGCGGCGAGTTCGTGCGCTTCGTCGGGGTCTTCGGTAGAGAGCAGTCGCGTGGCCAGCGACGCGTCGCCGACGCGCCCGCCGGCATTGATGCGAGGGCCGAGCACGAAGCCGAAATCGTAGACGCTCGCCACGCCCTTGCGCCCGGCGCTGTCGCCAAGCGCTGCAAGGCCGATATTTTTACCGTTGCGGAGCACTTTCAAACCTTGCGCGACGATCGCGCGATTGAAGCCAGTCAACGGGGCCACGTCACACACCGTGCCGATGGCGGCGAGATCGAGCATCTGCATCAGATCGGGCAAATTGTTCGAGCCGATAGAGCCGCGCCGCCGCGCTTCGCGGTTGATCGCAGCCATCGTCACCAACACCACGCCGGCCGCTGTTAGATCGCCTTGGCCGGAGCGGCAATCGAGTCGGTTCGGGTTGACCACCGCGCGCGCCTTCGGCGGCGGCCCCGCCATCAAATGATGGTCAAGAACGATCACGTCGAGTCCCAGATCGGCGGCGGCGTTGAGCGGCCCCTCGGCGGCCGCGCCGCAATCGACCGTGATCACAAGTGCGACGCCTTGGGCTTTCAAGCGCTCGAACGCCAACGCGGAAGGGCCGTAGCCCTCCTTCATCCGGTCGGGCACATAGATTTGCAACGTGCGGCCGCGCGCGCGGAAATAGCGCACCAATTGCGCCGCCGAGGAGCCGCCATCGACATCGTAATCGGCGAGCACCGCGCAGGAACGTCCGCCCACGATGGCGTCCTCGATCACGCGCGCCGCTTCATCCATGTCGGTGAAGCTCGACGGGTCCGGAAACAAAGCCTTCAGAGTAGGGTCAAGAAAATTCGCCGCCCGCTCAAGCACGACGCCGCGCGACGCCAGCAGGCGCGCGGCGATCTCGGGCAGGTGGAATTGCCGGCGCAACGCATCAACCAGTCCAGGCTCGGCGACGCGCGCGCGCCAGCGCCGTCCGGTGAGCGAGCGCTCGACGCCGAGAAAGGCGCTGCTGGTGGTCGGGAGTTTCGCCGCTGCTTGCCCCATGCGCCGATCGATACCCCGATTCTATCGTGGCAAGTCTCAATACACGCCGTAGCCGCCATCGATGCGGATGGTGTCGCCATTGTGAAACGAACTGGCGTCGCTGGCGAGATAGACGGCGATCCCGGCGAATTCCTCGGCCTTGCCCCAGCGCCGCTGCGGCACACGGGCGAGCACTTGTTCGGTGAATTTGGGATTGCTTTGCAGCGCCCCGGTCATGTCGGTCTCGACCCAGCCGGGCTCGATCGCGTTGGCGCGAACGCCGTAACGCGCAAACTCAACCGCGACGCCGCGCACGAAGCCCGGCACCGCCGCTTTCGAGGCTGCGTAGTCCTGATTGCGCGGCGCGCCTTGGTCGGAAACCATGCTCGAAACCGCCACAATCGAACCGCCTGGATCGCCCCCTTCGGCGCGCGCGCGCATGTGCCGGCACGCTTCGCGCATGGTCCAGAGCACGCCATCGACATTGATCGCCATGAGCCGGCGATACTCATCGCCGCCGATATCGAGGAACGATTTCCAACGATTGGCTATGCCGGCATTGGCAAAGCACGCATCGATGCGGCCGAACTCGGCGATGGCGGCCTGCATCGCCGCAACCACCGCCGCTTCGTCTGCAACATCCACGCTGCGCGCATTGACCTTGGTTCCGTGCCTGGAAAGGCGCTCGAGTGCGTGCGCATTTTTTTCAGCGTTGGTGCCCCAGATTTCGACAGCAGCGCCGGCGCTGGCGAGGCCTTCGGCCATCCCGAGCCCAATGCCGCCATTGCCCCCGGTGACCAGCGCCACGCGCCCGGTCAGATCGAACATGGAGCCCATCGTGTTTAATTCGGCTCGTGAGACTGGCGCGCGGCTTCGAGGTCGGTGCGCGCTTGCTCCACGAACACAGCAGGGTCCTCGGGGGCGACATATTGACCGCGCGGATTGGATCGCAATGCAGCGGCCGCGGCGGCCAGTTCGCTTTGGGCTTCGGACCAATGCTCGGCATCAGTATTGGCGATGGTGGTGCGCGGCACCTCGCGCAAATTGGGGTAGCCGCGGGGGTCTTCTTCGGACCTTTCCGCCATCCAGGCGGGCTGCTGGCCGGCATTGGTCTGGGTGCAGGCCCCAAGCGCGAGCAGGGACAGAAGGGCCAATCTGAACTGGATCATTCTGCTTTCTCCGCGCCGGAAACCGTCTTTTCATCGGCTCTATATCAAAGCAAGGCTTTGCGCCACCACCGGAGGCGGCCTTACAATCGCGCAACAGGAGCGCCCAATGACGACCGATAGCGGTGAAGCCCCGCCGCCCAAAAGGCGCAAACGCAAGGCGAAAGCGCCCGCACCCAAATCCGAACCCGCCAAGGCTGCGCCGGCCGCCGCTGCGCCGCTCAGCGCAATCATGCTGGAGCAGACCGCCGAGAGCCTCGCCACGCTCTCGGGCAATTTGACCCAGGCGATGGCGCGGGCGAATCAGGTGTTCTCCACAGCTTTTCTGGAGCAGGGCAAGGAACCCGGCGCCTGGGCGCCCGATCCGTTGGGGGTCCAGAATGCTCTCAACGACGTGTGGGTCCACCTCGCCCAGCAACCCGAAACCCTGCGCGACGCCCACGCCCATTTGTGGCGCCGCTACGCCGACATCTGGCAGCGCCATGCCGCGTACATGATGACCGGCCAAGCCCAGGAAGAGGGGCTCGCGCGCGACAAGCGTTTCCGCGATCCAGAATGGCGATCGAACCCGGCGTTCTCGATGTTGCGCGAATCCTATCTCGCCAATGCCGACTTCATCACCGATCTTATCGAGAAAACCCAAGGCGTCGATGAAGCCACCAAACGTAAGGCGCAATTTTTCATCAAGCAGGCGGTGGACGCCGCATCGCCCTCGAATTTTCTGATGACCAATCCCGCCGCTTTGCGCGAATTGTTGCGCACGGGGGGCGAGAGCCTGGTCAAAGGCGTAGAGAATCTCGCGGGCGATTTGAAGCGCGGGCACGGAACGCTGGCGATCTCGCAAACTGATCTCGACGCCTACAAGGTCGGCGAAAACGTCGCCACCACGCCAGGCAAAGTGGTGTTCCGCAACCGCGTGTTCGAACTCATCCAATATGCGCCGACCACGGAAACCGTGCACGAGGTCCCGCTGCTGATCTTTCCGCCCTGGATCAACAAATTCTACATCCTCGATCTGCAGCCGAAGAACTCCATGATCAAATGGTTGGTCGAGCAAGGCCACACCGTGCTGCTGGTTTCGTGGGTCAATCCCGACGAAGACATGGCCGAGACCGGCTTCGAGGATTACATGCGCGAGGGCGTGTACGCAGCCGTGCAAGCGGCGCAGGACGCAACCGGCGCGGAGACCGTCAACACCGTGGGCTATTGCGTCGGCGGCACGCTGCTGGCGGCGAGTTTGGCGCACATGGCCAAGCAGGGCGACGCCCGCATCCAGAGCGCGACTTTCTTCGCTAGCCAGGCCGATTTCAAATGCGCGGGAGACCTGCTAGTGTTCACCGATGAGGCCAGCATAAAATTCCTAGAAGCGAAGATGGACGAACATGGCGGCGTACTTGACGCGCAAACCATGGCCGACACGTTCAACGCGCTACGCTCCAACGACCTCATCTGGAATTACGTGGTCGATAATTACTATATCGGTAAGGCGCCGCCGCAATTCGATCTGCTCTATTGGAACGCGGATCAGACCCGCATGCCGAAGGCGCTGCACCTTTATTATCTGCGTCGTTTTTATCGCGACAATGCGCTGAGCGAGGGCAAGCTCACACTCGACGGCGTGAAATTATCGCTCAAGGACGTGACTATCCCGATCTTCATGCAAAGTTCAAAGGAAGATCACATCGCGCCAGCGGCCTCGGTGTTTCGTAGCGCACTTGCGTTCGGCGGGGCGGTGGAATTTGTTGTCGCCGGCTCAGGCCATATTGCCGGGGTAATCAATCACCCGGCGGCGAACAAATATCAGTATTGGACCAACAAGAATTTGAAGGGCGGCCTGGAGGATTGGTTCGCGTTCGCGCACGAATATCCAGGCTCCTGGTGGCCCTATTGGGATCAATGGCTCCGCACCCGAGCCGGCGCGGACGTTCCTGCGCGTACGCCGGGGGACGGCAAGCTCAAGCCCATTTGCGACGCGCCGGGCGCTTATGTGAAAGTGCGCTCGGGCCAGGAATAAGCTCTCATTTGCGGTCGCCCTCTCGAAGGTCCATAAGCGCGGCGCGAAGGAGTCCGCCATGCCATTTTCACTCTACGAGGTCACCGTCCCATCTTTTCGTCAAACGCTGGGCGCAATGGTAGGATTGCTCGAAAAGGCCGAAGCACACTGCGCAGCGAAATCGCTAGCGGCGTCCGAACTCATCGAGGCGCGTCTGTTCGAGGACATGTTTCCGTTCAATTATCAAATAAAGTCCACGGTCACTCATTCGGTTGGCGCGCTGGAGGCGTTGGCGGGGGGCGTGTTTTCCCCGGACTTTACGCCGCCGCCCGCGACCTTCGCCGACCTCAGACACAAGCTCGCCGGCGCGCTGCAGACGCTTGAAGCGTTCACGCCGGGCGACATCAACGCCCATGAGGGCCGCGACATGCGTTTCGAACTCAAGGATTTCAAACTGCCGTTCACGGCGGAGAATTTCCTGACGTCGTTCTCGCTGCCGAACTTCTATTTCCACGCCACGACGGCTTACGACATCCTGCGCCACGAGGGCGTGATGGTAGGCAAGCGCGATTATGTTGGGCAGTTGCGGTTGAAGGTCTGAGCGGCGCGTGGGAGGTTGGAGCGCGTCGCCTCCGGCGACGCTAGCGCGGCCGGAGGCCACGCGCTCCCAATCACTCACAAACCCGCGCCCTCATCCAATCCCAGCATCAGATTCAGATTCTGCACCGCCGCGCCACTCGCGCCTTTTCCTAGATTATCCAACAACGCCACCAGTCGTGCTTGCTCATCGTGACCGAACACGAAGAGCTTCAACGCGTTCGTGCCGTTCAAGCCCTCCGGATCGAGCGTCCTCAGCGCGGCGGCTTCCGCGAGCGATGCGACGTTGACGAAGCGCTCGCCCTCATAAGCGCGCACAAGCGTATCGTGAACGTCCGCAAGCCTGGGCCGCGCAGACAGCGCCGCCAGCGCCAGCGGAATCTCGACGATCATGCCTTGCCGATAGCGCCCAACGCTCGGCGAAAAAATCGGTTCGCATGTGAGGCCCGCATAATACTGCATCTCGGGCGCGTGCTTGTGCCGCTGCGCCATCGCATAGATGCGATAGGGAGCGCGTGTGAATGCTGGCGAAGTTTCATCCTCGAACTCCGCGATCATCGCCCTGCCGCCGCCGGAATAACCGGAGACTGCGTTGACGCTGAGCGGCCAATCGCGCGGGATCAGCCCCGCTTCGACAAGCGGGCGCGCGAGGGCGACGAAGCCGGTGGGGTAGCAGCCCGGATTGGACACGCGCGTTGACGCCTCAATCTTCACGCGCTGATCCGTCGCCATTTCGGGAAAGCCGTAAGTCCAGTTCGGCGCGATGCGGTGCGCGGTGGAGGCGTCGATCACCTTCACTGCGTCGTTGTCGATCAGCGCGACTGCCTCTTTCGCGGCATCGTCAGGCAGGCAGAGGATGACAGCATCGACGCTGTTCAGGAGGCGCTTGCGCTCCATTGCGTCCTTGCGTTTCTCGGGATCAATGGAGACCAGCGTAAGATCGCGCCGGCCCTCCAGCCGCTCGCGGATTTGCAAGCCGGTGGTGCCCGCTTCGCCGTCGATGAAGACTTTCGCCATTCTCTATCCTATTTCTCGCATCGGCCGATGTGGTGGAATTGGTAGACACTCCGTGACAACGGGCTCCGCTTGGGGTGCGGGTTCAATCCCCGTCGTCGGCCAACGCTGATAAACAAAACGGGCGCTCCGTTGCCGAAGCGCCCGTCCTGAATACCAGAATTTGAAACGCTTAGCGCTTCGAGAACTGGAAGCTTCTGCGGGCTTTCTTTTTGCCGTATTTCTTGCGCTCGACCACGCGGCTGTCGCGGGTGAGGAAGCCGGCGTGCTTCAGCGCCGGCCGCAGCGGTGGCTCGTAATCGGAGAGCGCCTTGGAGATGCCGTGGCGCACCGCGCCGGCTTGGCCTGAGAGCCCCGAGCCTGTCACCGTGCACACCACGTCGAACTCGCCTTCGCGATTGGTGATCTTGAACGGTTGGTTGATCATCATGCGCAGCACGGGGCGCGCGAAATAGACGTCGCTCTCGCGGCCATTGATGATGATTTTGCCCTTGCCGGGCTTCACCCAGACACGCGCGATGGCGTTCTTGCGCTTGCCGGTGGCGTAGGCGCGGCCAAGTTTGTCGACCTTGCGTTCGCGCAGTACGGCGACGTTTTGCTCAACGCGTACGGGCGCGCCGGTCAGATCGCCGAGCGATCCAAGGCCTTGGGCGGTTTCGCTCATGGACATTAGCCGATCCTCGAATTCTTGCGGTTCTTCGATTTGAAATCGACAATCTTGGGGTTCTGCGCGGCGTGGGGATGCTCAGCGCCGGCATAGACGCGAAGCTTCGCCAATTGCTGGCGCGCCAGTGGGCTTTCCTTCGGCATCATGCGCTCGACGGCTTTTTCCAGCACGCGCTCGGGATGCTTTCCCACGAGCACTTTGCCGGCGACGCGTTCCTTGATGCCGCCAGGATAGCCGGTATGGCGATAATAGATCTTGTCGGTCAGCTTCTTGCCGGTCAGCGCCACTTTTTCGGCGTTGATGACCACGACGTGATCCCCGGTGTCGGCATGGGGGGTGAAATCGGCGCGATGCTTGCCGCGTAGGCGCAGCGCGATGAAGGAGGCGAGGCGGCCGACCACGACGCCTTCGGCGTCAACCACGATCCAGCCGTGGGTGATCTCCGAAGCCTTGGCCGAGCGCGTCGATTGAGTGCGCATGGGAATGGGTCCTGACGAAAACGAAGGCGCGGCGTGTAGTGGAAGGGCGCGTCGACGTCAATAGGTCTAGAATAAGTGTTATATTGGAATAGGTTAGCGTTGTGGTATGGCATTACCAGCTACTCTAGCGGCCTGCGTCGCCAACGTCCAAAGCAGCGCCGCGCAGGCCTGGTGCGCGAGGCTCAGCGCCAGGTGTGCGCCGGTGACGATTGCGGCGACCCCAAGTAGCGCCTGGATCAGCGCCAGCGCGCCCAGCGCCAACGCCAAGCGTCGGCCAATGCCGTTTCCGCGCCGCATCCCAAACCACGCCAGCGCGAAAGCGGCGAGGGCGATGCAATAGCCTAACGTGCGATGCAGCAAATGTTGGGTGGCGTGATGCTCGGTGAAATTGCGCCAGAGCGGTTCAAGCGAAAACGCGTGCGCTGGGATCAATTCACGCCCGATCGTGGGCCAGTCGGAATAGGCGGGCCCGCCGTCGGCGCCTGCCAGCAATGCGCCGAACATGATCTGCGCAAACAACAGCGCAACGAACGCCCATGCAGCGCGAGCGGAGACGCCGATGTCCGCACGGTCGCGAGGCCAGCCAAGCGCATCCATCGCCAGCCACAACGCGCCCGCAAGCAGAGCGAGCGCCATGCCCAGATGGATCGCCAGCCGCACCGGGCTCACGTCCAGGCCCGAAAACAGCCCGCTCGTCACCATCCACCAGCCGATCGCGCCCTGCGCGCCGCCGAGTGCAAACAGCGCCAGCACTGGCCAGAACCGCCCGCGCAGACGCCCCGTGGCCCAGAAGAATGCGAACGGTGTTGCAAACGCGAGGCCGATCATTTTGCCGAGAAACCGGTGTCCCCATTCCCACCAATAGATCGCCTGGAATTCCGCGAGGCTCATGCCCTGGTTCTGCATTTGGTATTCGGTGGTGTGCTGATAGAGCGCGAATTCTTCGGCCCAACGCTCGGCGCTGAACGGGGGGATCAACCCTTTCTCCAAATTCCACTCAGTGATCGAGAGCCCGCTGTCGGTCAGCCGCGTCGCGCCCCCGACCAGGATCATGGCGAAGACGAGCACAGTGATCGCCAGCAGCCAGACGCCAACCCAAAGATCGCGAGGCGGCTCGTACCGGGTGACTGCGCTTGCGGTGCTCATCGCAATTCCCATAAGGCCTGAGCACATTAGCGCAAACGCGACGCGCCGCCGCGTGGGAGAGGTTCATGCAATCGCGCACGCGCAAGGCGCTGGGTTGTTCAGCGCTGCTTGCCTATCTGGGGCTCTATGCCGGCGCCGCTGCGACATTAGGGACATTCTTGACGCCGACGCTGCCGGCGTGGGGGCAGGTCGCCTATTTCGCGGTCGCCGGGATCGTGTGGGTTTTTCCGTTGAAGCCGCTGTTCGCGTGGATGAACCGCGGCCGCTGAGCCAGCGATTGCGGCGGGCGCACCTTGCCGCTAAGAGAGCGCTCCCGCGTCCAGGCCAGCCCTGGTTGCGGCCGTCGGAGCGTGGCGCAGCCCGGTTAGCGCACCAGTCTGGGGGACTGGGGGTCGCGAGTTCGAATCTCGCCGCTCCGACCAATTTTCAGCAGCAGCGATTGAGGGCGACGGCGCATGCGCGGACCATCAGCAACGACCGCCCGGCGCGCCGCAGCGCTTCCGCGATTTTGCGGCGCGCTGCGAGCCTTTCTGCTTGCGCTGGGCGTAGCCGCGGCGAGCGCGTGTGCGCCGAGGGCTTCCGATGTGACGGCTCACAGCGGTTTTGTCGACAGCGAGGGATTCCAGGGCGCAGATTGCGTGTGCGTCGCGAGCGCCTTCCAGAAGAACCTCGACCCCGATGCGTTCGCGCTGGTGGGGCGCTTCTATTCCCTGATGCAGCAGGACCTCGTCTATTCGGACGGCTCGCCCACGCGCGGCGCCGCCAGCACTGACGCTTACGCGGTCTTGCGGCGGGTTTATCGGGACTTCATGCAGAAAGAGCGGGAAGGCGGCCTCAAATCCGACCTTCAACGATTAGACCTGGACCTGAAGGCGTGCGGCGGCGTTTTCAATGGCGATATGCAATCGGGCGAGAACTTCACAGGCCCGAAGCTCGTAAACGCGTTCAACGGCATCCGCTAACGCACCCTCATGAATCTGCCAGATCTTCCTTTGCGGCCATGCGGGCGCGGGCGGTTTCCCAGCCGCGTTCGGTGACGCGCGCGATAATCGCTTCGGTGAGCACAAATAGCGCCGCGCTCGAGTCCCAGGCGCGGCCGACCTCGACGTTGCAGGGCAGCACCAGGCGCGCTTGGCGCGATACCGGTGAAATCCAGGAATCGGTGATCAACACCACCTGAGCGCCCCGCGCTCGCGCGGCCTTGGCAAGCAGCAACAGGTCCCCATCGTAGCGGCGGATGTCGTAAATGACGACGCAATCGCGCGCTTTCACGTCCAGGATCTGGTCAGCGCGGCTGGAAACGGCCTCCTCCAAACGGCGCACGCCGCTGCGCACTACCCGCAGGTGTGCGGCGAGATAGGAGGCGATCGGGCCCGTGAAGCGTCCGCCGGCGATGTGGCATTGCCCGCGCGCGTCAGTGAGCAGAGCGCACACGGCTTCGAACTCAGCCGCTGGCAGACGCTGGACGGTTTCGTGCATATTTTCCGCAATCTGTCCGGCGAATGACGGCAGAAAGTCGTCGGCGGCGCCGACCACCGCTGCGGACGGTGCCCTTTGCAACGGCGATTTGCTGCGCTCGCTCAATTCTTCGCGCAGTCGGCGCTGAAAGTCGGGATAGGAGGCAAAGCCGATCTGGCCGATGAACCGCAGCACTGTCGCTCCACTGGCGCCGGCGCTTCTGGCGAATTCCGCCACCGGCGCCAGGCCAAGGCTCGGATAATCCGCCAGCAGCGCGCGCGCCGCGCGGGCCTCCGCGGCCGTTAGGCGGCCTATGCTGGCGTGGATTTCGGTCTCAATACTTGGGCGCGTCATCAGGCCGTCCGACCTGAAACCATTATTCCAAGATTGACAAGATCGCACAATCCGGAAAACTGGCGCCGCTGACGAGGGAGCCTGGATGGCCGGCATTGGGCGCATGGAGGCCGTGGTTCATAACGTGCAAGGCCGCGCGCCGCTGCTGCTGACCTGCGAGCACGCCTCCAATTTTATGCCGCCGGAATTTGCCGGCCTGGGGCTGAGCCAAGCCGCGCTCGCCGATCATGTCGCCTGGGATATCGGCGCATATGCGTTGGCGCGGCGTATGGCCAAAATCCTGGACGCTGCCCTCGTCGCCGCCCCCGCCTCGCGCCTGCTGATCGATCCCAACCGCGATCTTGCAGCGCCCGATCTCATTCCCGAAGCGGCCGAGGGCGCTCTCATTCCCGGCAATCGGGCGCTGAGCGCCGAGCAGCGCGCCGCGCGCGTCACCGCCTTTCACACCCCCTATCACCAGGCCATCGAGGCGCATCTGCGCCGCAACCCGCAGGTCGAAGCGCTGATCGCGGTGCACAGCTTTACGCCGGTGCTGTCGGCGAAGGCGCGACCGTGGCACGCCGGCATTCTGCATGCGGAGGATGCGCGCCTCGCCGACGTAGCAATCGAGGCGCTCGCACGCGATGCGAGCCTCGTGATTGGCCGCAACGAACCCTACGCGCCTACGCACGGCGTGTACTATTGCATGAACCGCCATGGCGGCGGGCGCGCGACCATGATGATCGAAGTGCGCAATGATCTAATTCAAGATGAGATCGGCCAGGCGCGATGGGCGCGGCTTCTGGCGGAGGCCGTAAACGCGGCCATGCAAGCGCTCGGCGTCAAACAGAAACAAAGTGGCGCGTGAGAACATTCATAATCGGGAGGAGAGCGAAAATGGCGAAACCAGGTCCAAGCGCGTCCGAAGAGGACGTCAAAACACTGCACAAGATGGGCTATGCGCAGGAATTGTCCCGAACCATGGGGCATTTTTCGAACTTCGCCATCTCGTTTTCGATCATCTGCATCTTGTCCGGCGGCATCAATTCGCTGGCGCAGGGAACCAGCGGCGCGGGCGGGGCTGCACTCGGCATAGGTTGGCTGGTGGGCGGGGGCTGCGCGCTTCTGTTCGCGGTTGGCATGGCGCAGATCGCTTCGGCTTATCCCACGGCGGGCGGGCTCTATCATTGGAGTTCGATCCTGGGCGGACGCTTCTGGGGTTGGCTGACGGCGTGGATGAACCTGCTGGGTCTGATCACGGTGCTGGCGGCGATCAATGTCGGCACCTATTATTTCTTCATCGGCTCGTTCGCGCCGATGTTGGGGATTGAGGATACCTACGTCACCAAAGTGGCGTTCGTCGCCTTGATTACGGGCGCACACGCCTTGATCAACCATCTCGGCATCCGCACCACTTCGCGGCTCACGGACTTTTCCGGCTATCTGATCCTCGCTGGCGCAATTCTGTTGACCGGCGCGCTCTATTTTTATGCCGAGAGCCACGATTTCAGCCGGCTCTGGACCTTCACCAATTATTCCGGAAGTGGCGACCCCGCTGCGCCCGTCTGGCCGCAAACTGCTTCGATCATGACCGTGTTCATGCTCGGCATGTTGCTGCCGATCTACACGCTCACCGGCTATGACGCCTCGGCGCATACTTCGGAAGAGACCCACAAAGCCGCGCACCACGTGCCGACCGCGATCATCCATTCGGTGTTCTGGGCAGTATTGTTCGCCTGGCTGTTTTCGTGCGCGTTCGTGTTGGCGATTCCGAATATGGACGAAGCTGCGAAGCAGGGCTGGAACGTGTTCTTCTGGGTGATGGACGCGACGATCCCGCAAACCCTGAAGCAGGTCATCTACGGCATCATCCTGGTGGCGCAATTCATTTGCGGCCTGGCGACGGTGACCTCGGTCAGCCGCATGATCTTCGCCTTTGCGCGCGACAAGGGGCTGCCGATGTCGGCGACCTTGGCCAAGGTCAGCCCGAAATGGCGCGTACCGGTGGCGGCGATCTGGGTTGGCGCGGCCTTGGCGGTGGCGTTCGTGGCATATGCGGACGCATATTCCGTCGCAGTGGCGGTGACCTCGATCGCGCTCTACGTTTCCTACGCAATGCCGATCGGCGCGGGCATGCTGGCTTATGGCAACAAGTGGAAAACCATGGGGCCATGGGACATGGGGCCCCTGTTCCGCGTTGTCGCGTTTCTGTGTATTTTGATTGCGGGCTTCATCTTTTATATCGGCACTCAACCGCCCAACGATAAGGCGCTGATCTTCCTCGGCGTCATCGCAGTAATCACCGCCATCGTCTGGTTCGGTCTGGAGATGCGCCGCTTCAAAGGCCCGCCGATTACCGAGGCCGATGTCGCTGCGCGCCAAGCCGCGATCACCGCCGCTGAAGTGGCGGTGGGGCAAGTGAAGCGGTAGTAAGACGATGAAGCTTTGACACCCATCCCCGGATGTCGGCGCAGCCGGCAGTCCGGGGCCTATAAACACAAGCCTTCGAGTTTATGGGCCCCGGACTTGCGCTTCGCGCAATCCGGGGATGGTTGTGTGATTTATCACCAAAGGAAGCGACCAAATGGACGGCATGCTGACGCTCGACGCCTTGCGCAAACTCACCGCGTCTGGCGACATCGATACGGTGCTGGTGTGTTTTCCCGACATGCAGGGACGGCTCGTCGGCAAGCGTTTCCAGGCGCACTTCTTCGTCGATGGCGCGCACGAGGAAACCCACGGCTGCGACTACCTTTTGGCCAACGACATCGATATGGAACCGGTGCCGGGCTACGAAGCCTCAAGCTGGCAGCGCGGCTATGGCGACTTCGTGATGAAGCCGGACCTCGCCACCATGCGTGTCACGCCCTGGTTGCCGGGCACGGCCTTGGTGCTGTGCGACCTCGAAGATCACCACGAACACAAACCGATCCCGCACGCACCGCGCTCAATTCTGAAGGCGCAACTGGCGCGCCTCGATGCTCTGGGTATGTCGGCGTTCACGGCCTCGGAGTTGGAATTCTATCTGTTTGACGAGGATTACCGCAGCCTGCGCCAGAAGCATTATCGCGACGCCATCACCGCCGGCGATTACATTCAAGATTATCATATCCTGCAGACCTCCAAGGAAGAGCCGGTGATGCGCGCCATGCGCAACGGCCTGCAGAAGGCCGGCATCCCGGTGGAAAATTCCAAGGGCGAGTGGGGACCGGGCCAAGAGGAGCTCAACGTCCGCTACGCCGATGCGCTGACCATGGCTGATCGCCACGTGATTATGAAAAACGGCATGAAGGAAATTGCCATCCAGCACAGCAAGGCCATCACCTTCATGGCCAAATGGCGCTACGATCTGGCCGGCTCCTCCTGCCACATCCACATGTCGCTCTGGGACAAAGCCGGCAAGGCGGCGCTGTTCAAGGATGGCAAGGACAAGCTCGGCATGTCCGAGCTAATGAAGCAATTCCTCGCTGGGCAAATCAAGTACGCGCCGGACATGACGCTGTTGCTCGCGCCCTACATCAATTCCTACAAGCGCTTCATGGCCGGCACTTTCGCGCCGACGAAATTGGTGTGGAGCGACGATAACCGCACCGCGGGCTTTCGGCTTTGCGGGGCGCGCTCAAGCGCAGTGCGCATCGAATGCCGCATTGGCGGCGCCGATCTCAATCCGTATCTGGCTTTCGCCGGACTGATCGCGGCGGGGCTGAAGGGGGTGGAAGAAAAACTTCCGCTGTCTGCGCCGTTTGTCGGCGACGCATACAATCAGGCCGAATTACGCGATATTCCCCGCACTCTGCGCGCCGCGACCGAAGCTTTCGCCGGGTCAGCCATGCTGCGCGCCGCGCTTGGCGACAAGGTGGTCGAGCACTATGTCCACACCGCCAATTGGGAACAACTCGAATACGACCGCCGCATCACCGATTGGGACTTGATGCGCGGCTTCGAGAGATATTGAGAGAATCCCATGACCACGCTCAACCTCATCTCCCCCATCGACAATTCCATCTACGTCACTCGCGAAGGCGCAAGCCTGGAGGCCGCGCAAGGGGCCATTGCCGCGGCGCGCGGCGCGCAGCGTGCGTGGGCGTGCGCGCCGCTGGCCGAGCGCATCGCCAAAGTGCAGGGCTTTGTCGCCGCATTGCTGGTGATGAAGGACGAAATGGTCCCCGAACTAGCCCGGCAAATGGGCAGGCCGGTGCGTTTTGGCGGCGAGTTCGGCCCGATGAAAGAACGCGTGGATTATATGGCTGGCATCGCCGCACCGGCGCTCGCCAATATTGAGATCGAATCCAGCGCCGCGTTCAAGCGCTTTATCGCGCGCGAGCCCCTTGGCGTGGTGATGGTGATCGCGCCGTGGAATTATCCCTATCTCACCGCCATCAACACAATCGTTCCCGCGCTGATCGCCGGCAACGCTTTGGTATTGAAGCACGCCACGCAAACACTGCTGGTAGGCGAACGCTTCCAACAAGCGGCGGACAAATCCGACTTGCCGCGTGGCCTGTTCCGCAATCTGACGCTTGACCATCAGGTCACGGAAGCCTTGCTCGGCGCGGGCGCGGTGGATTTTGTGAACTTCACCGGCTCGGTCGGCGGCGGCAAGGCGATCGAGCGCGCGGCGGCGGGAACTTTCACCGGCATCGGACTGGAGCTCGGCGGCAAGGATCCCGCTTACGTCTGCGACGATGCCGACGTGACGCGGGCGGTTGAAACGCTGGTCGATGGCGCGATGTACAATTCCGGCCAATGCTGCTGCGGGATTGAGCGCATTTACGTCGCTGAGAAACATTTCGACGCTTTTGTCGAGCAAGCGGCGGCGCTTACCAACGCCTACAAGCTGGGCAATCCGCTCGATCCGGAAACCAGCTTGGGGCCCATGGCGCAGACGCGCTTTGCCGATCTGGTGCGTGCGCAAACGCAAGAAGCGCTGCACGCCGGCGCCCGCGCACTGATCGATGTGAAGCGCTTCCCGGCTGACAAGGCCGGCACGCCTTATCTCGCGCCGCAAATTCTCGTCGATGTGGACCATAGCATGCGGGTGATGCGGGAAGAGAGTTTCGGGCCGGTGGTCGGCATTATGAAGGTGAAGAACGATGAGGAAGCCATCGCGCTCATGAACGACTCCGATTACGGCCTAACCGCTTCCATCTGGACCAAGGATGTGGCGCGCGCCGAGGCCATCGGCGCGCAAATCCAAACCGGCACCGTGTTCATGAATCGTTGCGATTATCTCGATCCCGCCTTGTGCTGGACCGGCTGCAAAGACACCGGCCGCGGCGGCGCGCTGTCGGTGATCGGATTTCACAATTTGACGCGACCGAAATCGTATCATCTGAGGACGTGATGAGCATTAGCGCCAATTGGAACTACCCCACCGCGATCAGGTTTGGTGCGGGGCGGGTCAAGGAATTGCCCGATCACGCGCGCGCGCTCGGCATGGCGCGGCCGCTGCTGGTGACCGACAAAGCGCTGGCAACGCTGCCGATCACGCAGAATGCGCTGGCGCTACTGGCGGCAGCGGGATTGGGCGGCGCGGTCTTCTCCGACGTGCGCTCAAATCCGACCGGCGAGGATCTCGAAGCCGGCATCGCCGCTTATCGCGCCGGCGCGCACGATGGCGTGATCGCCTTTGGGGGAGGCTCGGGGCTGGATCTTGGCAAGCTGGTCGCTTTCGCCGCGCATCAGACGCGTCCGATCTGGGATTTCGAGGATGTCGGCGATTGGTGGACGCGCGCCGATTCCAAAGCCATCGCCCCGATTCTCGCGGTGCCGACCACCGCAGGCACCGGCTCGGAAGTCGGCCGCGCCGGCGTGATCACCGATGCCAAGGCGCACGTGAAGAAAGTGATCTTCCACCCCAAGATGATGCCCGGCCTCGTCATCTGCGACCCCGAACTCACTGTCGGTATGCCACCCCTGATCACTGCGGGGACAGGTCTTGACGCCTTCGCCCATTGCCTGGAAGCCTTTTGCGCGCCGTCCTATCATCCGCTGGCGGAAGGGATCGCGCTCGAGGGCATGCGCCTGGTGAAAGAATATCTGCCGCGCGCCTACCAAAGCCCCACGGACATCGAAGCCCGCGGGCATATGATGAGCGCCGCCGCTATGGGCGCGACTGCGTTCCAGAAAGGTCTCGGCGCCATACACGCCTTGAGCCATCCGATCGGCGCTTTGTACAACACACATCACGGCATGACCAATGCTGTGGTGATGCCCGCCGTGCTCCAAGCCAACCGGGCTGGCATCGAGCAAAAGATCAAACGGCTCGCAGCTTATCTGGATATCGCAGGCGGTTTCGACGGCTTCTTAGGCTTCGTGCGCAAGCTGAGCGCTGAGCTTGAGGTCCCGGCCAATCTTTCCGCCTTCGGCGTGCCGCGCGACGAGTTCGACCGCATCGTCGCCATGTCGCTCGAAGACCCCACCGCCGGCGGCAATCCGCTCCCACTGACGCCCGAATTGGCAAGCGCGATGCTCGCGGCCGCGTTCGGAGATTAACAACAAGACGCGGCGGCTTCCCGTCGTTGATCAGCGTGCGGCCAAGCGCACGGCAGCGTGTCGCGGTTCTGAGACTATTTCAGCAAGCAGGTTCGCCCAGGCCGCGAGGGCAGCGCGTTTCTCGGCATCTTAGCGGTGGCGATTATCGATCGTCAGTCTGGGGGACTGGGGGTCGCGAGTTCGAATCTTGCCGCTCCGACCATATTCACCCCCCCGCAATCGCGGCCGCGAGTTCGTTGATGTGGGCGATCGCGCGGACTCTTACGCCTACGCTGGCGGCGCCTTTTTTTTGCGGCGGCGCGAGGGCGTCGGTGAAGCCGAGCTTGGCGGCTTCTTTCAGGCGTAAATCGCTGCGTCCTGCTGGCCGCACTTCACCGGAGAGCGCGACTTCGCCGAAACAATGCGTC